>CAZVYI010000167.1:0-1612 GCA_964631755.1 uncultured Sphingobacterium sp. | reverse complement strand
TCTGAAAAATTTGTTTTCAAATCTTTTGTCGATTGTAATATGGCAGAAGCCTGGATTGGTGATACTTTCAGGATATTTCCTGGCAAGTATGGAGAAGATCCTGTTTGGGGATATTCCAATGAGCTTGAGTTTGCAAGTGGTAAAAATGCCGACGAAGTTTTTTTAACACCACACGATCAATTTACTGATCCAATTATGCCGCCCAATACTCCTCCAGGTACACCTGGATTGCATGGTGCTGTTTGGTTTGAAACCGTATATCAATCACAAGAAGATAAATCAGGTAAAACACTATATGCAGTTTACCACAACGAAAACTATCCAGAAACACTTCCTTATGATCCAAAGACTGGAGAAGGGTATATTGATTCACTTTGGCCGGAAGGCTTGACTGGACCACAATCTGTTGCGGCTGTTTGTCGCATTGGCGTCATGAAATCAACTAACGGCGGACATTCATGGGAAAATAAAGGATTGTTTATTGAAGATCTTCAGCCTAGAATGATTCCCAAGCCACATAATACCTCTCTAACTTTTGCTGGTGGAGTAGGTGATCCTTCAGCTGTCGCGAGTGGAGAATATTTGTATTTGTTTTATGGCGAGTACAGCTATCCAGGTGTGTACGATGCAAATAACTATGATTCAGTTTTTGAAGCAAGCGGACAATGCATCAGTGTTGCCAGAATAAAAATCAAAGACCTCGATAATCCACAAGGCAAGGCCCAGCGTTGGGATGGAAAAGCGTTTGCTGCTGCTTACAATGGAATAGGAAAGCCCATTGCTTCGCTTCAAATCGCAAAAGAAGACAAGGGTGGTGCTGCTTCCAGAGCTGGAGGTAATTTTCATTGGGGGCCTTCGGTAAGCTGGAATGAATACTTGAATTGCTGGGTAATGATGATGGGTAGAGTAGAGGGACAAAAATGGGTGGGAGATAAAATTTATATTTCTTTCAACAAAAACAAAGACCTGGGTGCTGCTGATCATTCACAACAATGGAGTAAGCCTCAGCTGGTCTTGCAAAAACCCGGACATGTTCTTTGGTATCCTTCTTTACAACCAATGAACACAGAAGAAGATATCAAGGCCAAGCGTACTTGTCTGAGATTAGGAAAAAAAGCAAGATTGTTTGTAAAAGATATGGAAGGCGAGAATCATCAGTATATCTCAGAATACATCATTGATTTCGAAAAACTGCAATAAGCTAGCTATTTGCTTTTTGACAAATCTTTCAACAATTGCCATTGGTGATTGATCGTTTCTTTAAGAAAACTGATTTCTTCTTGTAACTGGCTGATTAATTTTTCTTGAGGTCCTCCAAAACTTTGCCTAGCTGTTGCTGTTGCTGGACTCACATGAATAGTATCATTTTCTAATTCTTCAGGAGTTGTATTCAATAGCTGAGAAATCTCTTGAAGTGTGTATTTATTGATATTTCCCGTTCTTTCAAAAAAGGAGACAAGCGACCTCGTCTTGCCAAGACTCCTTGCTAGATCCTCCTGAGTTAGTCCCCTATAAGCCCTCAGACGCTTAATTTTTTGGCCTAAATGTTCCTTTGGCTTTTTCACGAAACAAAATGACAAATAAATATATTGCCAAAATGATAGTAAATTGT
>CAZVYI010000166.1:0-1756 GCA_964631755.1 uncultured Sphingobacterium sp. | reverse complement strand
TGATTTGATTACAGTCGATTTTGTCAGCGCTTTGATGTCGTGATTAATTCTCGATGATCCTCCATGAGAATGAATACAAACCAATTCGTTGTACATCACCCTCTTCCATCCTTTGTCGGCTGCACGTTTCGACAAATCCATGTCTTCATAATACATCCAGAATCGTTCATCCCATCCACCCAATTCCTGGAAGTCGTTTTTCCTGATCAATACAAATGCTCCTGAAATCCAATCAGGAAAACTAACTGACGCAGTACTTAAAAATTGTTTTGAAAACTCACGACCCTTTATCAATCTTTCTAAAGATCTAAAGGGAGGCCACACATTCCACCACTTTAAAAAAATGCCATGGGGATGGGTGTCTTTACCTGCATCATTCAACTGACGAATACCAATTAATTTCCAATCGGTTTTTTGTTCTGCTTTTTCCAATAAAGGATTCAAAACAGGTGTATTCAAAATCGTATCTGGATTGAGAAACAACAACCAATTGCCACGTGCATGTGAAGCACCCATGTTACATGCTTGTGCGAAACCACCATTGATGTTTTGCATAATCCATTTCACGTGTGGAAATTGTACTGCGAAAGATTCGCCTTGACCATCATTAGAAAAATTATCAACGACAATCACCTCAAGATCTTGCAAGCCTTGCTGCTCAATGCTGTGTAGGCAAGCCGACAATCTTTTCCAGGAACGATAGTTGACAATGATGATGGATAAAGAGATCATTTACTCAGATCGATTTGCTGTAAAGGTATTTGATTCAATGATTAATACAAATCACTGTTATAATAAATAATAATCATATAAATAAGCTTAAAAATCTGTGCTTTATAAAAACATATAAATGGGTGCATTAAAATCAGTAAATTCAAACTATGAACGAAATTTTTCTGATCTTCTTATCAATTGTGATTTTAATTACAATACCTTTTGCTATAATTAAGCTGAAATCTCCATTTCAATCATATGTAAGAATTAGTTCAGCACTACTATTAGTTCTATTTGTATGGCTAATGATTCCGACAGGTAGCAATTGGCTTAAAATAATCTTAAGCAGTTTGGTGCTATCTGTAATAATTAAGGAAATGAAGAAATTACAGGAGCAAAAAGAGAATGCAAATTAAGTTCTGAATAAAATTACTACGCTGGCTCCACCCACGCACCGCTGTCTTTTAATAGATTGATGAGTTCATCAACAGCAACTTCGCTATCTACATTTTTCTTAACGACTTCCTTGCTGCGGTACAAAGTAATTTTACCGGGACCGCTTCCAACATAACCGAAGTCGGCATCAGCCATTTCACCAGGACCATTTACAATGCATCCCATGATGGCAATCTTTACGCCTTTCAAGTGATTGGTCACCGATCGAATTTTTGCAGTAGTTTCTTGCAAATCAAATAAGGTTCTACCGCAACTCGGACAACTGATGTATTCTGTTTTTGAAATACGCGTTCTGGTTGCTTGCAGTATACTAAATGCAGTATTGTTGGTGAACTGATAAATATCCTTCACAGGTAAATAAGTTCTTCCCTTCACCTGCGGATTTTCTAATTTAACTTCTCCTCTGTAACCCAAACAAATTCCATCACCCAATCCTTCCAACAACAATGCACCTGTCTCTGTAGCAAAATGAATCAAATGTTCATCTGGAGTTTGCATCTTACTATCCGTTACAAGTATAACCGGTTGTGCAATTCCCATGTCTGCTAATGAAACAAACATCCGCCTTACACTTTGCATTGCATTT
>CAZVYI010000165.1:0-1756 GCA_964631755.1 uncultured Sphingobacterium sp. | reverse complement strand
TGACACCTTTTGTGAGTCGCTATCCCAACAACAGCAATTGGCAAACCAGCGGATTATATGGCAGTTACAAAATCAATCTCAAAGAAAAATGGACCTTGCTGAGTGGTTTGAGGTACAGCTACAACCAGCTCAATGCCAACTTTGATACTACCTTTATAAAGTTTCCTTATAGAAACAGTAATATAAATGATGGTGGACTTACAGGAAATCTTGGATTAGTATATAGACCATCGGCGACGGTTCAGATCAATGGTAATTTATCAACAGGATACAGAATGCCAAACATTGATGATGTTGGCAAGCTATTTGAAAGTGTTCCTGGATTTATAACCGTCCCCAATCCAAATCTGACATCTGAATATGCATGGAATGCTGAACTAGGTACTGTTATTAAATTCAGTAACCGCTTAAAATTGGAACTGAATATCTTTCATACCTGGTTGAACAATGCCATTACTTTAAGGCCTTTTCAATTTAACGGAAATGATAGCATCACCTTTAATGGCGTGAAGAGTAAAGTACAGGCATTACAAAATGTTTCTACTGCAAGAGTATGGGGATTACAAACAAGTCTCCATTATCAAATCAGTCGAGATCTTTTTGTACAAAGCTTTGCCAATTGGATCAATGGACAGGAAACAGATGATGTGAAGAATGAGCAAGTACCATTAAGGCATGCAGCACCCTTCTATGGCAATACCAATTTGAGGTACAGCAGAAACAAAGTATTTGTAGAATTAACTGTAATGTATAATGGCGAAGTTAGTGCAGATCAACTCGCACCAGTGGAAAAAGTTAAGACAGATATCTATGCAAAAGATGCAAATGGTAAACCCTACTCACCTTCCTGGTATACCATCAATTTGAGGACAAGTTACCAGCTTGATTCAAAAACATCATTTACGGCAAGTTGGGAAAACATGACCAACCAACGTTACAGACCCTATTCATCGGGTATTGTAGCTGCAGGCAGTAATTTGATTTTTGCGGTGAGGAGGAGTTTTTAAATTACCTATTACCCAATTTCTGCTTAAGTAATTAGTGAAAAGACATTCTATCGAAAAGAAATCAATTCAACATCAAAAATCAATCCACAGTTTGGTCCAATCAGTGCACTAACTTGTCTATCACCGTATGCTAAATTGGGATGCAAAAAAAGACGCCATTTGCTGCCTACAGGCATCAATTGCAATGCTTCAACCCAACCTTTAATCACACCATTTACAGGAAATGAAGCTGGTTGTCCCCTTTTAACAGAACTATCGAAAACTTCACCACTTATTAATGTACCATGATAGTGACATGTAACAACATTATGCAATGCTGGCTTATCCCCATTTCCCTCCACTAAAATTTGATATTGCAATCCGCTAGACAATACCACAACACCTTGTTTGGTAGCATTATCAGCTAAAAACATTTCAGCAGCTTTTAAATTGGCAGCCGACTTTTCTTCTTTCAGTTCTTTTAAACGATCCGAAACAGACATAATTTGATATGTGATTTTTGTAATTTAAATTGATTAACCTTGAATATGAAATTTTTATTTACCAATGCAAAATTTACTGAATATGAAATCCAACTGATCCTCGTTACTGATTTGTCCCGTGATTTCTCCTAGATAATGCAGACATTGTCTAATATCAATCGCTAGAAGATCTCCAGGTAATCGCTGATCAATTCCATTTTGAATAGCGATGATTGATGAAGCAACTTTTTCCAAGGCCTGAAAATGCCTGGCATTGGTTACGATCGT
>CAZVYI010000164.1:0-1825 GCA_964631755.1 uncultured Sphingobacterium sp. | reverse complement strand
AGTATCAGTGGTGGTGCTAGGGCTGTTGCTTATACACAACAATTGCAACTGGGGATCATTTTCGCGGGATTAATACTTGCCGCAATATTGGTTGTAAATATGATGCCTAAAGGAGTTGGATTTGTTGAAGCAATATCCTTAGGAAAAGATATGGGAAAGATGAATGTGATCACTACAGGTATTACAGAGAAGGGATTCGACTGGAACGACAGGTTTAATATTTTTAGTGGTATAATTGGTGGTTTTTTTCTTGCGCTTTCTTATTTCGGGACTGATCAAAGTCAGGTTGGTCGATATCTAACAGCAAGTTCCATAAGAGAGAGCAGAATCGGGCTCATCATGAATGGTATAGTTAAAATACCGATGCAATATTTTATTTTATTGATAGGTGTATTGGTTTTTGTTTACTACATGTTTAATACTTCACCAGTATTTTTCAATCAGCTGGCAGTCGATAAACTAAAAGCAACTGCCTATAAATCAGAAGTTGAAAAAATTGAAGCTGATCATGCACTCCTTGCCCAAAAAAAACAAGCAGTGCTTATACAATGGCAGAATGGAGATCAGCATCAACTTGCCCTTGAACTAAAGAAGATAAGTGACCAGGAGCAATCCAATCGAAAAAAGATGACAGCATTGGTTAAGTCTTCTGGAATTGCAATTGAACAGTCCGATACCAATTATATTTTTATTCGATTTGTGACAGACCATCTCCCCAAAGGGTTGGTGGGGTTGTTAATAGCTGTTATTTTTCTTGCTGCATGGGGAAGTATATCTGCAACACTGAATTCACTTTCCTCTTCAACTCTCATTGATTTTCATAAAATTCATATCAATAAAAACCCTAGCGCAGCTGAGGAGTTTAATCTGTCTCGATTATACACTTTATTTTGGGGGATGTTTTGCATCATCTTTGCACAGTTTGCAACCAACCTTGGGAGCTTGATAGAGGCAGTCAATATTCTTGGCTCTTGGTTTTACGGAGTGATGTTGGGTGTGTTTCTGGTAGCATTTTATTTGAAAAGAGTTGGAGGAAATGCAGTCTTCATTGCAGCAATTGCAGGTGAGATCTTGGTATTACTGATGTATGGCTTTACCAATATCGGATGGCTTTGGCTCAATGCGATAGGGGCTTTGGCAGTACCATTCTTTTCGTTAGTGTTGCAGCCATTTTTTAAAAAAATGAGCTAGTCAGTGTGTAGTGCGGTTCAATTTGTAACGTGAGTTGGAAACACTGTAATTTTCTCAGGTGTTACAATCAGGATAAATGCTAATTAGGATTGATGTACTTTTATGATATGCAGTCAAATTCTTTTTCCATTTCGGATGCACTTTCTAATTTACAGATCAAGGAATTAAATACCATGCAAAAGGCTTCCTTAGAAGCCAATGCATCAAATGACTCCGTTGTATTGTTGGCAGATACTGGATCGGGAAAGACTCTGGCTTTTCTTCTTCCTGTCGCGCAATTGTTGAACAAGACCAAGCCTATCTGTCAGGCATTAATTGTAGTATCCTCTCGTGAGCTTGCTTTGCAAATTGAGCAGGTGTTCAAGAAAATGGGGACTGGCTTCAAAATTACCTGTTGCTATGGTGGGCATTTGAGGGAGACGGAAGAAAACAACTTGAAACAGGCGCCAGCATTGATAGTTGGAACCCCTGGCAGACTTGCCGATCATATTCGAAGAGGCAATATCGTAACTTCTCATATAGAGACCCTGGTCTTGGATGAGTTTGATAAATCACTCGAACAGGGTTTTGAAGCTGAAATGTCTTTTATCATTCAATCGCTGCCTGCATTAAAGAAACGCATCCTGACTTCCGC
>CAZVYI010000163.1:0-1843 GCA_964631755.1 uncultured Sphingobacterium sp. | reverse complement strand
CTTGCATACATAGGATACAAAACCATTGTACCTCCCTCATGAATTGAAATCCAGTTGTTGGGAAATATTGAATCGGGTGTCAATGGTGAAGGAGTATCTTTTACCACCAGCACATCTATATCATGTGATTGAAGTTTATCAACAAATGAATTGAACTCTTGCAATGCTTTTTGTTGTGGATGTTCAATCTGCTCTTTTCTTTGAAAATAATTATTTGAAGCCGTCTCTTCATTGAATCCAAAGGAAACCGGCTCAATCATCATTATTGTTTTCATAACAAATATTAATCTCTGTTAATTGGCATACTCATACAATGAAATCCTCCTCTTGCTCTGGAAAGCTCTGCAGAAGGCATTATGATTACTGTATCATGAATATCTGCAACAGCAATGCGATCATTTTCAAGATCCAGAATCAAATCCTGCACTTTTGCCACCTTGAACCCTGCCTGAACAAATGCAGCAACGGTTTTTTCATTTCGATCATAAGAAAGTACAACACCTTCTTTTAAAGCAAGCAGATTACAAGAGTCTGTCCATTGTTCCCTAACTGCATAAGGATACTCATTGTTTCCTGAGAAAATAATTTTTACTTCCTTAGACCCCAAATCATTGATGCTGATGTCTCTTAACAATGCTTCCAGACTACTGAAATGAATAGGTTGTTGCGGCATTGCTTTATTAAACTGGATGATTTCTGCCTTTTCAACTTCATCACCCAATAAACTTTTTTCAATGCTGCTTCTATGATCGTGATTATTCATTTGCTCGGAAAACAATCCCATCATGACCCAAACATCTTTTTTCACCTGTGTGAAGATGGTGTCAATATGCATGTAATCGCGCTTAGCAGGTATTTTAACAACACTCACCTTGCTCACTAATCCACGCTGGAACAATGTTTCAGTAAGTTGAGCTGCGGCAGCAGATGAAGTTCTTTCACTAATGCCCACCACCAAATGTTCAGGTGAAACCATCATTACATCGCCGCCCTCTAAAGTAATCTTGTTGCTGTTATCATTCTCAGGCATGAGAAAGACAGGCTTATTTTGTTTAAGTTCTATTATATTATTTCTGTAAGCAAAAAACAGCGGATGATGGAAAAAAATATAACGCGCTAGCAATGCTTCACGATGTCTTGCAATTTTGGCTGGCTTGTTTAAAATTAAATGATCTTTCACTACAATGCCAATGTCACGGGTGAAAATGAAGTTGGGAATTGGAGCAAACAAAACTGATTTATCTTTTCCTGTTCCTGATAGTAAACAACTGGCCAATTCTACCGGAGAATATTTACACAACAATTGCTGGGTTGCATGTGTGCAGCCTTCAAGCGCACAAACTGCAGCAATCATTTGCGATTTTAAATTATCATCAACCAGAATTTCTTCGAGTAACCACTGAAGCTCAATCACATTTTCCGATCTGTAAAAATGATGGTGGCCTGGCTGATAAAATACCCTGTTAGAAGCAGGATCATCAATTTCTTTTAGTTTTCCTTTTATTTTTTCGGGATCTAGGAAATACAACAACAACTTAATATAGTAGTCGTATTCATCCCGACGAATGGTATCCAGGTGAACAATATCTTCAAAAAGCCAGTCTTGTGCCTTTGAAGGCACTACTTTTCCTAGTCCGTTATCTGGACTATGTACCAATAATTTTCTAAGTACCCCAGTCTCAGAGGTTATATTAAAAAGTGACATATCTAATTATTTGAATTACAAAAAGATGCTAAACCCTTAAAGAAAATCGTGACGCTAATGATCGGGCATGCAATTCAAGCCGGCATAAAGAATAGCCAGATGATGGGGATGTTTTTGTATTTGTTGATTACAATACAT
>CAZVYI010000162.1:0-1979 GCA_964631755.1 uncultured Sphingobacterium sp. | reverse complement strand
TATCCTCTTTTTGCTTAATGGTAATTTTAATGTCTTTTTCCTCAATGGTCAGTTCACTGATATTTGACTTGTTGACCATTTTAACGAGATCCTGAATTTGCTTCAAATCCATTTTAAATATTTTTTGGGTTGAAATCGGGAGGTAAAGGTCAGAGAAAAACATATACCCGCCAAATTAAATTTGAAGCAATTTTTATAGAAAAAGCCCCAATTTTTTGAAAAATCAGGGCTTTTTGAGTCGTTTTTATCTAAAAATCGATAAATCTAGTCCTTTACTCTTTCGATATATTCACCTGTTTTTGTATTGATTCGGATTACATCCCCTTCGTTTACAAATAAAGGTACCATTACTGTTGCACCTGTCTCAACCGTTGCTGGTTTTAAAGTACGGGTTGCAGTATCTCCTCTTAACCCAGGTTCAGAATAAGTTACTTTTGAAACTACTTTATCTGGTAGTTCAACACTCATCGGTTGTTCAGTTTCTGTATTAAAGAGTACAGAAACTTCCTGGCCATCACTCAAAAACTGAGGTGCATCTACAAGGCTTTCACCAATTGCTACTTGCTCAAAAGTTTCATTATCCATGAAATTAAACCCGGTTTCGTCTTTATATAAATATTGATAGCTTTTTCTCTCAACACGAACCGGGAAAATGGTGTCACCACTGTTCCAGGTCTTTTCAATTGACCTGCTATTGTCTACACCCTTGAGCTTTGCCCAAACTTTCGCAGCTGCACGTGCAGTTTTGTTTTCTCCGAATTCAATAACTGTGTAAAGACTACCATCTAATTTAATGATCATGCCTCTTGAAATATCCGACGTATTTGCCATAACTATGATTTGAGGCGGCAAAGGTAATCCAATTTGGCAAATAACACCATACCTTTGCGGCGCAAACAATCTATCTTACCTATAAATTAAAAAAAATGAAAGTTACTGTAATTGGAGCTGGTGCAGTAGGCGCAACTTGTGCCGATAATATTGCTCGCGCTGGAGTATGTACTGAACTTGTTTTGTTAGACATCAAAGAAGGTTTTGCAGAAGGTAAAGCCCAAGACATGCAGCAGACTGCAGCATTGCTCGGTTTTGACACCAAGATTACTGGTTCTACAAACGATTATGCAAAGACCGCAGACAGTCAAGTAGTTGTGATCACCTCAGGTATTCCACGTAAGCCTGGCATGACCCGTGAAGAACTCATTGGCACCAATGCTGGTATTGTAAAAACAGTTTGCGAAAATGTTTTGAAATATTCTCCAAATACCATCATTATAGTGATCAGTAATCCAATGGATACCATGACTTACCTTGCTTTGAAATCTACTGGCTTACCCAAACAAAGAATCATTGGTATGGGTGGAACATTGGATAGCAGCCGATTCAAATACCAACTCTCACAACACCTGGGCTGCAGTGCCAGTGATTTAAATGCCATTGTAGTGGGTGGACATGGTGACACAACCATGATTCCTTTGATCAGTAAAGCAACTTGGAACAGCATTCCTGTAACACAATTCCTGAACCAGGAACAACAAGACAAAATTGTTGCTGATACAATGGTGGGTGGTGCTACTTTAACCAAATTGATTGGTACATCAGCATGGTATGCACCTGGTGCTGCTGGAGCAGCTTTGGTAAGCAGCATACTAAGAGATGAGAAAAAACTCTTCACTTGTTGCGTGGCACTTGAAGGTGAATATGGACAAAATGATATTTGCTTGGGTGTACCAGTAGTCATTGGGAAAAATGGCTGGGAAAAAATCCTTCCACTTGAATTGAATGCAGCTGAACAAGAAGCTTTTGAAAAAAGCGCTGCTGCTGTTCGTGCAATGAATGAAGTGTTGGGGTAATAGGGAATAGGGTTTAGAGAACAGGGATTAGGGATGATGAAAGATAATCTCTTTAATCAAAACTAAACTCAAGATAAATTATATAGTAAAGGCGTTCTGTAAGAGAACGCCTTTTGTTTTTTTACGAAA
>CAZVYI010000161.1:0-1983 GCA_964631755.1 uncultured Sphingobacterium sp. | reverse complement strand
TTTGTTGTTGCTGTTCCATATTTCTTCTTTGTAACTTTGCACGAATAGCATGATAAAGATAGGCAACATAAATTTACCCGACTTCCCCATCCTCCTGGCACCAATGGAAGATGTGAGTGACCCCCCATTTCGTGCAGTGTGCAAGAAGAATGGAGCTGATTTGATGTATACTGAATTTATCAGTACGGAAGGATTGATCAGAGATGCACTGAAAAGCCGACAAAAACTTGACATATTCGATGATGAGCGCCCTGTTGGCATTCAGATTTTTGGTGGAGATGAAGAAGCCATGGCCATCAGCGCTGGTATTGTAGAAACTGTCAACCCAGATTTACTCGATATTAATTTTGGTTGCCCTGTAAAAAAAGTGGTTTGCAAAGGTGCAGGGGCTGCAGTTTTAAAAGACATTGATTTGATGGTTCGTCTCACGAAAGCCGTCATCAGATCAACGACCATTCCAGTTACAGTAAAAACAAGACTCGGCTGGGATTTTGATAGCATCAATATCGTAGAAGTAGCTGAACGTTTGCAAGATATTGGTGTACAAGCATTGTCCATTCACGGTAGAACCAGAAGCCAATTGTACAAGGGTGAGGCAGATTGGAGCTGGATTGCAAAAGTGAAAAATAACCCAAGAATGCATATTCCCATTTTTGGAAACGGTGATGTAGACTCCCCAGAAAAAGCATTGGAATATAAAAACAAATATGGTGTTGACGGAATAATGATTGGAAGAGCAGCAATTGGTTATCCCTGGTTTTTCAGAGAAGTAAAACATTATTTTGCGACAGGCGAACATTTAGCGCCTCCTACTTTTGAAGAGCGACTTGAAGTAATCAGACAACATCTGCATGCATCCATCAAATGGAAGGGACCAAAATTGGGCATCTTTGAAATGAGAAGACATTACGCCAATTATCTCAAAGGTATACCCAACATAAAACCATTAAGAACACAGCTTGTCACCTTAAATAACGTTGAAGAAATTGAAGAAGCCCTGTCCTGCTTTGTAGTAGAATAAATATTGATTGTGCAGCCTGTCTGAATCACTTAACCTACATAAATGAACTTCGAAACAATTGACTCCCCTGCTCTACTTGTTTATCCAGCCTTGGTACGCAACAACATTGCAGAGATGATAAAAATGGCTGGTAGTGTAGAGCGACTTCGTCCACATATCAAAACACATAAAACTGCAGAAGGCATCAGGATGATGCAAGAGCAGGGTATTTATAAATTCAAGTGCGCCACTATTGCAGAAGCAGAACTCCTGGCCATCAATAATGCCAAAGATATTTTACTGGCACATCAGCCAGTGGGTATGAAAATCGACCGTTTGATTAAATTGATACAGACCTACCCCGCTACCCAATTTTCTACAATTGCAGATGATGTGCAACAAGCAGAACGCATCAATGCGAAGTTTCATGAAGCAGGAATAAAACTGAATTTATTTATTGATCTCAATGTAGGTATGAACAGAACAGGAATCATCCCTGATGAATCTGCATTTGAGTTGTATGAATTTATTCAATCAGCTTCTCATTTAAATTTTAGTGGCTTACATGTCTATGATGGTCAGCACAGACAAGCCAATCCCGTTGAAAGAGAACAAGCTTGTGAGCTTGCTTTTCAAAAAGTTTATACATGGATAGAAAAGCTTGAGCAAAAAGGATATACGCGACCATTGATCATTGCAGGAGGGTCACCAAGTTTTTCAATTCATGCAAAAAAATCTGATCGGGAATGTAGTCCTGGTACCAACATATTCTGGGACTATGGATATGCTACAATTTGTCCGGAACAGCAGTTCACACCTGCCTTGCATATCCTCACAAGAGTAATTTCCAAACCAAGCGAGAAAAGAATTTGTCTAGACCTGGGACACAAGGCTGTCGCGTCTGAAAATGAAATTACAAAGCGGGTTTATTTTCCATCCAATACAGATCTGGTGCCAGTTGGACAAAGCGAAGAGCATTTGGT
>CAZVYI010000160.1:0-2073 GCA_964631755.1 uncultured Sphingobacterium sp. | reverse complement strand
CGTTCACCCTGACCAACAACAGTAAAAAATCGATAATTCCTCCAAGTGGCTGGACTATCTACTACAATGCCAACAGGGAAATCGTAGACAGCAATCTTACTTCCGGGTTGAAATCATTCAGAATCCATGGCGATCTTTTTTATTTGAAACCAGCTGCTGGTTTCAAAGGATTAAAATCAGGAGAAAGCATTACTGCAGAGGGAATAGGTGATGCATGGGCATTTAATATCTCTGATGCTCCTGCAGGTTATTATTTGGTGTGGGACAACGACCCAAAGAAAGCATACGCGATTAACAGAACAACTGCTACACCACCAGCAGACATCAATAAATTCAAAAGATCACCTGATCAGAAAAACGATCAGATTACTCCGGAAATGGTATTTGATCAAAACGCTAACATTCAAGACATCGCCATACAATCTTTACCAAAAGTATTTCCCACACCTGTCACTTATCAAACTAAAGAAGGGACCAACACCATTTCATCCTCAACTGCAATAGTATTCGATCCAGTATTCACAAATGAGGCAGCCTACCTCAAAGATGAATTAGCATCATTTACAACGGCAACATTTTCAGCAGACCAGAATGCAGTGAATAGCATTCAATTGACAGTTGACAATGCCCTTCCCGAGGAAGGTTATACATTGAGTGTAACAAAAAATAAAATCAAGATCAGCGCATCGAAGGCTGTCGGCATCTTCTATGCCATTCAATCTTTAAAAAGCTTATTACCTCTGGATGCTTGGAAAACAAAACAAGCAACACTTTCTGTTCCCTGTATTGAAATAACAGACCACCCAAGGTTTGCTTATCGTGGTTTACATATAGATGTTGCCAGGAATTTCCAGACCAAAGAAGAAATCAAGAAAATGTTGAACTGGATGGCCATGTACAAGCTCAACAAACTTCATTTCCATTTCAGCGAAGATGATGCATGGCGTGTTGAAATTCCTGCATTGCCAGAACTGACGACTGTTGGTGTACAACGCGGACATACACTCGACAGCAAAGAACATATGCCTTCAGCCTATGGCTCTGGCGGAGACATCAATAATATTCAGAGCAGTTATTATACACGCAATGATTACATCGAAATACTCAAACATGCCAAATCGAAATTCATTGAAGTCATTCCTGAAATTGAAACACCTGGTCATGCTCGTGCTGCCATAAAAGCCATGGATGCACGTTACAGGAGATTGATGAATGAGGGAAAACCTGAAGAAGCTAAACAATATTTGCTTTCTGACCCCGAGGATAAATCCATTTACTTGTCTGCACAAAATTTTCGCGACAATGTAATGTGTGTTGCACAGCCGGGAGTTTATAATTTCATCTCAACAACTGTCGATGCATTTATTAGCATGCACAATGAAGCCGGTATGCCTCTCAAAACGATTCATGTTGGTGGAGATGAAGTACCACAGGGCGTTTGGGAGAAATCACCTATCGCACAAAATTTATTAAAGACATTACCGAAAGATAAATACAGACAAACAAGTGATTTGTGGTTGTACTACTGGGACAAAGTCTACAATATTTTAAAACAACGCAATCTGTATTTATCTGGTTGGGAAGAGATTGGCATGCGTGAATCTAAGGTGGATGGCAACAGAGTGATGATGGTGAATCCAGAATTTGCCAACAACAATTTTCATACTTATGTGTGGAATACTGTTGTAGGATGGGGTGCAGAAGACTTACCTTATCGATTGGCAAATGGAGGATACAAGGTTATACTTTGTCCAGTTTCAAATGTTTATTTTGATTTGGCTTATCAAAAAGATTTCAACGAAGTGGGATACTACTGGGGAGGTTTTGTCGATATCGATAAACCGTTTTATTTCATTCCTTATGATTATTTAAAAAACACGACAGTCGACAGATTTGGTGTACCCATTGATCCAGCAATTTTACAAGGCAAGGACAAACTGACTGATTATGGTAAAACAAATATTGTCGGCATGCAAGGCGAACTCTGGAGCGAGAATATTCGCAGCGCTGCAGACCTGGAATACCTTGCCTTTCCAAAAATGTTTGGCTTGGTGGAACGTGCATGGGCAGCAG
>CAZVYI010000159.1:0-2110 GCA_964631755.1 uncultured Sphingobacterium sp. | reverse complement strand
CAGCTTTTTGTAACACCAACATTTGAAAATCTTTTGGATGTATTACATCAGTTTGAGTCGGGCATGGCCATGACAACCGGGGGGGTAAGTGGTCTGCAAAAAGCAATTGCATCACAACAGATTTGTACAATAGTTTTGGATAAGGGACTTCAAATTAGCGGGCTAGTAGATTCTTTCATTGAGGATGCAGAGTATGATATTTCCTGGATTACGACAAAAGGTCCATCTGCATTGTGCAGAAACGATAAAGTGATTGAAGGTTTTGGACCAACTAAATTTATCGAGGGTTGTAAGATTGTTATTGGGAAGCTTAAAAATTCAAGAGTTGCAATCAATCAACTTGATAGAGCATCTTTAGTTGATCTTGGTATCGCAGAAGAATTAAATACTCAATTTGAATTTACTAATGGAATACAAGTTGATGGGTTTATAGACCATTTACTTTTCAGCGAAGGAAATCTTGAGCAGATAGTATTTAATGAAGTTGATATTAAACACCCTGACGGACGCATCTTACATGCTAAATCACAGGGAAGTCTTCATTTGATTGTAGGTGGTGGAATTCCTTCTGTATTCAGTGGTGCTGCTGACAAGATGTTGTTTGATGATGGATTGCACCTGTCGGGTAAAAAGACTGAAAGAGCTGTGTATTCAGCATATGATCTTCAGTATCATCAATTGTTTGCTCAAATTAGAGCAATAAGAGAAGGGAATGATAATATAAGTAAGTTGTCGTTTTTATGGAATGAACTGAAGCTGTATTTTCCTGAAGATTGGTTAGGAGCGATGGAGATTGCAGAAATTGCTGCAACAAAAGAAGAATTGCATGAGCTCTATTTTGAAGTCAGGTCTCATCTGGACAATCGAAGCGAGATTTCTGATGATCATCAGAAGTTGATTAAAGATGGACTTTCCATCATTGACAAGAAGATGATTTTTGTCTAAAATCAACAAAGCTGAATCGCTAAATACCATGCATTGAGGGCTTCCCCTTTTTTCAACATGTCTTTTATTTGAACCTGCACCAACTGAGTATTGGATTGATCTGATGATGTAAACATTTGTTGCATTGCAGGATCTATTAATTCGAAAGCATCTTTTTTGCCTGGCGGATTACTGAGATTGGCCAGTTGCGCTTTTTCATTATTGGATAACCAATCTGCATTTAATAATACTGCAGGGAGTTGATCAAATCCCATTCCAATTTTTTCATTGGGTTTATCCAATTGGAACAATGAATCTTTGTTAATACGTGCATACCAGTTTCCACCAAGGCGGGCGACAAGGTCTAATGCAGTTTGATCAATATTCCCTTTATCGTCCAGAATACTTTCTGATAGATGGATGCGTAAGATTTCTGCAATGACCAAATTACCAGAACCTGCTTTTTCTCCAAGTGGGATGACTTGATTTATGCGGCACTCCAATTGTACAGGTGATTCAGCAACGCGTGGAGGTTTTACAACATCTGATGGCAGCATCGTGAAACCTGATTTGACAAATTCATTCACACCTTGCGGGTATTCACAACTTGCTAAAGAGGTTTGTGCTACCATTTCATAGCTAACAATGTTGATGACACATTCCGCAACTTCATTGATATTGTCTAGCGTATGCTTGGTCGTATTATCACGAAGTCTTCTAGATGGAGAAAAAATACAAATAGGTGGTTGAACGCTGAAAATATTGAAATAACTAAAAGGACTCAAGTTGATTTCACCTTTCTGATTAATGGTAGATGCAAAACAGATGGGTCGTGGTGCTATCACATACTGCAAAATATTTTGCAGCTGCACTCCAGTTAGTGATGATGCATCTTTCGTTACCATTATTTCTTTCTGTTTAGTATTGACCAATCAGTTTTTTCTGCTTGTATAACATTAGTAAGTTCTCCAAGTCCCACTACTTGAAGAGAAACAACATCACCTGCTTGCAGCCATTGTGGTGTTGCATCAGGATTGTTGAGCTTGGCTGTACCATTCAATTCTAAAAAGCAACCGGTTCCGACAGTTCCAGAGCCAATCACATCACCAGGATAAAGATCAACGCCATAGGATGCGCGTTCAATTATTTCAGCAAATGTCCAGTCCATTTGATTCATGTTGCCACT
>CAZVYI010000158.1:0-2111 GCA_964631755.1 uncultured Sphingobacterium sp. | reverse complement strand
AAATGAATACATCATTCAATAGCATTCATAAATGTATAAAGTATAATTATAGTTTGGGTAAGAACCTTCCCACATTTTTCTGATAGTCTGTGTATTTAGGATATTTCTTTGCTGAGATTTCTTCAGAGAAATCAGAACTGCCTTTGAATAAGATGACCAATAATACACATCCTGCAATCGACCAGTTGATCCATTCACCAGTTGCAGAAACACTGAAGAGGTAGAAAACAATCCAAATGGCTTGTTCGGCTGCATAATTGGGGTGACGCATTTTCGACCAGAGTCCAGTTGTAATAAAACCATCAACATATGGTCCCATTTCTTCTCCCGCATTTTTGCGACGGTATTTTTCGGTTTGAAAATCATATTGTTGCTGATCAGCTACAAATTCCATAATCACCAATCCCACATAAGCAGCAGCAAGTGCATAATCCATCATACCAAGCGGACTCGCATTTTCAGCTAATGCTGTTACAACGGGAAGTGTAAACAAGAATATCAAGGTATTCTGGTAGAAACAAATAAAGAAGAGATTGAACAGCAGCCACACTATTGGATTTTTGAATCCAGGTCTTTGGCGCAATACTTCCCAGCGGTAATCTTCTTCGCCTTCCCAGAATTTCCAGCTGTAACCGCCACGTCTTGCAAAATTGAAGGTGAGTCTAGCTGCCCAGATGCTAACCAAAACAGACATCAATACCATACGATCGTTCCATCCACCCATATAAGTCATGTACCAGGCATAAGGTGCTGGCACTATGCTCCATAGTTTATCAACCTGTGAATTGTTGCCAGTTATTTGTCCCACTACAAACGTAAACACAATTACGGCCAACAAGCCCCAGGCAGTTTCTTTGATGATGTTGATTTGAGTATCTGTTGGAGGAGTTCCTAAGAAGTAAGCTGCAATAGGAAGAAGGATGATGGTCGCCATTAAAAAATTGACTGTCTTTTTCATGGAGCGCTATTTAGTTTTGGTTAAGACAAGTAAAAGTAAAAAATTTATTCATTTAATGTTTTATGCTTTGTTTATCAGCATATTTTTTCTGAATTCACAAACATCAAGGCAATAAATCATCTAATTTTAGAGCACTTTAAACTTATCCAATGAAGTCGTTTTTTCGTACGATACATCTTTTCCTGAGTTTAGCTTCCGGACTGTTCATCATGATCGCTTGTTTCACTGGCGCTATCCTTGTTTTTGAGGAAGAATTGCAGCACAGCCTCCATCATGAGCGTTATTATGTGAAAGAGCAAAAAGAAGTACAGCTTCCTATTACCATTGTGACTGCTACGCTGAAGCAGCAGTTGCCTGATGCCAAGATTGGCGGGGTGAAAATTTACAGTGATCCATCAAGAACATTAGAATATTCAGTTACACTTCCGGAAGTTAAAAAAGCAGATGCACCGAAGGCTGAAGGTAAAAAGGTTACAGCATTTGTGGATCCTTACAACGCACAATTAATTGAAGTTTACACCTATGGTGATTCTTATTTCTATACCATCATGGCTTTGCATCGCTGGTTATTGGGGGATGATATTGGTAAGTTGATTATGGGGACTGCCACGTTGTTGTTCTTGTTCATTATGATTACAGGTGTGATTTTATGGTGGCCTAAAACGAAGGCAGTATTGAAGCAGAGAGTATCCATCATGTGGAGTGCAGGATGGAAGAGGTTGTCGCGCGATATCCATTATACATTGGGAATTTATACTGTAATTTTTCTATTCATTTTTGCATTTACTGCATTGGTATGGAGTTTCCAGTGGTTCAATGATGGTATTTATGTGATTACAAAATCTTCCAAGGAACCGATTAAAGCCCCAAAATCTGAACTTGTTGATTCAGCGGCACAGGTTACTGTCGATGCCGTACTGTCTGATATTTATGTACGTGTACCGCGAGCTGTTTTTTACAATGTTTCTATTCCTTCAGACAGCACAGCTTCATTTGGTGTGAATGTTTTACAAACTGGAGCGCCACATGCCAATGCAACGGACAATCATTATTATGATCAGTACAGTGGAGAATACATTAAGACTGTCTTTTTTGGTGAAAGACCATTGGGACAACAAGTCCGTGCAGCTGTGAAGCCTATTCATACCAGTTC
>CAZVYI010000157.1:0-2119 GCA_964631755.1 uncultured Sphingobacterium sp. | reverse complement strand
ATCTTAGAATGGTTAATCCGACCCGGCCTTTCCAGGCTGGGTCTCTTTTTTTAAACCCATAAGGCAATCAGCTGGGTGCAAAAGCCCAAAAGGAAACCTGTTATGATATCAAACCACTGGTGATCAGAAACAATTTTTCTTGCACTCATCACTGCACCTGTTATTAGAACAGCAATCATATAGGGCAACCCTGAATCGAGTTGTCCCTCAAATAAAATTACAGTCATCAGTCCCATTAATCCCCCAACTCCAATACCATGCATGCTGATTTTATAGTTGTTGTTCAGAACAAGAGCAATAGCAGCTGAAATGAACATTCCTCTGCACATATATACCAACACCCTTGGCACTTCTGGCTGATTCTTAAAAACATAATACGACCAGAAGAAAAAAGTAATTGAAGCCAGATAAGGAACGATTCTTTCTTTTTGAGTTTGCAACAAAAGGGATTTGTTGAAGCCCAAGGCACGAAGCAGTGCAACCACAATCAGAGGGAAAAACAAATTGTTGTTGATTACAGCAAGCAACTTCAGCATTCGCTGTTTTTCTGAGAAGCCAACAAAAAAATAGGGATGGATAAAAATCAAATACGCCGCCATCATTACTCCAACAAACAATGGATGAAATACATAAGACACCACCTTTGCCCAAATGCGCACCCATAAAGGGAAATCTGATTTTTGTATTGTGTTTTCCATTGTTATAGTTCTTTTCTTAGGCGAGCCACTGGTACATTTAAAAGTTCTCGGTATTTGGCGACTGTTCTTCTGGCAATATTATACCCTTTGCTTTTCAAAAGTTCAGTCAAGGTATCATCACTGTAAGGATTTCTCTTGTCCTCAGCATCGATGATTTGTTGCAAGATATTTTTGACCTCCAAGGTTGATACCTCTTCTCCACTTTCAGTACTCAATGATTCGCTGAAAAAATACTTCAATCGAAAACTGCCAAACTCCGTTTGAACAAACTTGCTATTGGCAACTCTGCTAATTGTTGAAATATCCAACCCGGTTTTCTCTGCAATATCTTTCAAGATCATTGGCCTCATTGCAGTTTCATCTCCAGTTAGAAAGAAATTCTTCTGGTGATTGATGATCGCCTGCATGGTAACAAGTAATGTATGTTGTCTTTGCTTAATTGCATCTATAAACCATTTGGCAGCATCAATCTTTTGCTTGATAAAAATCACTGCCTCTTTTTGACGTTTATCAGTTTTACTACCTTTTTCATAATCACGCAACATGCTGCGGTAGTCATCACTGATTCTCAAGTCAGGTGCGTTCCGCTGATTCAGCGTCAACTCGGGCTCACCATTGCTGTTATACACCAGAAAATCAGGAACGATATACTGCTCAGCTTTATTGATTGATCCAACCTGACCTCCCGGTCTTGGATTCAATCTTCTTATTTCAGCAATTGCATCTTTCAGTTGTTCCTCATTGATTTCAAGGGACTTTATTATTTTATCGAAATGCCTTTTTGTGAACTCATCAAAATGAAACTCAACAATTCGCAAAGCATGCTTTACTGCAGGCTGGCTGCTGTGCAAAATTTTTCTGCGCAACTGAATCAGCAAGCATTCCTGAACATCACGTGCGGCAATACCAGATGGATCAAAATGCTGGATTTTCAAAATCAAGGACTCTACCTGTTCATTTTCTACTACTATGTTTTGCTTAAAGGCTAGATCGTCTAAAATAGAATTTGTATCTCTTCTGAGATAACCATCATCATCAATGCTGCCAATAATTTGTTCTGCAATTTTAGCCTCAATATCCTCAAGATTAAGCAGGCGCAGCTGTTCAGTAAGTAATTCATGTAGGGAGCTTGTAGTAGGATGTGGTATATTCCCACTTCCCTGTAATTCGGGAACATGATCCTCTTTTAGTTTGTATTCGGCGATATCATCCTCATCGCTATAGTCATCATAAAGAACTTCTTCACCATCAGTAGTATCTGAAGCCTGATCATTGTCCTCGTTATTTAATGTATCCTTATCATCCGCATCAGATTGTCCTATTTCTAATGCGGGGTTCTCTTCCATCTCCTCTTTGATCCTTTCATCCAACATCAAAGTAGGAACCTGCAACAATTTCATCAATTGAATCTGTTGAGGAGA
>CAZVYI010000156.1:0-2135 GCA_964631755.1 uncultured Sphingobacterium sp. | reverse complement strand
CGCTGTGGACTTCTATTTATACCATCATTGCCAATGCAGCCTACATGGGTTCTGTTTTGAAATGGAAAATGAAGGCCGCAGGTGCATCTATCACTCACTTTGGTTTTGGATTAATGTTGTTAGGAATCCTTATTTCTTCATCAAAAAAAGAGTTGATTTCCAGAAACGCAGGTGGGATTTCTGTTACAGGCTTGAAAGATGCGAAGGGAAGGGAAGATGATCCATTGGAGAATGTTACATTGCTCTACAACACTCCAGTAAAAATGGGTAAGTATGTGGTGACCTATCTTGGCGATTCTACTGAAGAAAAGAACAGTAAAGTTTATTTTAAAATAAGGTTTATTGAAGTAGATCCAAAAGATGATGAAACCATTGTGGATGCTTTCAACATTACCCCTAATGCATTCCTGATAAAAAGTGGCGAGAACTCACAGTTGTCTTCTAATCCAGGATCAAAACATTATTTGTCAAGCGATGTTTTTGTTTACATCACATCTTGGTTGAATCCTGATAACCTCAAAGATACAGCAAGTTTCAGGTATACAGATGTTAAGGCGGGTGATACAGTCTTCTATTCCAATGGATTTGCTGTAGTAAATAAATTGATGGCTGCCAATAAGAACGACAACAAAGATTTACCGATGGTTGATAGTGCCTGGGTATCTGATGTAACTGTGTTTTCAAAAGAAGGAATTCAATATAATTCTACTCCTGCCTACATGACAAAAGATGGTATGCCTTCTACTAAGGTGGATACAATTATGGAACAGCATCTTGTAGTAGGACTTCAACGTTCTGAAAATGGTAGTGTGCAACTGGGACTAAAAGAGTCTAATACAGTAGTAAGATACATCACTTTGAAAGCCTTCCGCTTCCCATGGATCAACTTGTTATGGTTGGGTACAATTGTGATGGTTGCTGGCTTTATGATTAGCATGTGGTTCAGGTTGAAGAGCAAGTTGTATGTAGCCTAATAGATTTGTAACTTTATGATGTGCGATATCTTTCGACCATATTAATCTTATTGGTTTTTTCAATAAACACCAAGGCACAATCAAGGTACGGCACAAACGATACCTTGCTTGTGCCTTATATTGTTTATGGTGGAGATACCATGACCTATGCCCAGCTGGATATGATTTCTGTATTCGGTGAGATGACGCCAGAGCAACGCAAGGCAAGGCAAAAATGGACCAGACTCAGAAATGCTGTTTATGTTACTTATCCCTATGCTAAAAAAGCCAGTTACATTATCAATGATGTTAATCTAAAACTGGTTTCTATTAAAGATCCTGTCGCCAGAAAAAAATACCTCAATTCCAGAGAGAAAGAACTCAAAAAAGAATTTACTGCTCCTCTTACAGCATTATCAGTTTATCAGGGAAAAGTGTTGATGAAGCTCATCAACAGGGAAACCAGCAACTCTTGCTACAACCTCGTAAAAGAGTACAGAGGAGGATTTTCAGCTCGTTTTTGGCAGACAATTGCCTGGGTTTTTGGAAGTAGTCTTAAGCAGGATTATGATCCCAAGGGTGAGGACGCTGATATGGAATTAATTGTTTTGGAAGTCGCCCGAATGTATGGGCATGCGGAGTAATTCAAATCTGTATCTTTGCCGCCGTAAATGAATTCAATGAAACTTTATGTTTTAGCCTTTGGTGTACATCCTGATGATGTAGAGCTCAGTTGCTCGGGAACGCTGATCAATGAGGTAAAAAAGGGCAATCTTGCCGGTGTGATTGATTTGACACAAGGGGAGTTGGGTACCAGAGGAACTATCGAGACAAGGAAGAAAGAGGCTTCAGATGCCGCTGCTATCATGGGTTTAGCTGTTCGTGAAAATTTAAAGATGCGAGACGGTTTCTTTAAGAACGATGAAGAGCACCAAATGCTGGTCATTCGTGCCATTCGAAAATACCAACCAGAAGTGGTTTTAGCTAATGTATTGGATGATCGTCACCCCGACCATGGAAGAGCAGGTCATTTATTGAAAGAGGCTTGTTTCCTATCTGGATTAAGTAAGATTGAAACCTTTGATGATAACGGTAAGCCACAGCAAAGGTGGAGGCCTAAACAGGTTTTACATTACATGCAAGATCGATTTGTTGAGCCAGATTTGATAATAGATATAAGTG
>CAZVYI010000155.1:0-2185 GCA_964631755.1 uncultured Sphingobacterium sp. | reverse complement strand
AATTTTATTCGTGTATTCAAAGCAAATCAACAATGAAAAAATTCTTTTTTCTTTTATTCTTTCCTTTATTCAGCATTGCACAACAACCCTCAGATATAGCCCGCTGGGAAGAAACAGCTAAGCGTGTCAATATTATACGTGATAAATGGGGTATCCCTCATATTTATGGCAAGACAGACGCTGATTGTGTTTTTGGTTTGCTATATGCACAATGCGAAGATGATTTTAAACGCGTTGAAATGAACTACATCACCATGCTTGGTAGAAGCAGTGAAGTGAATGGTGAAAAGGATCTGTATGAAGATTTACTTGTTCGAATGGTCATTGATACCACAGAAGCCATCAATGATTATGAAAGGAGCCCAGATTGGTTGAAAAAGCTACTCAATTCATTTGCCGATGGTGTTAATTATTATCTCTATAAAAATCCCAAAGTTAGGCCTGCAGTACTCAGAAATTTCAAACCATGGTATCCGCTCACATATACCGATGGCAGCATCTCTGCCATTCAAACAAGTGATTTGAGTGCGAATGATATCAAGAAGTTTTATGAGGGCTTGTCGACTTCCATTGCAAAGCGTTCAAAAAAAGATCCAGAACAGTTAATTGGATCTAATGGATTTGCAATTGCGCCAAAAAAGAGTGCGACTGGAAATGCATTGCTATACATCAACCCACACGTAACATTTTATTTTAGACCTGAAGTCCACATGGTGAGTGAAGAAGGTTTGAATGCTTATGGTGCAGTAACATGGGGACAATTCTTTATCTACCAGGGATTCAATGAACATTGCGGCTGGATGCATACTTCCAGTCAGGCTGATGTTGCTGATCTCTACGAAGAAACAATCATCAAAAACGACCAAGGTATTTTTTACATGCATGATAAAAAACTAAAGCCGGTTAAAACAAGAAATACATCAATCGCTTATAAAACCAACAATGGACTAACCATCAAAGATTTTAAAATCTATGAAACACATCATGGTCCCGTTATGGCCATGCAAGACGACAAATGGATTAGCATGCAATCCAACAACAGATCGCTTGATGGTCTGATTCAATCCTGGAGCAGGACCAAAGCAAAAACATTTGCGGAATTCAAAGCAACAATGGACCTGAAATCAAATATTTCAAATAATACTGTCTATGCAGATGATCAGGGTAACATCGCCTACTGGCATGGCAACTTTATGCCAAAACGTGATCCCAATTTTGATTGGAGTGGTATTGTAGATGGAAGTACTTCAGCAACTGACTGGAAAGGACTTCATACCGTTGAAGAAACAGTACACCTCATCAACCCCAATACAGGATGGTTGCAAAACTGTAATGCCACACCATTCACAGTAGCAGGAACAGGTAGTATCAATAAAAAGAAATACCCTAGTTATATGGCACCAGATCCCGAAAATTTCAGGGGTATCAATGCAGTAAAAGTATTGGCCAGGACAAACAAATACGATATCAACTCTTTGATTGCTGCTGGATACGATACTTATTTGTCTGCATTCGATGTGCTCGTTCCTTCATTGGTAAGTGCCAGCAGGACAGCCATTGCAGATGATATGAAAGCAGACGTAAATAAAGCTATTCAAATGCTTGCTGCATGGGACAGAAAATCATCTGCCAGTTCAGTACCAACAACAATTGGCATCATGTGGGCAGAAAGAATTCTTCCTTATCTCACTAAAGGACAGTTAGGAGATATGGACCTTACTCTTGAATTGCCACGTCTATTAAAAACAGCACCAGATGCAACCAAGATGAGTTTTCTGGTTGATGTACTTAAAAAATTAAAAACTGATTTTGGCACTTGGGAAGTGGAATGGGGTGACATCAATCGATTCCAAAGAATTGACAATGCTTTACAAGCAAAATACGACGACAATCAACCGAGCATTCCATCACCATTTGCTTCTTCAACTTGGGGAAGTCTGCCATCATTCAACAGCAGACATTACCAGGGCAGCAAAAAAAGGTATGGCTATGGTGGTAATAGTTTTGTGTGTGCAGTCGAGTTTGGTAAAAAAATCAAAGCAAAATCTTTACTCGCCGGCGGTGAAAGTGGAGATCTGAATTCAAAACATTTTAAAGATCAGGCTGAGATGTATACCAAAGGACAATTTAAAGATGTACTTTTCTACAAGGAAGATATTCTACTCAACAAAGAAGCTGAATACCA
>CAZVYI010000154.1:0-2186 GCA_964631755.1 uncultured Sphingobacterium sp. | reverse complement strand
CTTAAAGGAATTATAAATCTGAACATGATCATTCGAAAAGCAACATATGTCATAAGTAGTCCGGATGCAGCTTCTTGTCCCAAAGCCGATAGGCCAGAATATGCCTTTATCGGACGCAGCAATGTGGGAAAGTCATCTTTGATCAACATGTTAACTGACATCAGAAACCTGGCCAAGACTTCTGCAACACCTGGTAAAACACAGTTGATCAATCATTTCGTTGTAGAAAGCAAGTCTGCTGAAAAGGCTCCTGTTTTACATTGGTATTTGGTAGACCTTCCCGGTTATGGTTTTGCCAAGGTTTCAGCTAGTCAGCGTAAACGTTGGGAAAAGATGATTGAAGGTTATTTGAGAACAAGAGAGACTTTGATCAATACCTTCATCTTGGTCGATGCGAGGCATGAACCACAACAGATTGATCTTGAATTTGTCAATCAGCTGGGTGAATGGGGTATTCCTTTTTCTATTGTGTTTACTAAAGCCGACAAAGAAACCCAAAAGGTAGTCAGTGCCAATGTAAAAAAGTTTTCAGAAGCACTGCTTTCCACCTGGGAAACATTGCCTCCCATCTATATTACCAGTGCAGAGAAAAAAATGGGCAGAACGGCTATATTGTCCGCTATCACTTCTATGAATGAGGTGGGAAAGGAAATGATTAAAAGAAATCAAGGATGAGGTTTCCCGCGCGCATTCCAAGTTGGATCAAATGGATTTATCCCTCATTTATATGGCAAATGCAAGGAAATGAAAAAGCTTTGTATTTGACTTTTGATGATGGTCCACATCCAACCATCACTCCTATAGTCCTTGATCTGTTGTTGAAGTATAACGCCAAGGCAACTTTTTTTTGCATTGGGGATAGGGTAAAACGTTATCCAGAAATCATGGAAAGGATAATTGTTGAGGGGCATGCTATTGGAAACCATACCCAGCATCATGTGAATGGTTGGGCCAGTTCAGATTTAGAATACATGGATCAAGTAAGCCAAGCTTCAAAATTCATTCCTTCTAAACTGTTTAGGCCTCCTTATGGCAGAATCAAAAGAAGTCAAGCTGCTTTATTGCAAAAAGAAGGGTATAAAGTGGTGATGTGGACAATCCTCAGTGCTGATTACGACCATACAATAACAAAAGAGGAATGTATTCGAAGGGTAGTGAGGCGTATTGAAAGTGGTGATATCTATTTATTTCACGACTCTGAAAAAGGGGAAGAAAGAATGGTGGCAGTTTTACCTCGTCTCTTGAAAGTGGCGACAGACAAAGGATTTCTGTTTAAAAAAATTGAAGAAGTACACTGATTTCCTTTACAAAAGGTAGGGCTAAGGTAGAAACCTCGGCCCGTTTTTAATCCGTACCCTATGAAAACTGTTCGAAAGATACTAATCTTTTTATTTTATTTGCCAAAAATTACCCCCATTTCCTATGGTAGATACTCACATTCACTTATATGCTAATGAATTTGTTGAGGACTTAGAATTGGTTATTGAGAGGAGTCGCTTTGCGGGTATCTCAAGAGTTTATCTCCCAGCAATTGATAGTCATTCTCATGACCAGATGATAAATCTGTCGGATAAGCATCCTGATTATTGTATACCCATGATGGGGCTGCATCCTTGTTATGTCAATGAGCAATGTGAATCAGAGTTAAGCATTGTAAAATCTTGGCTGGATAAAAGACCTTTTGCTGCCATTGGGGAAATTGGACTAGATTTTTATCATTCTGTTGAATTTAAAACCCAACAGGAAAAAGCTTTTCAAATTCAGATCGAGTGGGCACTGGAGAAAGAATTGCCTATTGTTATACATTCCAGAAGCTCTATGGATGAATGCATCAAAATGGTTGCTCAATATGGAAAAGGAAATTTAAGAGGGATCTTTCATTGTTTTGGCGGTGATGAGCGACAAGCAAAAAAGGTAATTGATCTTGGTTTCTATTTGGGGATTGGAGGTGTTGTTACCTATAAGAATGCTGGACTTGCAAAGATTGTGGAGCAAACTTCTTTAGAGCATATGGTTTTGGAAACCGATGCACCTTATTTATCACCTGTTCCTTTTAGGGGTAAAAGAAATGAATGCAGTTACCTGTTATACATTGCCCAAAAAATTGCTGAATTGAAAGGCGTATCTGTTGAAGAGGTTGATGAAACCACAACTGCCAACGCCAAAAAAATCTTTCGCTTCTGATT
>CAZVYI010000153.1:0-2207 GCA_964631755.1 uncultured Sphingobacterium sp. | reverse complement strand
CAATCATGGTACCAATCATACTGGCCATGAGAATCTTACTGGATTTATTAGATGCCTGATTCATTATTTAAGTACTCGCAGTTAATATTATTTTTAAATATACTTGATTTTGAGATATTTTAAGTCATTGGTCTAAAGGCGATATGTCAAATGAATTTCTATTTGTTTCAGAAATTTTATTGTAACTAGTTGTAAACTTTTTACTTATTATAGTTCCTGATTATTACTGTTAAGGTTGTATATAAAAAAAGGACAGCCACTATTGACTGTCCTTCTTTTCTTAATTGACTTTTTAAAATCAAATTGACAAAAACTATGTCAATTCATTTTCGCATACCTAAACTTTTTCCAACTCGACAGAACGAATTACGCTAATCACTTCTTCACGAGTTTTTTTTAATCTACTTTCTAGCCTACTTAGTAGTTCACTTTCTTTTCCTGGTTCAAACTTTAAGTCAGCATCTGTCAATTGCGGATACTTCGCTTTAAGTTTTTTGGATTTTGTTTCCCAGCTACCAGTGATTTTAAAGTGTTCACTGCTTTTTGTTTTTGTTGTGTCCATACAAAATAATTTTATTTTGATTAAATAAATAATTGCCAAACAAATCTACTTGCATGAATTCTCTATGTGGATGATCACTATCAACCGATCTTATGATATTTACTTAGTATGAAATAAAACGAGGAAATTCAGGTAGAATTCACTATTTTCTATTGTATTAAATTTAAAAACAGATTATTTCATGATGGAAAATATTTTAAATGAATTTATTTCTCATTTTGGTACTGATCCAATAATTGTAAAATCACCAGGACGAATTAATATTATAGGTGAGCATACTGATTATAACAATGGATTTGTTTTGCCAGCTGCAATTGACAAAGCAGCTTACATTGCCATGTCGCTTCGGGAGGATATAGAAATCCACCTTGTCGCCCATGATTTAAATGAAACCTTTTATACCCGAATAGAGGATTTAAAACCATCTGAGGATGCAAGTTGGCCTAATTACATCTTGGGTGCTGCTGCACAATTTCAGAAACACGGTTTTGCTCTAAGAGGATTTAATGCAGTGCTGGTTAGTGATGTACCGATTGGTGCTGGACTTTCATCCTCTGCTGCAATTGAGTGTGCTACTGTATTTGCTTTAAATGAATTATTAGAGACTAATTTAAGTCGTCTATCGATGGTTGGGATGGCTCAAAAAGCTGAGCATGAATATGCAGGGGTAATGTGTGGCATCATGGATCAATTTGCATCGATGATGGGCAAAAAAGACCATGTAATCAGATTAGATTGTCAATCATTAGAATACGAATACGCACCTTTAAAATTAGAAGGGTATAAAATTGTCTTGTTCAATACCAATGTGAAACATGCACTAGCTTCCAGTGAATACAATACACGTAGAAATGAATGTGAACAAGCAATAGAATGGATTCGTCAATTTGTGCCAACAGTAAAATCTCTCCGAGAAGTAACTGAATCTATGTTGGATCAATATGTTAAACCAAAGAGCTTGTTAATTGATAAACGAAGCAGGTTTGTGGTGCAGGAAATAGAACGTCTTCTCAATGGATGTGAGGATTTGCGTGAAGGGAATATTCAAGCTTTGGGTAAGAAAATGTTTAAAACCCACGAAGGACTTAGTAAAATGTATGAGGTGAGCTGTAAAGAATTGGACTGGCTAGTTGATTCTGTTAAGGACAATCCAACTGTGATAGGTGCACGTATGATGGGGGGTGGTTTTGGTGGGTGTACCATAAACCTGGTAAAAGAAGATGCCATTGATGGATTGATTGAAAGTATCCAACCTGCATATGAGGAAGCAATCCGACTTCCCTTAAGTTATTATATCGCTTCTATTGAAAATGGAACAGAAAGGATTAAATAAATGATATTTAATCCTTTCTGTGAAACAAGCATGATTATAATTTCACACCAACTGTCATGAAGAAATTTCTGGGTTCTGCTGTCATTAAACCAGGACCAGGATATCCAGTAGATCTTCTGGTGAAGTATTTTTCGTTCATCAGATTATTGATACCACCTTTCACAAAAAACATTTCACTGAATTTATACGTACCGCTGATATCAACAATTTGATAGGAGGGAATCAATCCATTTGTGCCGTTCGTTGTAGGTGTTCTGGTATTGTTGGCATCGCTAAATGCTTCTGAAACATAACTGTATTGTGCGGTAACTG
>CAZVYI010000152.1:0-2221 GCA_964631755.1 uncultured Sphingobacterium sp. | reverse complement strand
GAATACCTTGCCTTTCCAAAAATGTTTGGCTTGGTGGAACGTGCATGGGCAGCAGATCCTGAGTGGGCAACGACCAAAGATGAAGCAAAAGCAAAGACATTATATAGCGAAGCCTGGAGCCATTTTGTGAATGTGGTTGGCAAGCAGGAACTTACAAAGTTGAACTATTATCAAGGGGGTGCTAATTTCCGCATACCTACGGTTGGCGCAAAACAAATGAATGGAGCTATTCATGCCAATATTCAACTACCTGGATTAACCATTCGCTACACTAATGACGGATCAGAACCCTCTTTAAATAGCAAACAGTATGTACAACCCATTGCAGATAAAGGAGTGATCAAACTTAGAGCATTTGACAGCAAAGGGAGAGGTGGAAGAACAATTGAAATAACCAATTAATTATTAATCGCTGTATAGGTCAGTGGCAAAGCAATTTTCAATCGCTCGTAAATAGCAGGTGAAACATTTTTGTTATCGAATGGAACAAAGTTTACAAACTTTTTTCCTTCATTTTCACGACGCCCATATTTATATTCATAAGTGAACCAGCCATCCGGTTGCAGTTTTACTTCATTCAATGACAAATTAGGAACGGTGATGAAGAATAAATCTTTTTGCTTTACCGATTCATTTTGTAATTGAAGAGCACGCAAGGCAACATAGGCCTCTTTTGCTGTCTCTAAGGCTGGATCAACCAATTCAACATGTTCTGCCAAGACTGAACGGTAAACATAGTTGCCACTTTTCTGATAGTTATACAATTCATTTAGTACTCTTTTAATAGTGTCCCGCATAAAAGGATAATGGGTGCAGCCCAAGATCAGTGTATTCAAGGGTAAAGTAGTTTTTTGAGCGCGCATGTTTTCCAACAATGTAACCAGGTGATAACGCACGTAATTTTCTGGATCATTCAATTGGATATCTAAACAACTGCCATTGTTATCAAACTCGCAGAGTAGCTTATTTGCAGTACGATTGAAGTTATAAATGCTCAATAAGGTAGTATCAATTTTGTAGGTTGCGTTTTTCAAAGAAGGCCCTTTGTAATCTGTCCTGTACGCATTCGCCTTTTCATCAAAAAAGCTATAGTCGCGGTCGATTGCATCCGCCAATCCGAAACCACCCTGACTCACCACTACTGGCTCTTCCATTCCCCGTGCAGCAGCCATCTCTTTTATGGTTCTTGGGTATCCATTAGAAGCAACCGTTCCAGCTGTAGCGAATACACCAATAGCGCCTTTATTTGATTGTTGATAGTTTAAAGCAGCCTTAACACCTGCATTGATTACTCCTACTACAGGAAGGTCGTTTCCAGATTGAGCAACAAAATCTTTTACTTCATTCAATGCGAAGGCAGTCGCGGTATTACAAGCCAATACCAGCATCTTTACACTTTGCTTACTGGAAGTATTCATCTGGTTTTTTTGTTGTAAGTCGAAACGCGACTGCATCAAAAAATCCATGTTCTTGATGACATGTTCTTGTAAAAGCTTGGTTTTCCCTTCTGCAGCATAATTACCATATGGCATATTGGCCTGATCAGCCAGATACTGAAAGTATTCTCGATCAAAATCAGGTTTTCCATCTGCACCAGGTGCACCTGTTTGATTATTAAAAGCATCCAGACTTAACATAGCCTCCAAAACTGTTAATCCACCTGTCCCTGAATCAAACACCCCAATAGGTAAATTTTTAGCTTTTTTTTCTTGAGCGACAACTACAGAACAAGAAAAAATAAACAATAAAGAAAAAAATAATTTATTTAACATCTGTATTCAGTTGAAATGTGCCCCAAGTAGCGGAACTTTGCAGTACAAATTGTACTTGATTAAAATTAATTAATAATTAGCCATGATTAAAAAATCCTTTTGGGTATTGTTGATGCTAGGCGCATTGGCTTGCAGCAACAACCAGGAAACCTCAAATGAACCTCAACAAGAAGTTATGCAACAGCATGAAGCTGCTGAAGCAAAATACACCCCTGATATGGTAGTCAATGAAAAAGATTATACCTGTGGCATGCCAGTTACTGCAGGCATCAGTGACACATGTCATTATGAAGGGAAAGCCTATGGTTTCTGTTCAGCAGAGTGCATGGCAGAATTTAAAAAAGATCCAGCAGGCAACATCGCTAAAAAATAATTTGAAATGACAACAGTCAATGCATACGGAGCAGTCGACAGCAAGGCGCCTCTACAACAACTAACTATTCAGCGAA
>CAZVYI010000151.1:0-2271 GCA_964631755.1 uncultured Sphingobacterium sp. | reverse complement strand
CGCTGTGGACTTCTATTTATACCATCATTGCCAATGCAGCCTACATGGGTTCTGTGTTGAAATGGAAAATGAAAGCTGCAGGAGCATCCATCACTCACTTTGGTTTTGGATTAATGTTGTTGGGAATTCTTATTTCTTCTTCTAAAAAAGAGTTGATTTCAAGAAATGCAGGTGGGATTGCTGTTACTGGTTTAAAAGATGCCAAGGGCAGGGATGATGATCCATTGGAGAACGTTACTTTGCTATTCAATACTCCAGTAAAAATGGGTAAGTATGTGGTGACCTATCTTGGCGACTCCACTGAAGAAAAGAACAGTAAGGTTTATTTTAAAATAAGATTTATTGAAGTTGATCCAAAAGATGATGAAACTATTGTAGATGCTTTTAACATTACCCCAAATGCCTTTTTGGTAAAAAGTGGTGAGAATTCACAGTTGTCGTCTAATCCTGGATCAAAACATTATTTATCTAGCGATGTCTTCGTTTATATCACATCCTGGTTGAATCCTGATAACCTAAAGGATACAGCAAGTTTCAGGTATACTGATGTCAAAGCTGGTGATACAGTCTTCTATTCAAATGGGTTTGCTGTAGTAAATAAGTTGATGGCGGCCAATAAGAACGACAACAAAGATTTGCCAATGGTCGATAGCGCCTGGGTATCCGATGTTACCGTTTTTTCAAAAGAAGGAGTTCAGTTTAATGCTACTCCTGCCTACATGAAGAAAGATGGTATTCCTTCTACCAAGATGGATACAATTATGGAGCAGCATCTTGTTGTAGGTCTTCAAAGAGGTGAGAATGGTAAGGTACAGCTTGGACTAAAAGAGTCGAACGCTGTTGTGAGGTACATTACTTTGAAAGCCTTCCGATTCCCATGGATCAACTTGTTATGGTTGGGTACAATTGTAATGGTTGCTGGCTTTATGATCAGCATGTGGTTCAGGTTGAAGAGCAAGTTGTATGTAGCCTAAGAGATTTGTAACTTTATAGTGTGCGATATCTTTCGACCATATTAATCTTATTGGTATTTTCAATAAACACCAAGGCGCAATCAAGGTATGGTGCAAACGATACCTTACTTGTGCCTTATATTGTTTATGGTGGGGATACCATGACCTATGCTCAGCTCGATATGATTTCTGTTTTTGGTGAGATGACACCAGAACAACGAAAAGCTAGGCAAAAATGGACCAGACTCAGGAATGCTGTTTATGTTACTTATCCCTATGCTAAAAAGGCCAGTTACATTATTAATGATGTTAATTTAAAACTGGTTTCTATCAAAGATCCTGTTGCCAGAAAAAAATACCTCAATTCCAGAGAGAAAGAACTCAAAAAAGAATTTACAGGTCCTCTAACTGCATTGTCTGTTTATCAAGGTAAAGTATTGATGAAACTCATCAACCGTGAAACCTCTAACTCTTGCTACAACCTTGTTAAAGAGTACAGAGGAGGATTTTCAGCTCGTTTTTGGCAAACAATTGCCTGGGTATTTGGAAGCAGCCTCAAGCAGGATTATGATCCAAAGGGCGAGGATGCAGACATGGAACTGATAGTTTTAGAAGTCGCCCGTATGTATGGGCATGCGGAGTAATTCAAATCTGTATCTTTGCCGCCGTAAATGAATTCAATGAAACTTTATGTTTTAGCCTTTGGTGTACATCCTGATGATGTGGAACTTAGTTGCTCAGGTACACTGATTAACGAAGTGAAAAAAGGTAATCTCGCCGGTGTGATTGATTTGACACAAGGGGAGTTGGGTACCAGAGGAACGATAGAGACAAGAATGAAAGAGGCTGCAGATGCTGCTGCCATTATGGGGTTAGCTGTTCGTGAAAATTTGAAGATGCGAGATGGTTTCTTCAAGAACGATGAAGAACACCAAATGCAGGTCATTCGTGCCATAAGAAAATATCAGCCGGAAATAGTTTTAGCCAATGTGTTGGATGATCGTCACCCCGACCATGGAAGGGCAGGGCATTTATTGAAAGAGGCTTGTTTCCTGTCAGGATTAAGTAAGATTGAAACCTTCGATGATAACGGTAATCCTCAGCAAAGGTGGAGACCCAAACAGGTTTTACATTACATACAAGATCGATTTGTTGAGCCAGATTTGATAATAGATATAAGCGATGTTTTTGAGCAGCGCATGGATGCCGTTAAAGCATATGCGACACAATTCCATGTAAGCAAGGAATCTGCAGAAGGTACCCAAACCTATATTTCAACACCTGATTTTCAAGAAGCACTGGTTGCCCGTGCAAGATT
>CAZVYI010000150.1:0-2381 GCA_964631755.1 uncultured Sphingobacterium sp. | reverse complement strand
TTTTTGTGAATACCCCAGCTTGGCCACATGTGTGAATGCACATCGACAAATCCCGGGACTATCGTCTTTCCAGAAACATCAATCACTTTTGCACCTTTTGGTGCAGCAATTGATTTGGCAACAGATTTGATTCTGTTGTTCACCACCAATACATCTCCTTTTGCAAAAACTTCATTACCCTTCATGGTAATGATGCGAGCACCTCTCAAGAGAATAACCGACTGCGGTATGTCTTTTTTGTAATACACCTTCACCCAAGTTTCTTCCGGTGAATATTCCGGATCTTCTTTTTTAGCCATTGACTTCTTGGAGGAGTCTGTAGCAGCTTTCTTCGCAGTATCCGTCAGCGCTTTGAGATCTGCCATTTTCTTGGCCATTTTGAGACTATCTTCTAAAGCTTCTGCTCTGTTTAAATCATAAACAAAATGTGCAGCACCAAGGCTATAGTGAATTTTATTTCCATCAGATGACCATACAGGAAACTCACCACCAATTTCAGTCAGCTTTATAGAAGGAAACTCAGCACTGCTGGCATCCGCGACAGAAATAGAAATCATTTTTCCAGTCGACGGAATAGTAACTGCATAAATATTGTTGTTCACTTTTGCAATGGCTTTCTCCCCTTTTGGAGATAACCAGATTTCACTTGCAGGTGAAGGCGGATTGTTTTCTCTCGCCTCATCATCACCCAATGACTCAGGAATGATACAAGCATCAATCGCTGGCTTTCCTTTGTGTTGTGGGATTGAACCATAGGTAGTGATACCATTTATTTTAGCATGTGATTTTTGATCTGTACCATCCCATTTAATTGAAATCAATGTACCTCTTGCATTTAAATAGATGCGTTCATCATTAACAGAAAAATGTGGGATGTAGCGACCATTCGCTTTATCAATGATGTGTTCTTCGCCACCAGCAGATGATACCCAGCAGAGCAAATCTTCTGAATCATCATAACCGGGATCAAAAGCATCCTTGAACTTCTGATAAGGAGCGCGTACATAAACAATTTTATCACCTTTTAGTGTGAAATGTGGTGTTTGGTATAAACCATCCACCTGTGTCAATTTCTTTAAACCTGATCCATCAACATTAATGCTGTACAAAGCACCACCTGATGCATTCCATGTAGAGAAAACAATTTGTTTTCCATCCGGACTCCATATGGGTTGTGCTTCCGTGAAATCATTTGTGGTCAGTCGTTTTGGTGTACCACTTGGATAATCCATTACATACACACGATTCAGAACAGTGAAAACCAATTGCTTCTCATTGGGAGAAGGAACTGCGTCTCTGATTTGAGAGGCCATCACAGCAATTGTGTCTTTGATTGGGTATTTGAACAATACTTCCGGACCCAACTCCAATTTTGCATCTACCTGATATGCAATCTCTGTATATGCACCACTACTGATATCAATCTTATTAATCTTGCCACCAAAAGAAGCCAATAAGTGTTTACTATCTGGAGTGAATGCCATTGCAGGCAATACTCCTGAAACAGCTATTGATTCCTGATCATCACGTTGTACAGGATAAGCCAACCATCTTTCGTTACCTGTTTTCAAATCACGAATTACCAAGCCGGTTTTATCTTCATAACGCGTACCATACACCAACCATTTTCCATCTTTAGACAACACAGGCGTAAATGCAGAGCCATAGCGGGTTGTAAGACTGCTCGTACGTGCGGTCTTTCTATCATATACACCGATTTGGTATTGCGGTAATTGTGCATTGTAGTTCCAGGAACCATTTCTGAAAGAATAGTAGATGTGTTGTCCATCTGCACTGACTGCCGGATCGATTGTTTTTAATTGTGCAGGTTCATCAATCAGCTGTGTTCCGCTTCCACCGTCTTTGTGGATCATGTACAGTTTGTTTACACGTCTTCCTTTGGAATAGACGATATAATTTCCATCGGGCGTCCAATCTGCTGAAGGGAAATTTTGGTTAACATCCCTTGTCAGTTGCACCGTATCTTTTTTCTCTGTATCGATATACCAGAGATTTTCTGCACCGCTTTTATCAGATACAAAAAGAATCTTTTTGCCATCGGGACTATACCTAGGATGCTGATCGAAGGCCAAACCGCGTGTAATTTGCGTAGCCTTACCTCCTTCAGCAGGCATAGTATACAGATCTCCCATCATATCGAAAATGATGGTCTTGCCATCTGGACTGATATCGACGGAAGTCCATGTACCCTCAGTGGTGTTCAGATCAAACATCCTGCTGGCCTTCAATGGCAGGTTTTTGTAACGCGTAAATGCTGTGTCTTTTTGTGCAAAAACTTGATCCACAATTGCCAAACAGGCAAGTGCAATCAGACCGATCCTTATTGATTTCATAAACAGTTTTTTGGAGTATCTAAAGTA
>CAZVYI010000149.1:1240-2406 GCA_964631755.1 uncultured Sphingobacterium sp. | reverse complement strand
TTGAAAACATAGATCTTACTGATCATATTGATGATGCTGTCAATAGTTTGAAAATTGCATTTGCTTGTGATGAAAGTGTAAGGACTGGAGGAGCTGTAAGTCTTTAGTGGATGACAACTGTTTGATCGAAAGGTAATCTTTGCCTCTCACCATGAATTCCTTCTGGTGTTCCTTTGCCTACTGCGACAATCATATTGAGCTCAGCTCCTTTTGGTAGGCCTAACGCTTTTCTTGCCAGTATTGGATCGAATCCTTCCATTGGGCAAGTATCGTAGCCTTGTGCGCCAATTGCAAGCATGAAATTTTGTGCTGCCAATGCACATGATTTCTGGACAATCACATTCTGATCTCTATTTCCATTGATGCGCATAAATGGATTGCTGAAACCTTTGATAAAACATGTTACTCTTCTAATTAAAGTTGAAACCCCAAACCAATCTCTTCGATAAACCAAAGGCATTAAAATTCCATAATAATCCATACCTCTTTTATCTCTTTTGGTCGGTTCTCTATCGCCAATAGCTTCTTTTATTAAGTTAAGGTTCCATGCTGCATGTGACTTCCAAAGATCCCTTCTTCCAACAAAAGCGACTAAATGTTTGGCAGTTTTTGCAGCTGATTGATTCAAGCAAATGGGATGAAACTTTTCTTGAAGAGATTTATCCTTGATCCAATGAAACTCCCACAGTTGCATATTGCTGCTGTTAGGTGCTAGTATCGCAAGCTCTAAAGCTTTTTTGATTACTTCATCAGGTACTTCTATATCCGATGCAAACTTGCGGTTAGATCTTCTGTTGTTGACTATATTTTCAAATGCAGTAAGATTCACTTTGTGCTGTTAAATCGAATATTCTTTAAATGCATTGACCATGAACAAAGCCGTATCAGCAAATTCTTTCCCTTTATTCATTCTGTCTAAAGCAGCCCTTTCTAACGCCAATTCTTCATTTTGTGTAGTCAAGATACCGAAAATAATCGGAATGGGAGATTGAGCAGAAAGCTGACTGATGCCTTGTGTTACAAACTGACAAACATATTCGTAGTGGTCGGTATCTCCTTTGATGATTGCTCCAATTACTATGATTGAGTCAAATTGATTTTTATCGATCAAGAATTTGCTGTAGGCGACTGTCTCAACAGCACCGGGGCAAGTAAAGGTTTTATAT
>CAZVYI010000149.1:0-1140 GCA_964631755.1 uncultured Sphingobacterium sp. | reverse complement strand
GCATCCTGGTAGTTTCTGGCATCTGCCTGAAATCCCAGTTGCTCGTTAGCTTCATATGTATTTAATCCTTGTTTCTGTAATTCATATGTCGCTATCTTATTTCCAATTCCTATACCTCTTCCTTCGTGACCTTTAAGGTGAATAAGATAGCCATGACCATGCTTTGCAATTGCTGCTAAGGCATCGGTAAGTTGCTTGCCACAGTCGCATTTTAAACTGTGAAACACATCTCCTGTTAAGCATTCGCTGTGTATTCTAATTAAGGGAGTTGCATCCATGTTTTTTTGTGTCGACAAAACCGAATGCTCCATTCCTGTCAGTGTATTTTTAAATACTTCAATATTGAACTCACCGAATTCAGTAGGAAGAGTAGAAGCAGAAATCAGTGAGCATGCAGGTAAGAAATTTTCTGCGGGAGTATTTCTTTCTGTTTGAATAAAGTCAACCAGCTGATTGATGCTAATCATTTTTAGTTGATGCGTCGCTGCAAAATTCTTTAGTCCATTCCTTCTCATCATGGTACCATCATTTTCCATGATTTCACAGATAACAGCAGCTGGGTATAAGTTAGTTAGTTTACAAAGGTCAACTGCAGCTTCAGTATGGCCTTTTCTTTCTTTAACGCCGCCTTTTTTTGCAAGGACTGGAAAGAGGTGGCCAGGCTTGATGAAATCAGCTGGCTTTGATGCAGGATTGGTAATCAATTGGGCGGTTATGGATCTGTCAAATGCAGATATTCCAGTGCTTGTCCCGTGTTCATTTACTGCATCAATAGCATCCAGGAACGCCGTATGATGAGGATCTTTTTTATTGCTTCTTTGTTTTCTAAGGTCTAAACGAATTGCGGTATTGTGATCAATGGCTATGCAAACCAAACCTTTTCCGTAAGACGCACAAAAATTCAATTGATCAGGAGAGCATGTCGAGGCAGATATAACGATGTCGCCTTCATTTTCCCTGTCTTCATCATCTACAACAATTATTGCATTTCCATTTTTAAAGGAAATCAGGGCATCGGAAACACTATCGAACATGATTGTTGATTAAAAGTTTTTCTGTGTATTTAGCCAGTATATCAAACTCCAGGTTAACCAAATCACCAGTCTTTAGGTGATTGAAGCTGGTTTTTTCCAGAGTGAC
>CAZVYI010000148.1:0-2431 GCA_964631755.1 uncultured Sphingobacterium sp. | reverse complement strand
TTTTTCTTCTTTTGTAAAGATTATTGATGATTTCAATATCATAAGCAAAAGAAGTCTCCAGATGAATATCATGTTGAAGTGCCTCTTCTACAACAAAAGAGAAATGCGAACTTTTGGTACAATAGCAATAATGGTATTTGCCCTCGTAATTGTGCTTTTTGAATGCTTGTTGAAACAGCGATTTTGCTTTTTTTATTTGGGATCCAATTTTTGGAAGGTAAGTAAGTTTTAATGGCGTTCCATATTTCTCAATGATGGCTTTTAGATCAAGTCCATTGAATTGTAAATTGCCATCCTTAGTTTCAAAGCCTTCTTGTGGAAAATAGAAGGTTTGCTTAACGAGATCGGTATAGGTATTGCTCATTTTCCCTTTCACTTGTTTTTTGGATTAAAATAAAAGAACAAAAATAATTTTTTTCAATACTTAAAATAAAAAACCGGATGTTAAATTATACATCCGGCTTTTATCAATATTTCAGCTCTGAATTATTTTACAGAGTTTACGAGCTCTTTGAAAGAAGCTGGGTTGTTCATCGCAAGATCTGCAAGAACTTTACGATCTAAATCGATTCCCTTTACCTTGAGTTTGTTGATGAACTCAGAGTAAGTTAAACCTTCTTCTCTTACAGCGGCGTTGATACGAACGATCCAGAGACTGCGGTAGTCTCTTTTCTTCAATTTACGACCAACATAGCTGTATGTAAGACCTTTTTCAAGAACGTTTTTCGCTACTGTATAAACATTTTTCCTTTTACCGTAGAAGCCTTTGGCTTGCTTAAGTATTCTTTTTCTGCGTGCTCTGGAAGCGACTGCATTTTTTGAACGTGGCATATCCTAATGAGTTTAAATGAATGAATTAAAGTCCTTATTTGAGACGCAAAAGCCTCATTACGAAATCAAGATTGGAGTGACCAACCTGGCCTGTAACACGAAGTGCTCGTTTACGTTTTGTGGACTTTTTGGTAAGCAAGTGGCCTCTTGTAGGCTTTCTGAAGGTGATTTTTCCGGTTCCAGTAACCTTGAAGGTTTTTTTGGCCCTGGAGTGGGTTTTCACTTTTGGCATAAAAAATTAATTTTTTAAGTTACCCCTGCTGGTGACTTCGAACAGACGAAGTACTTATGGGACCATTTGGGAATATTTCAGTTTTTAGGCTGAAGGAGTGCAAAATTAAGAAAAATGTGGATAATTAGGGAATTTTTTCCTTAAAATCTGCAACTATTTACCGGCTGTCCAAGTATTGTTTTCTCCATTATAGTCAGGGAAAACCTTATCAGGATCAATTGTTACTTTTTTCAATTCCTCCTGAACAGGTATTCTTGTCTTAATTGTACCTGTACTTTGCCACACCTCAACAGGCAATTTAATCCTGCCTTTAGAGCCAGAAACAGTCTCGTATTCAATAACAACTGGCATTGCAACCTTTTCGAGGTTATCGATGGTTACAATGGCGCCGTTTTTAGCATTGTTGTTTTGGTATTCAACCTTGGTAATGGCCTGGTCTAATCTCCAGTTTTCAAGGAACATTCCTTTCCAAAACCACCCTAGATCTTCTCCTACACTACTTTCTATACTTCTGAAAAAATCCCATGGTGAGGGATGCTTGTAGGCCCAGTCGCGTATGTATTTCTTAAAGGCCTCATCAAATCTTTTTTCTCCAACGATCTGTTCTCTGAGCAATCCCAAAGCAAAACCAGGTTTATAATAAAGTGAGAGTCCGATATTGAATTCTTTCATTCCGTCTGGGGTCTTCATGATACCTTCAGATCTGTCACTGTACATCACTTTAGCCATTTCATGTGCACTAGCAGCTGGTTGTGCATACTCTCCATTGTTGAAATCCTTCGAAGCAATATCATTAATGAATGTATTGAAACCTTCGTCCATCCATCCATATTTTCTTTCATTGCTTCCAACAATCATTGGAAACCAGGTGTGTCCAAATTCATGATCAGTAACACCCCACAATCCAGCTGTTTTTGCATTTGCACCACAGAAAACAATACCAGGATATTCCATCCCACCAACATTACTGGCCACATTGGTTGCAATTGGATATGGATACTCGAACCAACGCTTAGAATAATTCTCTATGCTGGCTTTGGTGTATTCTGTACTTCTTCCCCATGCATTTGTACCATCTGAACTGATTGGGTAAACTGATTGAGCCAAGGCTTTTTTGCCACTGGGTAAATTGATTTTTGCAGCATCCCATATAAAGGATGCAGATGAAGCCCAGGCAAAATCTCTTGCATTGGTGATATGATACTTCCAGGTTAGTGAAGGTTTAGCTGGTCTGGAATTCTCTTGTTTTACTTCATCCTTACTTCTGATCATTACAGTGGCATCAGATTGATGTGCTTGCTGATATCTTTTGAGTTGTTCAGCCGTCATTACCTCTGAAGGGTTCAGTAAATCGCCGGATGCAACCAC
>CAZVYI010000147.1:0-2467 GCA_964631755.1 uncultured Sphingobacterium sp. | reverse complement strand
TGCAATCTGCAACAGCAAATGGCATAACCATCATCAATTTCGGAATGGGTAGTCCCACCGCTGCCACCATCATGGATCTGCTCACAGCGATCAAACCCCAGGCCGTTCTTTTTCTTGGAAAATGTGGAGGATTAAAGAAAAGAAACAAACTAGGCGACCTTATCCTACCCATCGCCGCCATCAGAGGGGAAGGTACCTCAAATGATTATTTCCCGAGTGAGGTCCCGGCACTCCCCGCATTCGCTTTACAAAAAGCAATTTCTACTACAATAAGAGATAATAATTTGGATTACTGGACCGGTACCGTGTACACCACCAACAGAAGAGTCTGGGAACATGACGAAGACTTTAAAGCCTACCTTCAAAAAATCAGAGCATACGCCATTGACATGGAAACCGCTACCATTTTTTCAGTCGGTTTTTACAATAAAATTCCAACAGGCGCTATTTTATTGGTGAGCGATCAACCCATGATTCCTGAAGGAATCAAAACAGAAGAAAGCGACAAAAAAGTAACAGCAAGTTTTGTTGAGAGACATTTAAAAATCGGAATAGAATCACTTAAACAGCTGATTAACAATGGACTTACAGTAAGGCATCTAAAGTTTTAGTAGATATGTTTTTGTGTTAGAAAAATCTGAAAAAATCACAATCTACAAAACCACAATAATTCATTAATTTTGCATTCTACAAAATGCCAAAAACAAATCTGATGCCGTAAGATCAGGTTTGCAGGATTGTATCCCTATTCATTGGGTAACCGGATTTGTTTCAGGCAAAAAATTTTAATTAGCATGAAACTATCCCAGTTCAGGTTTGATTTTCCTCTTAATCTTATTGCTCAGACACCAACAAAGCGCAGAGAAGATGCAAGATTAATGGTTGTCCATAAGGATACCGGTTTGATTGAGAACAAAACATTCAAAGACATTCTTGATTATTTTGAAGAGAAGGATGTTTTCGTTGTAAACAACACCAAAGTTTTCCCAGCCAGAATGTATGGTAGGAAGGAAAAAACCGGAGCCAAGATTGAGGTTTTTCTTTTGAGAGAATTGAACAAGCAAAATCGCCTTTGGGATGTAATTGTTGATCCTGCTAGAAAAATTCGTGTGGGAAACAAATTGTACTTTGGCGATGCGGACGAATTGGTTGCAGAAGTAATTGATAACACTACTTCAAGAGGAAGAACAATCAGATTTTTATTCGATGGCTCAGATGAGGAGTTCAAACAAATTTTAAATACCCTTGGCGAAACGCCCCTACCCAAGTACATCAAGCGCAAGCCAGATGAGATGGATAGAGAGCGTTATCAAACTGTTTACGCTAAGCATGAAGGTGCGGTAGCAGCACCAACAGCTGGACTCCATTTCTCTGTTGAGCTGATCAAAAGATTAGAAATTCAAGGTATTCGTTTTGCAGAAATGACTTTACATACTGGTCTCGGTACTTTTAGAACAATTGAAGTAGAGGACTTGAGCAAGCACAAAATGGAGGCAGAATACTATAAGGTCGATGAAACTGCTTGTAGAATTGTAAACAAAGCCAAGTCTGAGGGACATAGGATATGTTCTGTTGGTACAACAACATTACGTGGCTTGGAAAGTACATTCACTGCAGACAAGCTTTTGAAACCTTCTGAAGGCTGGACAAACATCTTTATTCACCCACCACATGAGTTTGCGATCTGCGATTCTTTGATTACAAACTTTCACCTTCCCAAAACTTCTTTGTTGATCATGGCTTGCGCATTTGCAGGATATGAGTTGACGATGGAAGCTTACAAGAAAGCAATCAAAGACAAATACCGCTTCTTCAGCTATGGAGATGCAATGCTGATCATCTAAATAGTCATTCGGGCTGGACCCATTTAATCCAGTCCGAACAATCCCTTATTCAGCGACTTAAGACATTCATTCTTTTCTTCAGTAGGAATGAGGATAGAAACGTTGTGCAAACTACCTCCATAACTTACCATGTTGATAGAAAGATGGCTCAGCGAGTTGAAAAGATTTGACAAGAGTTTTTTCTCGCTGGTCAATTTATTACCCACAACAGCAATAATGGTTTGTCCTTGCAAGACTTCTAATTCACCTAATGGGGCCAGTTCTTTTGCGATTTGATCAAGGTGTGTTGTATTATCAATTGTCACTGATACAGCAACTTCAGAAGTTGTGATCATATCAATTGAAGTTTTGTATTTTTCAAACACCTCAAAAATCTTTCTCAGAAATCCATAGGCAAGTAACATGCGGCTACTCTTAATTTTCACCATTACGATACCATCCTTGGCAGCAACAGCTTTAACTCCATCTTCATCTGCCTCCTCCAAAATGACTGTCCCTTTTGCCTCTGGCTGCATCGTATTCAACAATTTTACAGGGATATTAAACTGTTGTGCAGGCCAGATAGAAGCAGGATGTAAAATCTTTGCACCAAAATAAGCAAGCTCTGCTGCTTCATCAAAACT
>CAZVYI010000146.1:0-2529 GCA_964631755.1 uncultured Sphingobacterium sp. | reverse complement strand
AAAAATAATTTCAATTTCATAAGTAATTGATTGTTAATTTATTTATTGAAAAGATTGAAGTAGCTGTTTAGATTTATTTTTAATTTCTAATTCTTCTTTTGTTTTGGTTGGTAATTTCATTTGTGCCTCAAGAATTTCAACAGCTTTGCTAGGTTGATTTGTTTTTTTATACAACAAAGCAAGTTCCAGGTTATTGGACAGGAAACCAGGATTCAATTTACGGGCTTTTTGATGAAGTTCAATGGCCGTTTCTATCGACGCTGGAGGTAGTCCTCCGAAAATGACTTTCATTGCTGCTTTGACTGCAGGATTTAAACCAGCTACCTGCTGGTTCCAATTTGCCAGTGAAAAAAGGCATTTAACATGGTTAGGATCTTTTGCTAAAGCTTCATCCAGAATTTGTTTGATTGATTTTGTGATTTGGGCTTTTTCTTTAACCGGACTTACTTCGATAAGTTTACCTAGATAGGTTGTTTGGCTGTATAGATAGTCGGGTGAGGTAGAATCAATCGATTTGGCAAGTTGAAGTAATTCTTTCGACTTATTCAGCTGTTCGCTTTTTTTTAGGTCATCTTTTACATCATCAAGTTCAAAGCAATAAATTTCTACAAGTCTTACAATTACAGACAACTGATTAGGGTTCTCCTTTAGGGATTGTTCATACTTTAAAATGGCTTGAGCAGTGTTGTATTGTCTTTCCAATGCCCTTGCTTCATCAAGCAATTGATTTGATTGTCCTTTTGCAAAATCACCAAGAAAAATCAGTAAAAAAACACACAGAAAAGCTTTATTCATATGAAGGATTTGGTCATTCGAACACCTACTTTTCCCTTAAAGCCCGATATGGGGGCATTAAGTTTCTCAAGTGTAACAGCTATAACGGTTATCTGTTTTGAAAGTTCTTTAATTGCTGAAATGATTCGTTCAAGTAAGACTTCCAGTAAATCCTCAACCTGTTTAAACTCTCGTTTTATTGTCTCATAGACCTTTGCATAATCTAGGGTGTCTTCTATTGAATTTATTCGTTGGTTAACAGCAAGGTCAATGGTGATATTCATACTGAAAGGGGTGCCCACTTTTTTCTCCAAAGGGTGAACACCATGGTAGCCAAATAAAATCAAATCCTTTAAAATAACCTGCATATCAATTACCAAAAAACAAGTAAGCCACAAAGATAGCAGTAATGATACCAACCAGGTCAGCTAAAAGCATACTTGGAATGGCGTAACGTGTATTCTTGATGCCAACCGAACCAAAATAGACAGCAATTACATAAAATGTGGTGTCGCTACTCCCCTGAAATACTGCAGAAAGTCGACCTGCAAAGGAATCAGCACCATAAGTGTTCATGGTATCAATCATCATCGCTCTGGCACCGCTTCCACTCAGCGGTTTCATAAGTGCTGTTGGTAGAGCTGCTACAAATTGCGTATCAATTCCCATAACAATGAACACAGATTTCATTCCAGCAATGAGCAATTCAAAGGCCCCTGAACTTCTCAAAACGCTTATGGCGACAAGCATTGCAACCAGATACGGGATAATTTTAATTGCTATTTCGAAACCACCTTTTGCACCTTCAACAAAGGATTCAAATACGTTAACTTTTTTATAAATACCGCCACTCAGAAAGAGAAGAAAAATGAGTAAAATCAAACCATTGCTTAGTGCTGTGGAGAAAGTTTCAATCTCTAACTGATTGAGAAAAATTTTAAGGTAGGCAATAAGCAGTCCAATTAGGGCAGATATACCCAGTATCCATGTTAGAACAACAGGCTGAAAGAGATTGATTTTTTGTCGGAATGATACAATAAACATTGCAGCCATTGTCGCCGCAAAAGTTGCTATCATGCAAGGAATAAAGATATCAGTTGGGTTAGCAGCAGGTGGATTGACAGCAGATCTCATGGCGATGATGCTGATAGGAATCAAAGTAAGACCCGATGCATGTAAAACCAGAAACATCAGCTGAGAATTGCTTGCTTTCTCTTTATCTGGATTGATCGATTGCAAGCTTTCCATGGCTTTTAATCCGAAAGGAGTTGCTGCATTATCCAGTCCCAATAGATTAGCAGAAAAGTTCATCATCATATGTCCGTATGCAGGATGTTTTTCAGGGAGTTCAGGAAAGAGTCGACTAAAAAAAGGAGCAACTATTCTTGAAAGGAAACGAATAGCTCCAGCCCTCTCCCCTATGTTCATGAAGCCAAGAAACAAGGTCATGATACCAATCAGTTTGAACGAAATATCTACACTGTCTGAAGCTGATTTAAAGATTCCGTCTGTAACAGACTTGAGAATCAAAGGATCTCCTGTAATAATCCACTTCACAAAAGCTATGGCAAAAGCGATAATGAAAAAGAAAAACCAGATATAATTTAATGCCATAATGCTGTTTTTTTAATCAAAAGCGACAATTAGCAGCATATCGTTTCATTCATAGTATCTTTGCCACGCAAAAAATTAATTTATGGCATTACAAGCTGGAATTGTCGGGTTACCAAATGTAGGAAAATCAACTTTATTTAA
>CAZVYI010000145.1:0-2545 GCA_964631755.1 uncultured Sphingobacterium sp. | reverse complement strand
GTCATACTCCTCCTGCGAACCATCACACCATTGTATATCTTTTGGCTGGCAGACTGTTGCCATTTCTTTGACAAAATTGATAATATCCCCATTCTTTAAAAAAACTGGAGGCAAGCTATTCATATGGGATGATTTGGGTTAAAAATCAAAGCACAAATGTAGCATTTTAACCCATCTCTAAATACTGATTTACATTATAAAATTGCTTAACTTACTATCCACTACGAGGCTTGTAATATGCTTAAAAACAAACTACTAGTATTTACTACCATTACTATTGGCATACTTGCCATTTCATTTTTTTTCTTCAATTCATCGACTGGAAACAGAGAAGCAATTCCCGAAACAGTTGATTTCAATTTTCATGTAAGACCTATCTTATCTGATCGATGCTTTAAATGTCATGGTCCGGATGCCAATAAAAGAGAAGCAGATTTAAGATTAGACACAGAAGAAGGTGCTTTCGCAGCTTTAAAAGACGATCCGAGTCAGCACGTAATTGTACCAAAAGATCCATTACAATCAGCACTCTATCAGAGGTTAATCAGTACCGATACTTCAATTGTAATGCCGCCCCCTTCTTCTAATCTTTCTCTCACATCGAATGAAATAGCAATTATAAAAAAATGGATTGAACAGGGTGCTATTTACAAAAAACACTGGTCGTTTATCCCACCAAAAAAATCAAAGATTCCTGAGGTTGATGATGATTTAAATATCAGTAACCCAATTGACGATTTTGTGTTCGCTAAAATGATAGACGCAGGACTCTCTCCCAACGATGAAGCCAGTAAGGAAGCTTTATTGAAAAGAGTGTGTATGGATATCACTGGATTACCCCCATCAATTGCATTGCAGGAAAAATTTTTAAATGATAACTCACCCAATGCTTATGAAAAAGTAGTCGATGAATTATTGAAAAGCAAACACTACGGAGAAAAAATGGCCATCTCATGGATGGATATTGCACGGTATGCTGATAGTCATGGCTATCAGGATGACGGATACAGAACCATGTGGCCCTGGAGAGATTGGGTGATTCATGCCTTCAATCAGAATTACTCATTTTCAAAGTTTCTGACCTGGCAATTGGCTGGAGATTTATTGCCCAATCCAAGTAAAGAACAACTACTGGCGACTGGCTTTAACAGGAACCACAAGATTACTCAAGAAGGTGGTGTGATTGATGAAGAATACAGAATTGAATATGTTACTGATAGAACCAACACAGTGGGAAAAGCATTTATGGCCATTACACTTGAATGTTCGAAGTGTCATGATCACAAATATGATCCTGTTTCGCAAAAAGAGTACTATAGCATGTTTGCTTTTTTTGATAAAGTCCCGGAAAAAGGACTTGTTGGCGATATTCAATTGGCCTCACCAGGTGATCCCCCCAATATGCAAATCAGCACAGCAGATATTAAATCTGTTTTGAATTTCATTAATAAAAAAGAAGAAGCAGATGTTACGGTGATGATCATGAAAGACAGCACTAACATCAGACCCACTCGTCTATTGAAAAGAGGCGTATATGATCAACCTGCGGATACAGTCGATATGGCGACACCTGCAGCCATTCTCCCATTCACATCTAAATATGAAAAGAATAGACTAGGTCTTGCAAGATGGATGTTGGCTCCAGAGAATCCGCTGACAGCCAGAGTTTTTGTCAACCGTGTTTGGAGTGATTTTTTTGGACGAGGATTGGTGAAGACTGTTGGGGACTTTGGCATGCAGGGTGAACTCCCCACACATCCTGAATTATTGGATTGGCTTGCTGTTGATTTCCGTGAAAACAACTGGAACATCAAACGTTTGGTCAAAATGATTGTCACTTCTGCCACATATAAACAATCAGCTGCAAGAACAATAAAAAAAATGCAAGCAGACCCTGAAAATAAATTCTACAGTTATTTCCCCCGTTTAAGATTAAATGCAGAACTACAAAGAGATCTGCTGCTTTCATCTGCTGGAATTCTTAACCCAGAAATTGGTGGCCCCAGCGTGAAACCTTATCAACCTAAAGGTGTTTGGGAATCTACCACCTCAGGAAGAGGTGAACTGGCCAGATATGTGCAGGACAATGGTGATAAATTATACAGAAGAGGTTTATACAATTTCATCAAAAGAACAGCACCTCCCCCTGCATTACTAATCATGGATGCAAGCAATAGAGATCAATGTGAGGTCAATCGCTTAAGAACTAACACTCCACTTCAAGCACTTGTTTTGATGAATGATCCACAATTGCTTGAAGCTGCTCGTGTGTTAGCCCAGAATACCGCTAATGAAAATATACCGTCAGAACAAAAGTTAGAAAAAACTTTCCAGCGTATTTTATGCCGCCAACCAAGTGAAAAAGAAAAGAAAATGCTGATGGCTTATTTTGAAAAAGAAAAAATCAGATTTCAAAAAGACAAACAAAAAGCAACTGCATTTTTGAAAACTGGTGAATACCCTCAGATTCAGACAAAGGATATTGCTGAAACAGCAGCCTTGATGCAAGTCAACCAGATGCTTTTCAATTTAGACGAAACCACTG
>CAZVYI010000144.1:0-2556 GCA_964631755.1 uncultured Sphingobacterium sp. | reverse complement strand
GCATTCGATGCCCAGTCGCCATCCAATAAATGATAATACATCCATCTTGCAGGATCATGCCAGTGAAAGCCAGCGAGGTTACAGGTCATGAACGCAACGTACATCCTTACGTGGTTGTGCATGTAGCCAGTCGACTTCAACTGTTCAATCGATGAATCAATCGCTTCAATACCCGTTGCGGCTTCATCGACCGACAAACTCATCCCTTGTTGAAAACGCGCACCTTGTTCTTGTTTCAAATCTGTATGAATACGTTCACCTTCAGTTTGCCATACCCGTTGAAAAAATTCCCGCCAGGCCATCTGTTGTACAAACTTCTGTATATGATAATATTTGAAACCACGTTTCACCAAATGCATCAATACCATTTTGGTATCAATGACACCTCGGGAAATATAAGGAGAGAGTTGGGTGATGGCACCATCGGTGAAGTTGCGCGACTTCCCATAGGCGATGGGGTCGATATCGTCCAAACGCTTGATGAGTTCCTGGTAGTTCATTAGCGTTTGCTGATTTTATTCAAAGAAATCTGACGTTGTCTCGTGCACTTGAATCTGCCAATTTCTGGATTTCTTTTCATGAGGTGCTTCTGGCTCACGCCACTGTTCACTCTTTCACGCCACAACAAGAAGCTTTTCTTTTTAAGATTGCGGCGCATCAATTCAATCACCTTCGCTTCCGGCAGACCAAATTGAATTTCAATTGCTTCAAACGGCGTACGGTCTTCCCACGCCATTTCTATGATTCTATCGATGTCCACTTGCGTCATCATGCAGAGTAAACAACAAAGGAAAAGAAAAGTTGAAGCGTATCGCGACTTATTTAATCAGCTGCACTCGGTGTTCTTCAATATAGTGCTCACAGTAATTTTTTAGCAATAAATCCAAGAATAACCGCTGCAAACAACATTATAAATTTAGTAATCTAATCTTTGATGGCTTTTCTATAAAAGAAAGAAGCGCTTTCCTTTTCCTGCATAAAAAAGATTTGATTCAATTTATAACTTTTCAGGAATTTTTCTCCCAAAAGTCTCTCTGGCTTGAATGATAGTAGCGATGAGCTGAATAGAACCCATCAAAATAAATAGTGCTTCAAAAGAAATATAATTAGCAATTAAACCTCCAATTGCAATAGCTATACCAGAAACAAAAAAGGATTGCCCATTCGCTATACCCCACACAAATGTATCATTGGTATCTTCCAGCTCGGATGAAAAAGTAGCATCCCAGGCAGGAGTTGAAATGGCTTCAGCAAGCCCTAAACCAGCTTGAACAAGAAGTAGTCCCGTTGTATTGCTGACAAACAAATAACAGAATGTAAAAACAGTGTTTAATCCATAGCCAATAACAATCAGTTTAGATTTCCAAATTGATCGGTTAAATAGTTTGCCAATCAATACATAGAATACACCTGTTACTACCAGGTAAAGCGACCAAGCCCAGGTTATGTCAAGAAGGTCACCGCCAACTTTTTCTGAAAAAATAGCAAACAAAGGCCCAAACAAACCCTCGCCAAAATACCAAAGGCTGGAGGCAAAAAGTAACATTCGCGTTGAACGTTTCATTGGTAGCATTTTGGTTAGAACAATTTTCTACCAAAAGGTTTAATCGATCAAGGTTTTTCCACTGCAAGATCAGTTGTGGCAACGGCTACCACTTTGTTGTTGATGATAATCGGGACTGAATACGTCCGCATCCAAATCTCCCCTCCACCTGCATCAAAATAAGGTTCAGTCCAATAGGGTTGTTTTAGATCAATGGGTTTTCTCAACCATACCTGTGTATCAATCTTATAGGATGGTACAACCAGCTCCTTACTCATTAGACTACCGTTATTTCTATACCAATAGGGACTGGTAGTAGCAATTCCGTTTGCATCCAGTAAAGTAACGGTAGAACCAAAAAAATAAGTAGGCTGTCCATTTAAATAAACACGCACACGCTCTTTAACTGTTGCTGCAGTTGGTAAATCAGTTTGTAAAGATGCAGCAAATATTGCCATCGCAGCTTCAACTGCAGGTCTAAAATCTTCTTCTTTTTTACAACCGCTTATAAATAACAATGTAAAAATGAGCAAAAAGAAGCCGACTGATTTTTGCATGGTGTAAGTTTGCTACAAATTAAGACTTTAAAATAGATTAACTGTAAATCAATAACAATGAAAGCTGAAGCTACTCATGAAGTAGAGCTCACAACTGTAGAAAGCAACTGTTGGCAAATGCTATCGTCTGCCGTAACTGACCGCAAACATCCAATGCGAACAGTCACCATAGGCTATGTAGCAAATGGTACACCACAAATTCGGACAGTCGTTTTACGAAGAGTGGATATTGAAACTCGTAAAGTATACTTTCACACAGACATCAGGAGTGAAAAAGTAAAAGATATACTTGCAAATAATCAATTGAGCTGGTTGGCCTATGATAGTAGCTTAAGAACGCAAATCATTCTGAGTGGAAAAACAATCATTCACCATAAGAGTGAAGTAACACAAAAACATTGGAACACAACACAGCATTCAAGCAGGCGTTGCTATTTACTGGCATCCGGACCAGGT
>CAZVYI010000143.1:0-2564 GCA_964631755.1 uncultured Sphingobacterium sp. | reverse complement strand
CAATGTTATCAGCGTGTTTTACCCCTGATGCAAGTTTTTCTCCATTCATTGCAAACCGCACCAGATCGTCATTTTGATAATTTCTTTGTAACAAGACATTGGCAGCAACGACGGCACCCGCTGCGCTGGCAGCACTGGAACCTACACCACTTCCGGGTTTAATCTGTTTGTGAATGCGAAGCTCTAAGCCAGTATTCTTCAAGTTCGCTTCTTCTAACAAAGAAAGTAGAGCTACACCGGCAACATTTTGAGATGGGTCGCAGGAAAGACCATAATTATCTTCATGAATGATGGTAAGACCCTGCTGATTTGTCTTGCTGAGTTGCATGGTATCGTATGGCTCTTCAACTGTAAATCCAAGTATATCAAATCCACAGACCATATTAGCGACAGTCGCAGGTGTTCGCACCAAAACCGATTGAATGTCCCCACCTTGTTCGTTGGAAAGAGGTGAAAATATTTTGGTGTGACTGTTGATGAATAACATGGGATACTTTTAACGGGCTACCCTTATGATATCTGCAAAAACTCCTGATGCAGTTACATCAGCACCGGCACCAGCACCCTTAATCACCATTGGTAACTCAGGGTATCGTTCAGAATAAAACAAAATAAGATTGTCTTTACCATACAAATGATAAAAATCAGAATCGGCTGCTATGTGTTGCAGCCCAACAGATGCCTTACCTCCCTCGTAAGTAGCAACAAATTTCAGCTTACATGATTTAGCAGCAGCCTGATCGTAAAAACTTTTAAAATGGGCTTCCTGTTTTTCCATTTCAGCATAAAAATCATCCACAGTTCCCTCAAAGCAGCTGGCGGGCAGAAATGGATGATTTTCAATATCAGTCATTTCAAGTGCCTGCCCGGATTCTCTGGCTAAAATCATAATTTTTCTCATCACATCTGTACCGCCCAAATCAAGTCGGGGATCGGGCTCAGTATATCCTTCTTTTTGTGCCTGTCGAACGACCTGAGCAAAGGGAATGCTTCCATCATAATTATTGAAAACAAAATTGAGCGTTCCCGACAAAACAGCCTGAATACTTCGAATAGAGTCTCCGCTGCGTAATAAATCATTGAGTGTTCCAATTACAGGCAGACCCGCACCTACGTTTGTTTCGAAAAGAAACTGTGTATTATATTCTCTTGCCAACAACTTAAGATATCTGTAATGCTCATACGCTGAAGAACAGGCAATTTTATTACAAGCAACTACGGCAACGCTTTTCTCCAACAAAGCACCATAAACTCCGGCAACCACCTCATTGGCAGTCACATCTACAAAAACACTGTTGCGCAAGTTCGCCGATCGAATGGCAGCAACTAAATCGTGCACTGTACCAGTTGAAGCTGTGGCTAACTGTTCTCGCCAGTTAACCAAATCAATGCCTTCTTCCTGAACCAGAATTTTTTTACTATTGGCAAGACCGGTTACTCTGATCTGTAACCGCATGTGCTCTTGCAAATAATTAAACTGCTGTTGTAATTGACCTATCAGTTTGCTTCCTACATTTCCGGTTCCTGCAATAAACACATTCAACTGTTTATACGTTGTCTCAAAAAACTCCTCATGTAAAACATTGATGGCTTTTTTGATGTCTTTATCAGAAAGAACTGCTGATATGTTTTTCTCAGATGAACCTTGAGCTATGGCCCTGACATTAATTCCATTTCTACCCAATACACCAAACATTTTTCCACTTACCCCGGGGTGGCTCTTCATTTGTTCCCCCACCAAACCCAGTATGGCCATGCCTGATTCGACCTGTAATGGGTCTACTCTGCCAGAATTGATTTCTGCATCAAATGAACGATCTACAACCTCCTTAGCCAGTTCTGTATCATTTTCATCAATAGCGACACAAATGGAGTGTTCAGAAGAACTTTGTGTTATCAATATCACATTGATTCCCCTATCTGCCAGTACTTCAAATAATCGCTTGGAAAATCCCGGTATACCTATCATTCCACTTCCCTCCAAACTCAACAAAGCAATTTTATTGATACTGGTTATTCCCCGGATAAAACCATCAGACGCGGGGGCAGTTTTTTCAATTACAGTACCGAAATCGGTTGGAGCAAAGGTGTTCTTCAACCATACGGGAATGTTTTTTTTCATCACGGGTTGTATGGTTGGCGGATAAATAATTTTAGCCCCGAAATGTGACAGTTCCATTGCTTCCTGATAAGAAATACGGGGTATTACCCTGGGATGCTGAACCAATCGGGGATCAGCTGTCATCATTCCACTAACATCTGTCCAAATCTCTACAATATTTGCATCGATCGCTGCAGCAAATATAGCTGCAGTATAATCAGAGCCTCCCCTACCTAAAGTAGTAGTATGCCCATATTCATCGGCAGCAATAAATCCTGGTGCAACATACAATGTACAAGGATGAGCAGCAACGAAGTTTCTGATGCGTTGATTGGTTATTTCAAATTGAACTGAAGCTTTACCAAAATGACTATCAGTTACAATTAATTCTCTGGAATCAATCCAACGCTGTTGTGTGTGAGTAGCTTCGATACTTGCTGACAATATAAGTGATGACAAAAGT
>CAZVYI010000142.1:0-2627 GCA_964631755.1 uncultured Sphingobacterium sp. | reverse complement strand
CACGCATTCCCGTCTTTATTTCTGCACTTTTTGTGAATAGGTTCCAAATGAGCTGGCTTCGGTAGTTTTCAATCATAATAATAATGGGCCCTTGATCAATGGCCAAAGTAGAACTAGCAAACCATAAATCATGAATTGTAAAAGCATCATAAAACCCATAAGGCCCCCATAATTTATCACCCAACTTGTAATAGAAAAAACGCAGCGCATTCATACTTTCTGTCGGTGTAAATGGTAAAGAAGAAATAGCGGCAGTCGGTGTAATTACTCCAATATCATTCCCTGGCGCATTGGCAGCATAACCGTTGTTTGGAATATCACTAGCTGTTAACCCCCAACAAGCACTACTGTACCCTGCAAAACGTTTTGGATTTTCTACACAATAAGCATGATTGATTTTACTGTGGTTCACCACCTGCTGCTCATAATTGGCATAAGCATCTTTGAGTCCAATTGGATTGATACCCAAAAAACTATAATGTGAAAAGAACAAGGGGCCGCCTAATGAGGGGCCTAATGGCAACTGGAAACCATAGTGGCTCTGACTGGTTACTTGCGCACCATTACGCGCAAAACCTTGATCATAAACTGATTTAGGAATTGCGAAAGTGGGTGATGAAGATGCAAGGAGATAGGTAATCAAGCACTCGTTCCAGCCTTGAATTTTCAAGTTCATATCCCATCCAAAATTGGGACTCCAATGCCAGTACAAAACATTTTCATTGTTTTTTCTGAACCATGACCATTCAACACCCTCCCAAATTGAAGTGATATCAGTACGAAGATTTATCTCATCAGTATTGTTACCGGTAAAATATTCTCTTACTGTTAATAAGCCAGCAATCAGATAGGAAGTTTCCACCAAATCAGCTCCATTGTCTTTCTGACTAAAAGGAATAACCAAACCAGTCCTGCCATTTAGCCAATGTGGAAATGCGCCATGGAAACGCTGAGCGGTATTTTTAAGAAATCCCACAATCTTTTTCATCCTGTCAAGACCTTCAGTCTTCGTAATGAAACCCCTCTCAATTGCTATTGGAATTGTCATTATACCAAATCCACTTCCACCTGCAGTTACCAAGTCTTCAGAATTATTTCTCTCTCTTGCAAGTCCTGATACAGGGTGCCCAAATTCCCAGAAATAGGTAAATGTTTTTCGTTGGACCAAATCCAGCAATTGATTATCGCTGACCAATTCAAATTTATTGCTGGAGTCAATACCAGTATGAAAGTTCAAGTTATAAAAACTACTCAATGACGCCCCACCCACAGATGTCATAGAAGAACTCACATTCAATTGATACTTAGTTAGCCCCTTTAAGGGTTGAGTCGGCGATACAACCAGAACCGAATCGTTTTTTAGATAGGTGAAAGATAAGTCGGCTCGATTCAAAGCATTCTCGCCCAATATAATGGAAGATGCAACTTTCGACTTATTAACTGGAGCATTAAACGTCAGCTGAATTTTAGGCATACGACTCACTTCTCGTGTTAATGAAGCAGTAACTAGCACGCCATTAATTTCCACACGATTTAATTCCAAGCTTTTTGCTGTGGGCGGTGCTGTAGCTTCCTTTTTTTTACAAGAAAAAAAAGAGGACAGCGTTAGCAATAAAAAAAACAAAAAGGAAAAAGATGGATTTAATCTCATCATTAAAATATTAGTGTGGCAACGGCACCATTAGTCAAATCAACTTTAACCCATTTATCAGCGATTGCAACATTGAAAGATTGGGCATTGGAGCTATCATTCAAGACAAGCATTACAATTTTTCCTTCTGGTGTTTTAAATACAACTGAAGGAAGTGCTGTTGCTGCTGAATGTGCAACACGAACTGATCCTGCTGGAATAAATTTGGAAACATGGGCGATGATATAATAAGGAACGTTTCTTGTGACAATTGCTCCGTCAATAGTCAATGCCCCTTTACATGCCGTACAACCACCTGGTGTATGCGGTCCAAATGAAGCATCATTAGCCAGATTCCACTCTAAAGCAACGCGACTCCAATTCTGCAAAGAACCAATGATCACATTTTTAATATGCCATTGTAAGTCACCCCCAAAATCACCATCCTTGCTTGTCCATTGTTCTGTGAAATAAATATTTTTATTGGGGAAGGCTTCCTTAACCCTGGACAATGCGTTGATATTTCCTGCGTACAAATGAAATGCTGAACCGTCAATGTATTGATTGGCTTCAATATCGGCCAATATCTGCATGGGATACTCAGGCATATCGCAGTTGTGATCCCATATGATAATTTTAGTATTGATTTTACTCGACTTAAATGCAGGCCCCAGATGATTTTTGATGAAATCAGCTTGTTCAATGGCTTCCATTTTTAAACTGGGGTTGTTATCTGGATTCATAGGTTCATTCTGAATAGTCGCAGCATCAATTACAATACCCCTCGATTGCATTTGCTGAATATACTTTACAAAATAGTTGGCATAGACAGTGTAATATTCTTTGAGGAGCTTTCCACCTTTACTTGATTTATTGTCTTTCATCCATACAGGCGGACTCCATGGACTGGCCATCAGTTTAATGGACGGATTTATAGCAAGTATTTCCTTTAAAACAGGAATCAAATCTACCGTGTCTTCTGATAAAGAAAACTGAG
>CAZVYI010000141.1:0-2658 GCA_964631755.1 uncultured Sphingobacterium sp. | reverse complement strand
TTGTTCCTAGCATCGGTTACAGAAGACATACAAGCAATAACGTAATGTGGAGAATCAGTATTACTCCTGTCGCCAATAGATATACATTGATGCCATGGCTAGGCGCATCAATTGGAAAAAGATTCTAGAAAAAATTTGAAACAGGACACAAAAAACCCCGCAAAATGCGGGGTTTATAATTAGTGTTACTGACCTTGTCCGAGCGAGTATTTCTCAACTCCATCGAAGGCGTAAAGATTTTCAGTTTTAACTACATCGATATCAAATTCAACTGCCTTTGAAAGCAATTGAATAATTGTTTGCTTACTGATTGAAGCTCCTTTAGCTGGTTTAAACCTGCAACGCCAGTGATCTGTACAGAATGTTTCTTTAAACCCTTCTGGCCAAACTTTAATTCCCCTGTTGGTAATCATGCTAAGCTGGGCACCTTCAATATTGATTTGATTAACCAATTCAGCCAATGCATTCGGATCTTCACCTCTCCAATGTAAAAATATGTCTACACCAACTAAATCTTTTTTCGCAGCAGCCTTACGCTGGTACTTAGGAAGATTCATGATGGTATTATCAGAGTAGGTAACCGACTGCAACACTGATGGCACTTTTCCTAAGTTACCAATCACAGCTTCAGCAAATTCTTTTGTGCCTACTTTAACCTTGCTTGTACCTTCTTTGTAAATATCAAACGTATGAACTCCATCCTCAATGGTTTTCAACCAGGCATTTTGAATTTTCTGAGCAACCGTTGTTTGTCCAATGTGCGTGAGCATCAAAATTGCACCTTGAAGCAACCCAGATGGATTTGCAATATTTTGTCCTGCAATCATTGGTGCCGAACCATGAATAGCCTCAAACATTGCGCACTCTTCGCCAATGTTTGAAGAGCCTGCAAGCCCTACTGAACCTGTAATTTGTGCAGCAATATCACTCACAACATCTCCATAAAGATTAGGCATTACAATCACATCAAACACCTCAGGAGTATCAGCAATTTTAGCTGCGCCAATATCGATAATCCAGTGTTCATTTTCAATTTCAGGATATTCTGCAGCAATCTCATTAAAAACCTGATGGAAAAGTCCATCAGTTTGCTTCATGATATTATCCTTGGTAAAACAAGTTACTTTTTTACGATTCTGCTGCTTTGCATATTCAAAAGCATAACGTACAATTTTTTCACAACCAGGTCTGCTGATTAATTTAAGACATTGTACAACTTCATCAGTTTGCTGGTGTTCAATTCCTGCATATAAATCTTCTTCGTTCTCACGAATGATAACAATATCCATAACAGGATGCTTCGTACTTATAAAAGGATGAAAGCTTCTGCATGGCCTTACATTTGAATACAAGCCCAAAAATTTACGTGTAGATACGTTTAGGCTCTTATAACCACCACCTTGTGGTGTAGTAATGGGAGCTTTCAAAAAAACCTTGTTTCTTCTGATGATATCCCAAGATTCAGATGAAATTCCGGAAGAATTCCCCGACAAATAAACTTTTTCACCAACCTCGATCTCATCATATTCTATCTCAGCACCTGCTGCCTTAAGTATAGCCAGCGTAGCATTCATGATTTCCGGACCAATTCCATCACCTTTTGCAATTGTAATTTTCCTCATAAAGTTTGATTTTCTTCCGCCGCAAATTTCAAATATTTATTCATAATAATCTATTTATATTCTAAATCTTTGGCATTTATGAATTTTTATAAGTGAAGATGCTTCCTCCACCAATGTATGGATGCTAAAATTTTTCGCAAATAGATAGTGGGTTCGACATGTATCTCACTGGCTTCAGTAGTATTGGGGCCGATCTGAATTCTTCCATTGAAAAAGTTGGCTACAGCTTGATCAATAAAAATAATAAAGCCCCCAAAAGTTTCGGGGGGCTTTATTATTTTGAACTTTATATTTTAAGCTAAATCGAAACGATCGAGGTTCATTACTTTGTTCCATGCTGCAACAAAATCATGTACAAATTTATCGCGCGCATCTTCACATGCATAAACTTCTGCGATAGCCCTCAGTTCTGAGTTAGAACCGAAAATCAAATCAACGCGAGTACCCGTCCACCTCAATTCGCCAGTCGCGCGATCTCTTCCTTCAAACAAGTTTTTAGAACTTTCACTTGCCTTCCAGGTTGTTGAGAAATCAATCAGGTTACTGAAGAAATCATTTGTCAATGCACCTGGTGTTTTTGTAAACACACCATGATGTGAATGATCGTAGTTTGCGCCCATCACCCTCATACCACCCACCAATACAGTCATTTCAGGAGCAGTAAGTGTAAGCAATTGTGCTTTATCAATCAATACTTCTTCAGTAATGGCTGCGAATTGCGCTTTTGTATAGTTGCGGAAACCATCAGCATGTGGTTCCAATACTTTGAAAGATTCAACGTCTGTCTCTTCCTGTGAAGCATCAGCTCTACCTGGAGTGAATGGCACCTTTACCGACTTCCCTGCATTTTTAGCTGCCTGCTCAACGCCTGCACATCCTGCCAATACAATTAAATCAGCCAAAGAAATTTGCTTACCACTTTTTTGTGCAGCATTGAATTCTTTTTGAATGCCTTCCAATACATCCAAAACCTTTCCTAATTGTGAAGGATTGTTTACTTCCCAATATTTTTGAGGAGCCAAACGAACCCTTGCAC
>CAZVYI010000140.1:0-2719 GCA_964631755.1 uncultured Sphingobacterium sp. | reverse complement strand
CTAATTCATTTTATTATCCATTTGATTCACTTGTAACAATTTCCAGATTATATGCGCCAGATAGTGCTTTCAGGATTTTCACTTGGCAGGTGAGTCGCGATGCTGATCTTCACAGAAGACATGGTGCGATACAAGTGAAAACTGCTGATGGTTCTTTGAAATTGTTTCCATTAATCGACCGAAGCATCATCATTCAAAATCAGCAAGACACTGTAACCAATCATGAATGGTGGATTGGTGCCATTTATTACAAGATTGTACTGAAGAAATACAACAACAAAAGTTACTATACCCTATTGGGCTATGATGAAAACTCAATTAGAAGTACTAAAAAAAGAATTGAGGTACTGAGTTTTGATGCAAAAGGAAATCCAGTTTTTGGTGGTCAGTTTTTTTCATTTGATCAGGATACCATAAAAAAACCAGTTCAGTCGAGGTTCAATATTGAATACAAGAAGAATGGAAATGCGCGAATAGTTTACGATGATGAGTTGGATATACTCATCTATGATCATTTGATTTCTGAAAGCAATGAACCTGCAAAAAAATATACCTATATACCTGATGGAGATTATGAAGGTTTCAAATGGGTAAATGGCAAATGGCAACACATAGAAAAAGTCTTCAACCAAAAATTGGAGGACGGCCAGGCGCCAATGGTGAAGCCAGTTACCGAGAAAAAACTCCCAGTTAAAAAAGGAGGTTAATCATCAAGTTTTAATACCGCTAAGAAAGCTTCTTGAGGGACTTCTACATTACCAATTTGGCGCATTCTTTTCTTACCTTCTTTCTGCTTTTCGAGTAGTTTACGTTTACGACTGATATCACCACCATAACATTTGGCAGTAACGTCTTTTCTCATTGCAGAGATATTCTCTCTAGCGACAACCTTCGCACCAATTGCAGCTTGAATTGCAATTTGGAATTGCTGACGCGGTAACAGTTCTTTTAGTTTTTCACAAAGCTTACGTCCAAAATCCTGAGCACGGCTTCTGTGAATCAATGCAGAAAGTGCATCTACTTTATCTCCATTCAAAAGAATATCCATTTTTACGATATCGCTTTCTCGGTAACCGATTGGGTGATAATCGAAAGAAGCATAACCTCTGGTTTGACTTTTCAGTTTATCATAGAAATCAAAAACGATTTCAGTTAGTGGCATTTCAAATATTAGCTCTACTCTGGTTTGAGTAAGATAACTTTGGTTGATTAACATTCCTCTTTTACCAAGGCAAAGCGTCATGATGTTCCCGATATAATCAGGTTTTGTAATAATCTGAGCTCTAATAAACGGTTCTTCAATCCTGTCCATTTGCGTAGGATCAGGCATCTCACTTGGATTATTTACACGAATTTCCCCTCCCCTTGTATCATAAGCAATAAAACTAACGTTAGGAACTGTAGTGATTACAGTTTGGTTGAATTCTCTTTCAAGTCTTTCCTGAATAATTTCCATATGAAGGAGTCCTAAGAATCCGCAACGGAAACCAAATCCAAGCGCTTGTGAAGTTTCTAATTCAAACGTAAGTGATGCATCGTTCAATTGTAGCTTATCCATGCAATCTCTCAATTCTTCAAAATCATCTGTCACCACAGGGAAGATACCCGCAAATACCATGGGCTTTACATCTTCAAAACCTTTGATTGCTGGTGCAGGGTTGACAGCGTTAATGATGGTATCACCTACCTTGACTTCTTTCGCATTTTTGATACCGGTAATAAGATATCCTACGTCACCACATTGTACTGATTTCTGTTCCTGCATGGTGAGTTTTAAAATACCCACTTCATCGGCACCATATTCTATGTCTGTCGATACAAATTTGATTTTATCCCCTTTATTGATGCTGCCATTGAGAATGCGATAGTAAACAATAATTCCTCTAAAGGAATTGAAAACACTATCAAAAACCAAGGCCTGTAAAGGTGCAGTTGGATCGCCTTTTGGAGCAGGAATTCTATTGACAATAGCGTCTAAAATTCCTTCAATACCAATACCGGTTCTTCCACTAGCCAATAAAATATCTTCTGGTTTACAACCAATTAAATCGATAATCTGATCTTTAACTTCCTCAATCATAGCCCCATCCATGTCAATTTTATTGATGACAGGAATGATTTCAAGGTTATTTTCTACAGCCAGGTAAAGATTGGAAATGGTTTGTGCCTGGATTCCCTGAGTTGCATCAACCAACAATAATGCTCCTTCGCAGGCAGCCAGTGCCCTACTCACTTCATAGCTAAAATCAACGTGACCTGGAGTGTCAATCAGGTTGAGAATATATTGCTGACCATCCGTATGCTTATAATTGATTTGGATGGCGTGGCTTTTGATGGTAATACCCTTCTCTCTTTCAAGATCCATGTCATCCAACACCTGATCCATCATGTCTCTATCACTAATCGTATTGGTGGATTGGAGCAATCGATCAGCTAGGGTCGATTTTCCATGGTCAATATGCGCAATTATGCAAAAATTTCTGATCTGTTTCATCAATCTCGTTGAGAAAAAATAAATTTATAAATGGGAATAAAATGAGTTGCAAAGTTAATCATTTTATTCTCCCTAAATCTTGTATTTTCGTTGAGCAGAAACGTAAAAAATGAAGGATTTATTTGAACAAGCGGTTAAAGACGTAGAATTGTTAAGAGAAAGGCCAAGCAATGAAACTTTGCTGCAGTTGTATTCGTTTTATAAGCAGGCTACTGAGGGCGATAA
>CAZVYI010000139.1:0-2838 GCA_964631755.1 uncultured Sphingobacterium sp. | reverse complement strand
ATCTGAAGAAAATATTGAGAAGAGCAACAGAAGTCGACATTCAAAAGTGGGAAGAGAATAAAGCCCGTGAGAAAGAGGCTCTTGCCAGATCACGTGCAATTGCAAAACAGCTGAACCTTGTAATGAAGATTTGTGAAGTGGAGTTTCAGGCTGATGGAAGAAAAGCAACCTTCTTTTACACTGCAGAAGACCGTGTAGATTTTCGTGAATTGATCAAGATCTATGCAGGTGAATTCAAGGTTAAGGTAGAAATGAAGCAAATCGGCGCAAGACAAGAAGCCGCAAAAGTGGGTGGTATTGGCAGTTGCGGCAGAGAACTCTGTTGCAGCAGCTGGTTAAATGAATTCAAGAGTGTAACGACAGCAATGGCACGTTACCAAAACCTAAGTATCAACCAGACCAAATTAAGTGGTCAGTGCGGCAGATTAAAATGTTGCCTCAATTATGAACTGGATACTTACCTGGATGCACTTCAACATTTTCCAGAGCATGCAGATGTTTTAGAAACTGCCAAAGGAAGAGCTCAACTCATCAAAAAAGATATTTTCAAAAACCTGATGTGGTATACCTTGCCCGACAGCAACAAACAATATCCATTGGATATAGAGACTGTCCGCAAGATTAAATCCATGAATGAAAAAGGTATCAGGCCTGAAGAATTAGAAACTGCAGAAGTAACTAGCGGATCAAAAGTAAAAGAAGTTGAGCCGCAGTTTGTAGATGTAGTAGGACAAATCAGCTTGCGTTCATTGGAAAGAAATGCGCAGAAGAGGAAGAGTAAGGGAAATAGGGAGCAGGGACAAGGGAGAAGGGAACAGGGAATAGGGAATAGGGAGAAGGGAACAGGGAACAGGGAGAAGGCAACAGGGAATAGGGAGCAAGGACCAAGAAATACTCAACCTGCGAGCAGACAAACGGGAGATGCGGCAAAGCCAAAACCACAAATCGACAAAGTTTCTTCAGCACAGCAGCTAAGAAGCAAGCCTACTATTCAAATCAAGAAAGGCGACCAATAAAGTTTATTTGTACAACAAGTAACATGTAAGCCACACCATCGGTGCGGCAAAAAGAATTGAATCAAATCGATCTAAGAATCCACCATGCCCTGGCATGAAACTTCCACTGTCTTTTACACCAGCTAGACGCTTGAGTCTGCTTTCTGCCAAATCACCTATTGTGCCTGCAGTAGCCGCTACTAAAGCAATAACAAAGACTTCATAATTGGCTTTCCAAATTAAATGTGATGCAATTGAAATGATTGAAGCACTCAATACAATTCCTCCTAATGTACCTTCCCATGTTTTTTTAGGCGACCAACTAGAGAGTGGTGTTTTTCCAATAAATGAACCCACTACATAGGCCATGGTATCGTTGATCCAGATACCAAAAACCAATAACATAGCAACCAACTTACCACTGAATCCTCCTAAGGTCTGAGAAAAAATACTGACCCCTTCATGCGACCAAATCCAACCTGAACGAAGGTTGATCAACAAAGCCAATGAAATAGACAGATAAACTACCCCTCCCATTAACCTTGCGAGTTGTCTCCACCTGAAATTTTTATCAAGAATGAATAACAATGGTAAAACATAAGAACCTGTACGAACTATCCATTCACCAGCGCGACTTATATTAAACCCTCCAATAACCAATTGGTCTGATACAGCCATCAACATCCACCCCCATCCATAAATTGGAAAATAGAATTGTTGTGCCACAGTCTGATTGCTGAAAGATGGATCTATCAAAAGAGAAAGTTTCTGGTACTCATACCAGCAACCAAAATGAACAACAGAAAAAAGGATAAAAAAACTCCACTCATTCCACAACAAACCAGTTAACATCACCGCAACATAGATCAATGCAGTCTTTGCTCTTGTTGCAAAAACTTTTTTATCGAGTGCCATCAGTTAAATGCTTTTGAAACTTTTGATAAATGAAAACAAAAACAGCAAGCGCTATCACTCCCCACCAAATAGGGAATTTGTCACCAACACCATCTTCAAGAGATTGGCCTGTTGTTCTCAAGTAAAAAACTTCTCCAACGCCAATTGCATTGTTGATGAAGTGTGCGAGAATTGGCATCCATAAGTTGCGAGTTTGTGCATATAACAATCCTAACACAATGCTCAAGGTTAGGCGTGTAAGAAAACCATAGAATGAAAAATGAATGGCACTGAACAATAGTGAAGTTACAATGATTGCAACCCAGAAATTTCCAGTGGACCTGTACATCATATTTTGAAAACCACCCCTGAAAAATACTTCTTCTACTATGGCAGGAACCAAGGCCATTACAACTAATGCAATCATCAAATCCCCCAATCCCTTCATCTGAGACATTACTTCAATTTGCTTCATGTAATCCTCTTCCATCGACTTAAAATACAATTCCATCTGTGGAGTTAAGGGTATCAATTCGTTTAAAGTAGCCATCGATCCACCGATTACGATAGTCAACAGCATCAACAGTGTGGTTACAAAATAAGCATAGGGTGATGAGATCGTTTTCAGTCCAATGTAGTCAAGCGGCTGCTTGCTCATCATTCGGGCAACAATTATGGTCGGCAAGAAAAAAATACAAACAGAGAGTACTGTCTGACTCACCCTAACTGGATTGGCAAATTGGGGATCAGTCATCGATAATTGCATCTGTGCCATGTCTTGCCCTGTCATCAACTGCCAAATGGTTATTGATAAAAAACCTCCAATAACAAATCCGACGCCCATAAGCCCTATCAAAATAAACAAGCCCGACTTCTCATTCAAACCTAACTTGCTTTGTTGTTGCTGTTCCATATTTCTTCTTTGTAACTTTGCACGAATAGCATGATA
>CAZVYI010000138.1:0-2912 GCA_964631755.1 uncultured Sphingobacterium sp. | reverse complement strand
AAAATGCCATTGGCATTTTTATCATTGGAAAAACTTCAGGAAATGAATAATCCTGGAGTCAACAAACATACTCGAATGAAATATGACAGCAGCTATGTTAGGCAAGTCGCCATGAACAACGATTCAAGTGCAGAGAACAGCTACCCCAGCATTGCACATTTCATCAAGCGTGCTTTCTTGATTTCAGAAAATGATCCCTACAACAGGATGTATCAGTTTGTCGGCCAACAACAAACCAACAAAAAACTAATTGAAAAAGGCTATACCTCAACCAGAATTACCAGACAGTTCATGGGTTATACCGAAGAACAAAACAGGCATACCAATGGCATTCAATTCATAGATGAAATTGGAAATACCATTTACTCACAAGCCCCACAATACAACACAGATAGTTTTCGATTTCCCTCTCCCATATTGATTGGAAATGCACATATCAACAAAGAAGACCAATTGGTAGCAGCACCTTTTGATTTTACAAAGCACAACAACATGTCACTTGAGGACATGAGAAAAATGATCCAATCTGTTGTGTTTCCCAATAGCGTTGAGAAAAGAAATCGTTTTTATATTTCAGAGGAGGATCGACTGTTTTTATTACAGTATATGTCGCAATATCCCTCCGAGACCAACTACCCAAAATACGATAGTGAAATTTTTTACGACAGCTATGTGAAATTTTTCTTTTCCGACAGCAGTCACAAAATTCCTGAACACATCAGGATCTTCAATAAAGTAGGTTGGGCGTATGGCTTCATGACTGATGTATCTTATGTACTCGACACCAAGAACAATATCGATTATATGTTATCCGCAACTATTTATGTAAATAGCGATGGTGTTGTCAACGATTCAAAATATGATGAGGAAACTGTTGGATTTCCCTTTTTTGATAAAATTGGTCGCGCTATTTATGGATACGAACTGAATAGGTCGCGCCAATATAAACCTACGCTTGTGAATCCAGTCAAGGTTTACGAAAAAAGAGACCCAAGCGATAAAAGGCCTAGTATTAAACAGGCAGATAACTAAATGATTATTTAGGCGACTTTAACTCTTTCTGAGAAATCGACCAGGAGTTGATTAATTCGCCTTTGATACCCAGAAAATCCACTTGCATTTTTCTTTCTGAAGATTTTCCAGAGAAAGAAACTCTTGCGTAGTTCTGCAATTTGTCGATACCCAACACTCTTGCAGGATTATCTTTTTCTGGTCCCCCGAAAGTATGAGTACCAGACGTCAAAGGAGATGCTGTTACATCAAAAAGCGGATAAGAACCTTTTCTATCCAGTTTGATGATTTCGCTGTGGTGACGATCGCCTGTAAAGAAAACAACACCATTGATTTTATTTTCAGCAAGGAAATCAAGAAAATCATTGTACTCTGCAGGAAAGCGACGGAAACAATCAAATGGACTGACTGGATTCAAAACTTGACTACCAGTAGCAATTATTCGGAAATTAATATTATTGTTAGCGTTACTCTGTAGCAATGCATTTTTTAACCATTGTATTTGCTCTTTTCCAAACATCTGTTTTTCTGGATTTACTTTACCATCAATGCTATCCATTGTATTGTCGTTGCTCCTGTACCAGCGGTCATCCAGCATAAACACATCTACATCATTCCAGGTAAACTTGGTATAAATTGCATCTTCTTTAGTACCATAAGAAGGGTTTGCCCAATAAGATTTAAATGCTTCTCTGCTGTCTTTTTTAAATGGATAACTTGCATCCGCATCGTTCCATCCATAATCATGATCATCCCAAATCGCATAATGCGGCATTGCCTTCCAGAAATCCTGCAGAATAGGAATCTTTCTATCCGTTGCTGCTCTTTTATAGAGTCCCCATCCACTGTAGTAATCCACTTCTCTAGTGTACCAATTGTCGCCAAGCCACAACATAAAATCAGCTTTTTCTTTGGCCATTGTTGTAAAGATGCTGGAATCACCACCATATGGTCTGCCTGGTCTATCATAAGGAGGCTCATTAAAATAGGCACAGCTACCTGCTACAAATGAAAAATCTGGTGGAGCAGAGCGCCATTGCCAAAGTTGTTGTGTTTTCAATTTACCTGTGGCAAATACTTTATTGTCTTTTGCTACCAGTTGATAAACATACTCAGTACCAGGCCTTAGGTCGTTTAATTCAAAGATTGCAGTATTTGTATAGGGATTCGATTGTTGCGTTTTGTAACCAATTCCTTTTTTATCAGGCTGTGCTGCTTCATGAAAAAGCAACTTTACATCGTTGACATCTTTATGAAATTCAACCCAAATTTTACTGCTTCTAAGTTCAGTATGCCCAATCATTGGTCCGGACACAATTGGTTTTGAAGTTTGTGCAAATACACCAATTGACAACACAAGAAAGAAGGCGGTAACAAGCTTGCGCATAGACTAAATTTTAAATAAAATTACGGTAGTTATTGTCATCAAATACTGTTCTACATGTGAATTTCCTGTAATGACTTGATTACCTTTGTGTGATACGAATAAAATAGGTTAACGGACATGTTGAGATTGCTCAAAATATTTTATCTGATGGCGTTTTGTGGGTTCCTGCAATTGAAAACAAAAGGACAGGACAAAGATTCGTCAGCAATCAATTTACAAGAGGTTTTTGTCTCTTTCAATAAGTGGGAGCAGAATACAAAGGAAATACCCAACATGATTGAGAAGGTTAACCTGCGTGATGCAAGGTTGAGGAATCCGCAGACGACTGCAGATTTACTGGGACAAATAGGAAGCGTATTCATTCAAAAGAGTCAGCTTGGTGGAGGAAGTCCAATGATTAGAGGATTTGCCACCAACAGGGTATTGATGGTCGTGGATGGTGTTCGTATGAACAATGCCATTTACAGAAGTGGAAATATCCAGAACATCATCAGTATTGATCCATTTACATTAG
>CAZVYI010000137.1:0-2961 GCA_964631755.1 uncultured Sphingobacterium sp. | reverse complement strand
AATTTCTTACACAACGGAAACATTTTTTTCCCGATGAACTCAATTTTTTCTTCGAGTTGTTTCTTTAATGCTGCATCAGTTTCATTCAACAAGGAAACCGTACCGTTGAGCTTATACAAATCTGAAGCAAGCTTAGCTTGTTCATTGGCTAGCTGATTATATTTTCTCACTTCATCTGCAATCTCAGACAAGTATCTTACTCTTGAAGATGGAATAACTATTGATGTTGCTGAAACTGGTGCATCGAAATTTACAGTAATCTGTTTTCCAAACACCTTTTCCATCAACAAAGCAAATAGCTTATTGACGCCTGCATCATTGAATTGTGAACTGATGGTAGCAACAATGGGTAAAGCATCATCTGAGGCTTCCCATAAACCATGATTTCTTTTGTATTGCTTTCTGATATCATGCAATGCATCTTTAGCACCAGGCTTATCCGATTTATTCAATGCAATCACATCTGCATAATCCAACATGTTGATCTTCTCCAACTGAGAAGCAGCACCGTATTCAGGCGTCATTACATATAAACTCACATCACAATGATCAACTATAGAAGCATCGCTTTGTCCAACTCCTGCACTTTCCAACACCACCAGATCAAAATGATGTTGCTTGCAAATAGCAATAGCATCTTTTGCAATTCCACTCAAAGATTTTTCACTCTCGCGTGTTGCGAGAGAACGCATGTATACACGTGGAGATGAAATACTGTTCATCCTGATGCGATCACCTAACAACGCACCACCTGTTTTCTTTTTAGAGGGATCAACAGAAATTACTGCTATTGTTTTATCAGGATAAGTTTCCAAAAACCTTCTGACCAGTTCATCAGTTATAGAAGACTTTCCAGCTCCACCTGTTCCTGTAATTCCCAACACGGGGATAGCAGGTAATTCATTTTCTATTGGTGGATTTATTCCTTGTTCAACTAATGTTATTGCACGTGCAATACTTCTGATGTCTTTGTGCTCTCCCCAACTGATCTTCACCGTTGAATCATAAGCTTGGTTGATAGCATAATCACAACGTTTGATAACGTCTTCAATCATACCTTCCAAACCCATACTTCTTCCATCGTCTGGTGAATAAATACGATCAATGCCATAGGCATGCAGTTCTTCAATTTCCGTTGGAAGTATCGTTCCGCCACCACCACCAAAAATGCGGATATGTCCACACCCATTTTCCACCAATAAATCTTTGATGTACTTAAAAAATTCAAGATGACCTCCCTGATAGGAAGTAATGGCAATACCATGCGCATCTTCTTCTATAGCGGCTTCCACTATTTCACGAGCACTTCTGTTGTGACCCAAATGAATGATTTCTGCTCCGAGAGATTGCATGATCCTTCGCATAATGTTGATGGCAGCATCGTGACCATCAAAGAGAGAGGCAGCCGTAACTATGCGGACCTTATTCACCGAACTATATGGCATAGAAAATCAGTTGAAAGGCAAAGTTACGAAGGGAAGCTCTTCAAAAACTTATTTCTGTACAACTGGTATTGCAGGAGAAACCTCATGTGCAGCACTATAGGTATGACCTGTTAATTGTGCAGCCGTCTGTGCGAGTTGTTTTTGGTAAAACTGCTGGCTGGATTTCATTTCACCAAGGGGTTTAACTTTCGGACCCATTACGGCAAACCATATCTGGTAAGCATCCTGTACACCAGTTCCATGGTCGGTCCATTCTTCTTTCTTAATATCCCCCCTACCATGATCAGTAGTGATGAGTAAAGTGGTCTTGTTTTTATAATCAGGCTGAGATTGTACCCAATTCCAGATATTCCCTACCCACTCATCAAATTGATGCGCTGCATTGAGGTAGTGCTTGTATTCTCCATGATGGGCAAATTCATCAGTTTCTCCGTATGAAATATACATCACCTTAGGCCTCTTGTTTTTTAAATAGGTAAATGCCTGATAATGGGTAAAAACATCCAGACATTCAACATTTCCCCATGGTCTGAAAGAAGTACGCACCATGTCGTTCAACAATTTCATTTCCGGATCAGTTGATGCAACACTGTTATCATCAAATGCATTGATTACGGGAAGTCCTGCTCTCTTTTCATTGATAATCCTGTCGAATGCATCCCATGCAGCAAAAGCAGCTACTTTTCCTTTATAGGAAGGAAGTGAGTTATAGTATTCGAGGATAGTTTTATGTGGGTTGGGTGGATACTCATTTGAGTTGATCAAAGTATCAACATGGCCAGTCAGAATCTCACTATAGCCTGGATATGAAAACCAATAGGGGTTGGCATTATCGATTTTATTTCCATATTTACGATTGCCATAGAGCTGTCCTTGTTTGGCAATCGTTCCCCAGAAAAAGGGAAGCAGTTTTTGTCGGCGTGCTTCTGGAGATAAATCCCAGTAAGCATTAAAAATACCGGCACTGTCATACTGATTGAAACGTTTATCACTTGCTACAACAGCATCCATCCCGTTATATACCTCCTGCCACCTGAAACCGTCTGTAGTGATGATAATCAATCGTTGATCATCTTGTGCATTTGAAAAAAAGACAGGTAACAGAAATGACAGCGAACCTAAGGTGCGGAGAAGAAATCTATTGAGCAGCATAGTCAATCATTGTTTATTACTTTGAAAATAAGCAAAAAACAAGAACAGAAGATCAACGAATATGATTAGATCAGTTCCGCCATCATACAACGTGCACTTCCACCGCCAAGGGTTTCGATGGTAGTGATATCACTATGGATAATTGGTTGATAGGCTTGTAGTTGTTTTATTTGTTCGGCATTCAGGTGTTCATAAGCCTGAGTTGACATCACCAGAAAATATTCTCCATGTTTATTCTGGACTTGCAACATATTACCACAAAAATGATCCATTTGTTCAAAACTGATTTGAACCACCTCTTTTTGCGTAGAAGCAAATTGCTCTAAAAGTTTTTCTCTCTCAATTTGATCATAAACGGCATCAA
>CAZVYI010000136.1:0-2999 GCA_964631755.1 uncultured Sphingobacterium sp. | reverse complement strand
CCTGCTGCTTTGATTTGAACAGTTGGTGCACTGTGCTTGCGCATTAAGATGAGATCTTGCAATGTAGCTCCTTTGGTAAGAAACATGCCGTTGTCTTGCTTCACATATCCATAGCCGGTAGAAGTTTTTACAAATGCTACATGAAGCTTGGAGCAGATTTCACAAAGCTTAATCTTCTGCTCATCGTTTAAATAATCATTTTCAAAAATGACTTTCAAAATTGCATTGTGTTCAAAACACGCGTTATTAATTTGCTCAATTTCATGCTCAATATAATCCCAGTCACCACCAAGTACTTTTCCGATATTGACTACCATATCAATTTCAGTGGCACCGTTTCTGCAGGCCTCTATGGTTTCAATTACTTTTAAATCAGTTGTGTTGCTGCCATGGGGAAATCCGATTACTGTACAAACGCCAATGCCAGTATCTTTAAGTACTTCAGCTGCATATTTTACAGCATAGGGTTTGATGCAGACTGTTGCTGTTCCGTATTTTTTAGCAATCTCCAATCCTTCTTGCAAATCCTTGTCGGTCATGGTTGGATGAAGCAAAGAATGATCAATGTATTTGGCTAATTCCTGTGCTGTCATGTTATTGGAATTTAATTGCTGCAATTTATTCTTCTCTCAAGGCATGCCCCGTTAGTTTGATAAAAACATCTTCGAGATTGGCACCTTTGTTTTCTTTTTTCTTTTCAAAACCATCAGCCAGTAATTGATCAATCAATTTATCTGGATGGTCTAACGCAATGATTCTTCCTGCATCCATAATCGCTACTCTGTCACACAAGTATTCCGCTTCATCCATATAGTGAGTGGTGATGATAACTGTTGTGCCTTGTGCCCTGATGTTCTTGATGAGGTCCCACAAATTTCTTCTTGCCTGTGGATCGAGTCCTGTAGTAGGCTCATCCAAGAAAATGATTTTAGGATCATTAATCAAAGTGGTGGCAATAGAGAAGCGTTGCTTTTGTCCGCCACTCAATGACTTATAAATGGATTTGGCTTTGTCTTCTAAATTGACTTTTGCTAAAAGTTCCATTGGATCGACTTTCTTATTATACAATCCATTAAAAAGTTCAACCAATTCAATCAACCGAAGACCGGGATAAAAGCCAGAAGTTTGCAATTGTACACCAATGATTTTTTTGATTTCATCTGGTTGTTTATCTAAATCAAATCCTGCGATATTGATGGTCCCGGAAGTCTTGAAACGCAAGGTTTCCATGATCTCCAGGCTTGTAGATTTACCTGCGCCATTAGGGCCTAATAGTCCAAATATTTCTCCTTCTTTAACATCAAAAGAAATACCCTTGACTGCTTCGAAATTTCCGTAAGATTTTTTGAGATCGGTTACTTTGATCATTACTCCTCTGGGTTTTGCGCTGTAAAGCTACTCAATAACCCATCATCTTGTTTATTTTAAAAACAGATTAATAGAAAACATATTTCCCCTCAGGAGAGATAGCAACTACCGGAAGTCTGTGGTTCTCTTCAAAGAAATCATAGGCCTTTCTGAGGTTGTTTTCAAATGCTTTCAGCGAAGGGTCCTTTTCGTGTAAACGTTCAAGATATTCTGCACTTTTTTTCTTGTCGTATTTGGCAGGGAAAATATGGACTGGAATAAAATCTTGTCCTGATCCTTTTGCATGTGATGATAGGACATACAGTTCTTCAATCTTGTTATCAAGAATGGGGATGCAACCCGTTGTAACGCAGCTGCCGTGAATATAGATTTCACCTCCTGGCTTCATTGGGTGTGCTAATAATTTATCTGATGGATTGGGGTAATTTAATCCCAATGATAAATGATACTGACTATTCGCATTGAATTCATTGATGTAGTAAAATCCTTCAGGCACCTGATAATCTCCATCCATGCGTTTTGGTCCCATAGTTCCAGCAAGAGCACATACTTTGTAAGATTTAAACAACCGGAAAGTATCAGTTGGCTTGTTCTTCACCCAAACCTGCAGCTCACTGTCATATTTGAAAGAACGGATATACATATGCTTTACCGGCCATTTTAGTCCTTTGTCTTCAAATTCCTTTTTTAAAGTTTCTTCCCTGTTGCTGAATGCTTTGGAGACCCTGCTAAAGCTTTTCTGATAGTCGGTAAACGAGTTTTGGGCAAGCGAAGGTATGCTGCTCAAGAGCAGGATGGCGATGGTTAGGATGTTGGATCTCAATGGTTTGTAAATAAAAGCCATTATGTCTGGTATAATTGCTGATATTAGAAATAAGTTAACGAAATTTGCATCATTAGGTTTAAAAACGAAATGATTTTCAATTTATTATGCTTAGGGTTGGGATTTTAGGTGGGGGACAACTGGGTAGAATGCTGCTGCAAGAAGCTGCTAACTATCCTGTGCAAGTTCATGTCATGGAAAAAGACGAGAACTGTCCCGCCGCTAATTTAAGCCATAAATTCATAAAAGGAGACATAACCGACTATGAAGATGTAGTTAAATTTGGTCAGGGTGTTGATGTACTCACCATTGAGATCGAAAATGTAAACATAGAAGCCCTCGAATATCTCGAAAAAGAGGGGGTTAAAGTGATACCTCGGCCATCTGCGCTCAAAACCATCAAAAACAAGATCCTGCAAAAGGAGTTTTACCAGCATAACCTGATTCATTCTTCAGCCTTTGTGGTGGTTCAGAACAAGGAGGAGATCAAGAGGTTTGAGGATTATCTGCCTGCTGCTCAGAAATTAGCGACTGGCGGATATGATGGGAAGGGTGTTCAATTGATCAGATCGGTTCAGGATATTGATAAAGGGTTTGATGCCCCATCAGTTTTGGAAAAAATGGTGGATATCGAAAAAGAAATTGCAATAACTGTGGCTGTAGCTCAAAACCTTGAAATGACGGTTTATCCAGCAGTAGAAATGGTATTTGACCCAGTATTAAATCTGCTAGATTTCCAGGTTTGTCCCGCTGGGATTGACGAAACGACTTTATCAAAAGCTTCAGTTCTTGCAAAAGAGGTGGCAAA
>CAZVYI010000135.1:0-3095 GCA_964631755.1 uncultured Sphingobacterium sp. | reverse complement strand
TCGGGAGAAAAGCCGGAGATGTAAAAACTGTTCAGGCAGCTATTCATTTCTGTTCCATCCGAAGGTTCATAGTAAAACAAAAATACTATGACCAGAATTTTCATGACATGCATGCTGATTGCCATCAGCATCGGTGCATCTGCACAATTTGATTCAAGTTACGCACTAGATGAAGTTGTAGTAACAGCAAACCGCTTTACCCAAAAACAAATCAACACGGGTAAAGTAATTACAGTTATTAAACGCAAAGAAATTGAAAACTCATCTTTTGTTTCACTAGGTGAACTACTTGGCCGTCAGGCTGGTATTACCATCATTGGAAGCAACAACTCTCCTGGCGCCAACAATGATGTGTATATGCGTGGAGCCGGAACAGGCAACCTGCTTATCCTCATTGATGGATTACCTGCTTATGATGTATCAACCATCAGAGAGACTTTTGATATCAACTTCATTCCACTCGGTGAAATAGAAAGAATAGAAATCTTAAAAGGTGGACAATCCACTTTATATGGCTCAGATGCAGTCGCAGGTGTTGTCAACATCATCACTAAAACCAATGAGACCAAGAAACCAAATGTTCAATTGCATTTGCAGCAAGGATCATACAATGCAAGAACAATAGACCTTTCCTCATCGGGGAAAGTCGGCAAGCTCAAATATAAAATGCAATACCTACGTTCTACAGCAGATGGATTTTCATCTGCATTAGATACAACCAAACAGGCAGGTTTTGACAAAGACGGTTTCAAACAAAATTTTTTAATGGCTCAACTGGGTTCTGCGAGTGATGAAAAGTGGGGATGGAGAACCAGTGTTCAGTGGAACAGGTATACCAATGATTTGGATCAGACAGGATTTCAAGATGCCAAAGATTTTACAGCAGCGAATGAAAATTTCATGGCTAGTGGTGGTTTAACCCGCAGATTTAAAAAAGCAACCATTCATGCTAATATCAGTATGAACAACAGCATTAGAAATTACTTGGATGATTCATTATCGCTAAATGGTTTCACCAGGTTCATCCGTAATGATTATACCGGGCGTTCAATGATTGCAGAGGTTTATGGCAACTATCAAATTAATGATAAGCTGAGGTTCTTTGCTGGTTTTGATCAACGTTGGTTGAATACAGATCAATATTTTCTTTCAGTAAGTGATTTTGGTAATTATGAAAGTAAATTAAATGCAGATTCGGCAAGAATCAGACTGAGTAGTTTTACATCATCATTGATTTACAACAGCAAGAAGGGATTTAATGTAGAGGTTGGAGGACGACTAAATTTACACAGTCGTTATGGCGAAAACGCAACCTTCACTTTCAATCCTTCTTATGTACTGAACCAAAAATGGAAATTTGCTTATAACCTTTCTTCTGCCTTCAAAGCTCCTACCCTATATCAGTTATATGATGGAATAGCAGGTGTTCCAACACTTAAACCTGAAACGTCTATCACTTCAGAATTGTCTGTCGAATTTATAGGTTCAAAACACATCATTGCACAGGCTACCATCTTTCAGAGAAAAATAAAAAATGGTATTGACTACGACTACTCAACCTATAAATATTTCAATTATGGTGAGCAAAATGCAAGAGGCTTTGAAATGGAAGTAGGATACCGCAACGATAACTGGCACTTTAATGTAAATTACACTTTGATGAAATCAGAGGTAACCACTACAAAATTTGCCTATGATGCTGGTTTCATGAGTTATTTCGCCATTGGAGATACAACATACGGACAATTATTCCGAGTACCAGCGAGCAGTCTAAATGCAAGTGCCAGCTGGCAAGTCAACAAGAAATTACATTTATCTGTTTTTCAGCGTATAGCAGGACAACGTTTTGAACCTATTTTTGAAAGAGAACCGGTGAAGCTTGACCCTTATGCAACAACTGATCTATTTGGAGAATATCAAATTGGAAAACGCATCAGAATTTATGGTGCAGTCAAGAATATGTGGAATGAACAATACCAGGAAGTATTGGGCTTTGCTACAAGAGGGCGTAATTATCTGATGGGGATTCGTTTAAAACTGAATTGATACCTTTGCTGAATAAATCGGCACATGACAATTGATGAAATACTAACGGTCAGCTTTACCCTCTTTGCTGTAATAGATATCATTGGATCAATCCCATTGTTGCTTTCACTGAAAGAAAAAATGGGCGGCATTCATGAAATGAAGGCTTCTTTGATTTCAGGCGGACTGATGATTTTCTTTCTTTTTGTCGGTGAAAAATTTCTTGGGATCCTGGGAGTCGATGTAAAATCATTTGCTGTTGGTGGCTCAATTGTGATTTTTATTTTGGGATTGGAAATGGTACTCGGAATAGAATTTTTTAAAGGAGATTCAGATCCAAAATCTGGGACAGTCGTGCCGATCGCTTTTCCCTTGATTGCAGGTTCGGGTACACTAACGACTATTATCTCATTAAGAGCCAACTACAGCGAATGGCCTGTATTAGTCGGCATATTGATCAACGTGATTTTCGTATACCTGGTATTGCATTCATTGGATTTTATACAACGCATACTCGGAAAAGCGGGCATGTTGGCCATCAGAAAGTTCTTCGGTGTGGTGCTGCTGGCAATTGCAGTTAAAATATTTGCATCCAATGTAGGGGGACTGATTAAATAAGGTTAGTCCCCTTTTTCATCCATGATATCAGGAAGGATTTTATTATCAGTATCCGCAGCAGGCAAAGAATCCACACCTCTCAATTGACGCTGTATAGCTCTGGTTCTTGTACCAACAACCTCATCCAATTGTGACATACCCGTTTGGATATTTTTTTGTGCTTTCTCAAGCATCCCTCCAAAATTTTCAAATTCTTTTTTAACTGATCCCAGTACCTTCCATACTTCACTGCTTCTCTTTTGCAAGGCCAATGTACGAAAGCCCATTTGTAAACTGTTGAGAATCGCGACTAAAGTTGTTGGTCCAGCTACGGTGATCTTAAATTCATCTCGCAATTGATCTACCAATCCACTTCTTCTGATCACCTCTGCATAAATGCTTTCAAATGGAAGGAATAAGATCGCGAAATCAGTCGTATTTGGGGGATCAATGTATTTATCACGGATATCCTT
>CAZVYI010000134.1:0-3146 GCA_964631755.1 uncultured Sphingobacterium sp. | reverse complement strand
TTTGTGGTGGATGAGTATGGTACCTTACTTGGACTGGTAACGCTGAATGATATCTTGGAAGCCATTGTTGGCGACTTACCTCAGCTTGATTTACAAGATTATGAAATTGTTGAAAGGGAAGATGGCAGCTTCCTGGTAGACGCGCAAATTCCATTCTACGATTTTTTAACGAGGTTTGAAAAAGCCGATTGGATGAATGAAGGTGAACAAGAATTTGATACACTAGCTGGTTTTATTTTACATCAACTAGAACGTATACCATCTACCGGAGATCAATTCGATTGGAAAGGATTTTCTTTTGAAATCATTGATATGGATGGGCATCGTATCGATAAAATATTAGTAAAAGTATCTGACAAGCTTCGCAGTGAAATGCAAGAAGAAGAATAGTTGTTATGATGAACCTTTCACTACAATCAAAAACAGCATTGGTTTGCGGCGCCTCACAAGGTATTGGTCGCGCTATTGCAGTAGCATTAGCAGAACTTGGTGCCAATTGTGTTTTATTGGCCAGAAATGAAGAGGCATTAAAAGAAGCTATTAAAGAATTAAAAACATCAGAGGGGCAAAAGCACCATTATGCAGTGGTAGATTTTACTGATCTTGACGCATTAAAGTTGGTGATTGCTGAGTTGAATACTAAGCATGCAATCGATATATTGATCAATAATACAGGCGGACCAGCAGCGGGACTAATTGCTTCAGCTGATGCATCAGCATTTGAACTTGCATTCAGACAACACCTGATCTGTAATCATATTTTGGCGCAAGCAGTTATCCCTTCAATGAAAGAGAGCGGATGGGGCAGAATCATCAATGTGATTTCTACTTCTGTAAAAATTCCCATTAATAATTTAGGTGTATCCAATACGATAAGGGCTGCTGTAGCTTCATGGGCCAAAACTTTGTCCAATGAATTGGCTGTTCACGGTATAACCGTAAATAGTCTGTTGCCAGGATTCATTTCAACTTCCCGACTGGATGCAGTCGCCGAGGGATTCGCAGCAAGGGAAGGTGTAGATAAAGAAACAATGGTGCAAACCATGAAGAACTCTGTACCAGCAAAAAGATTTGGCGACCCTAGTGAAATTGCTGCTGTTGCTGCATTTGTGGCTTCTCCTGCAGCTTCTTATCTTAATGGTATCACCATTCCTGTGGATGGTGGCAGAACCGGAAGCATTTAATTAAAATCAATTATGGAACTAACTAAAAAATATGCTGATCAACTCGATAAAGAAGATGTATTGAGTGGATTTAGAAAAAAATTCATCATCCCGGAACAGGATGGTGTGCAAAGAACTTATTTTTTGGGTAATTCGCTGGGGCTTCAGCCAAAGACAACGGCCCATGCAATTGATTACATATTACACCAATGGGGTAATGAAGGAGTAGAATCTTTTTTCAAAGGTGAACGTCCCTGGATGGAATTGCATGATCAGTTGGTCGGTCCGCTTTCTGTTATTGCCGGAGCGCAGAAGCAGGAAATCAGTGTGATGAGTCAGCTGACCGTAAACATTCATTTGATGTTTGTCAGTTTCTTTAAACCCCAAGGTAAGCGTAATAAAATGCTCGTTGAGGCTAAAGCTTTTCCAAGTGATCAATATGCAGTAATATCTTATTTAGAACACCTTGGATTAAATCCGTCAGAACACCTGATAGAAATTCAGCCGAAACAAGAAGGTGCTGCAATTCAGGATGAAGATATTGTAGCTGCAATTGAAAAGCACGCAGATGAAATTGCATTGGTTTTCATTGGTGGGGTGAATTATTATACGGGACAATTATTTGACCTGGAAAGAATTGCAAAAGCTGCGAAGCATGCTGGAGCAATGATAGGATACGACCTTGCACATGCTATTGGTAATGCAGAATTGAAATTACACGACTGGAAAGTTGATTTTGCTTGCTGGTGTTCCTATAAATATTTGAATGGAGGACCAGGAGCTGTCGGTGCCATCTTTGTACACGATACCCACTTACACAACAAACAAATTAACCGACTCACTGGATGGTGGGGATACAAAAAAGAAGAACGATTTAAAATGCACAAATCGTTTGAACCTGCCCCAGATGCTACCAGCTGGCAGTTGGGAACACCATCTATGATTCTTTATGCTTGCCTAAAAGCTTCTTTGCAAATTTTTGAAGAAGCAGGTTGGAAAACTTTATTGGAGAAACAAACTAAGATCAAGTCATTTCTTGATTTGTCTATTCAATCTCTTCAGTCGCCTCTGTTCACTTGTCTGACTCCTGCATCAAGGGGTTGCCAGGTTTCTCTCTTGTTTCATGAAAAGGGTAGACTAGTATACGACCGCCTATTTGAAAAAGGGTTCATGGTGGATTGGAGAGAACCCAATGTAATACGACTGGCACCTGTGCCATTGTACAATTCATTTAATGACATCTGGAACTTTCACCAGTCAATGGAAGAAATTCTTGCATCTATTTAATTAGTTAATGACATTTTGATATGAATAGAAATGAATTGGTTGAGCAGATAAAACAAAAGAAAAGCTATCTCTGTGTTGGATTAGATACAGATCCAGCAAAGATTCCCGCTCATTTACTCAACGAAGAAGATCCTATTTTTGCTTTCAACAAAGGCATCATTGATGCAACCTTGCCCTTTTGTGTGGCTTATAAAATCAACACCGCTTTTTATGAGGCACAGGGTTTGAAAGGATGGGCAGCATTGCAAAAAACTGTGAACTATATTCCTTCTACTCATTTTAAAATTGCAGATGCCAAGCGTGGGGATATTGGGAATACTTCTACGCAATATGCAATTGCATTTTTGAAGCAATTGCCTTTTGATGCAATTACCATTGCGCCGTATATGGGAGAAGACAGTATAAAGCCATTTCTTCAATTTGAAGGGAAGTGGGCAATTGTATTGGGTCTTACCTCAAATCCTGGAGCGCATGATTTTGAACTGAAATCATTGGAAGGTGGAGAACGACTCTATGAAAAAGTCATCAGAACCGTAGCAACATGGGGTACACCTGAAAATTTAATGTTTGTAGTTGGTGCAACACGTGCCGATGAATTCATCAATCTCCGTTCCATTGCTCCCGATCATTTTTTCCTGGTACCAGGTGTAGGTGCACAAGGGGGAAGTTTAAGTGAGATTTCTCAAAAAGCAATGA
>CAZVYI010000133.1:0-3181 GCA_964631755.1 uncultured Sphingobacterium sp. | reverse complement strand
TTTGTATTTTAATAAAAAACACACTTTCTTTTTTATCCCATCCAAATCAAAAATATCTTCGAAAAAGTCGTCTGCCATTCCAGTTTCCATCAGATGAAACATCTCAGAAACCGAAAACTTATTGGAATTCCAAAAAAATAGTAGGTTTTGAAAATGATTATTTGTTTTGATGCAATTGAAAAAGGGTTTAAAGTATTCTTCTTTAAATGGAATGTCAAAAAGTATAGCGTCTGGCGTTTTCTCTTCTCCTGACCCAGATACAAGTCCATTAAGCAAGTCAATCAATACATCTAAATGTGGATCAGCAGTGAAGTTAAAATCAATATTCTTTCCCAAAAAACTGATGTGATTTTCTGAGATGGCGATATATGAATATGGTTTTTCCGTAACCCCGAACTTATTCTGGGATTCTTCGAAACTTGACAAATACTGGATTGCTTCCATTGGCTTTGTTGGGATTGGATTGAAAAATAAAAATATTTATCTATGTCACTTCAGTTTTTAAATATTGGTAATTGTTTGATAAAAGTAAACTTGGACTGAATGGCTTAATAAGAATTTGTACTGCTTCAGATTGCTTTAAAAAATTCAATTTTATCAATTGATCTTTAGAAGCCAAAACCACCAATTTTCTTTTATACATTTTACTTGTATTGATAAAATATATAAAATCCAAACAGTCCGTACAGCTTTCATCTAAATCAATCAGAATAAGATCGATTTCCTTTACTTTTTTCAACAAGGTAAAGCCAGTATAAACATCAGGAGCAGGATAAAACAGGAAACCCCTATTGAAAATATTCTTCAATACATGGTTCATTGATGAATTGGAATTGATACTCAGTACTGCTCTTTCCACGGGTTTATCCTATTTCCTTACAAAGTCATTTACATGTCTTGAAAGGCTTTTGATAGGATATTGGAAAATTTACGGGCAAATAGGGTACAAGTAAGCTCTTTACAGAAAAATAAAAACTTGATCAAAGTTATTTGATTTCATAAAGACGTTAACCCTTGTTTTTAAACAAGTTATTAAGGTCAGAATACCTAATAATAATGAAGGGAATAATGTAAAGCTTGTTGTCTCAACTAAACAGAAGAATGTATATCAACAAAGATTAAACTATCTTCTCAATGATTTTCCCAGTTGCTTTCTCTTTAAGTATCAACTTCTTTGTGCCATAATGTGTCATTTCTTCTTTTACAAGATAATGATCTGCATCAAACTCAATCAAGTGACTATCTTTCGTAACATCAGTTCTTCCTCTCCAATCATCCAACTGTACAGGCTCCCATTGTTTTGTTTTAGCACTCTTGTATGCTGCATCCAAAACTGCATTCACCAAATAGCCATCGTAAAATGTTTCTCTCGGCTGTGTACCATTTTCAAAACAATTGAACATTTCTGTAAACATGTGGTTGTACCCCAATTCATTTAATTCATCGCCGACTGGAAACAACCATCCTGAATTGGTCTCAGCTTTTTCAGCAACATAATCTGCCCCCTTCCCTGTAGTAAACATTTCAAAACCGGTACGCAAAAATCCATTGATCCAAATAGTGCCTTCACTTCCCATCACCTCATCTCTCAAATCCAATCCTCCGCGGAAAGTCCAGCTGACCTCAAACTGAGCAATGGCTCCATTCTCATATTTTACCAATCCAATAGCATGGTCTTCTGCATCTATCGGCTTTACTTGTGTATCGGCCCAACACATGACTTCAACGGGACGAATATCTTTCCCAATATAGCTGCGTGTGATCTCAACACAGTGGCAACCCAAATCCAAAATGCATCCTCCTCCGGCTTGTTCAATATCCCAGAACCAGTCGCTGTGGGGGCCAGGATGGGCCTCACGTGATTTTGCCCAGAGCACGCGACCTACAGCACCTTTTTTCACACTGTCATATGCTTTTAAAAATTTAGGAGTGTATACCAGATCTTCAAGATAGCCATTGAAAATACCAGCTTTTTCTACCGCTTCAAGCATGCGCTTGGCTTCGGTTGCATTTCGGCCCAATGGCTTAGTGGTAATGATTGCTTTTTTGTGCTTGATACAAAGCATCACTGCTGCTTCGTGTAAATTATTTGGTAAGGAAATACATACCATATCCACATCAGGATGCGCAATCGACTCTTCCATCACCGTAGTATAATGCGCACATCCATAATCATCAGCAAACTTTTTTGCCTGTTCTTCCCTACGTGAATAAATTGAAACTATTTTATCCTTACTTCTCAATCCTTGAATTGAATCTGCATAAAATCTTCCGATGAATCCGGAACCGAGCATTGCTAACCTTACCATGTCTAAAGAATTAAAATTTATATGAATTAAGCATTCGCTTTTTTATCCCTAAAGAATACCAACAAGAAAACCAAGGCAGCCGCCGCAATCGCAGAAGGCACGAGCCACACGTTCAACCAAGTGGTGACCATTGCTCCTGAAGGATCAGCTGCAGTATACTTGTCTTTTACATAACCAGAAACTTCTGATCCGATGAACATTCCTATCCCATAGGTTGCCAATGTAATCAGACCTTGTGCCTGAGATTTGATTTTCTCACCTGCCTTTTTATCGGTATAAATCATCCCGCTTACAAAGAAGAAATCAAAACATATACCATGTAATAAAATGGCTGCGTACAACATCCATACGCCACCCAAGGCATCGCCATAACCAAAGAAAGCGAAGCGAATAATCCAGGCGACAAGTCCTATTATTAAAATATTTTTTACACCCAATCTTGCATAAGCCAGCGGCAACAACAACATGAACAATACTTCTGAAACTTGTCCAAGCGACATCATGTTTTCAATTCGGAATGTTGTTGGATCAGCATTTGGATATCCTGCCTTAAATGTATCTGTCAATGATGGATTTGCCCATGCATAGTAAAACGACAAGGGAATACAAATCAATACAGAGGAGATGAAAAAAATGAGAAAGGATCTGTCTTTAAACAAAACAAATGCGTCCTTACCAATGATTTGTCCGAATGTTGCTGGTCCTGTTGCAGTTGGAGGAGTTTTAGGAAGAAAGAAAGACATCAAACCGAGCAATACGGAAGTCACCATCGATATCTGAAAGATTACTACTTTATCACCTACACCTAAAAAACCGACGAGGTTCACTACTGCTATCCAGGCGACTGTCCCGAATACACGAATAGCAGGAAA
>CAZVYI010000132.1:0-3285 GCA_964631755.1 uncultured Sphingobacterium sp. | reverse complement strand
CAATTGCTATTAGCAGTGTTAGAAAAAAGAGGTGGCTTTCATTTTGGCACAAAAGATGTGTTTGTCAATATAGCAGGTGGTTTAAAAATAGAAGATCCCGCTATTGACCTGGCCATGGTATTCGCTCTACTGAGCTCATATGAAGACATCCCATTGTCGCAAAAAATATGTTTTGCAGGAGAAATTGGACTCAGTGGGGAAATTCGGGCGGTAAATAGGGTTGATCAACGCATATCGGAAGCTGAAAAACTGGGTTTTGAAAGTATTGTGATCAGTAAATACAATAGGAAATCTGAACCACATAAAGGCATCAAAACGATTTCAGTGGCCTTGATAGAAGAAGTTTACAGCAATATCTTCAAATAATAAGCATCTGTGCTTGTCGACGTATTTCATGCACTTACTCATCTTTTTTACCCTGTATTATGCTCAGGATGCAGAAAAAAAGAAACAGAGTCGGATGAATTGATGTGCATTTCATGCTACAACACGCTACCCTATACAGGTTTTGAATCCATTAGAGACAATCCGGTAGAACAGCTATTTTGGGGAAGAACGCCCATAAACTTTGCAAGCAGTTGTTTTTTCTACATTGAAGGAACGCCCATACAAAGATTAGTGCATGAGGTCAAGTACAAAGAGAACGAAAAACTAGGTGTGATGCTGGGTGAAGAAATGGGGCGACTCCTCACTCCCGTTTTCAAAGAATTTAAAATAGACCTCATGCTGCCTATGCCCTTGCATCCAAAAAAGCTAAAGAAAAGAGGATTCAATCAGGCTACTCTGCTGTGTATAGGTATCAGCAATACAACCAACTGTAATTATAATGATGAATTGCTCATCAGAAATACAAATACAAGTACCCAGACAAAAAAATCCAGAATCGAAAGATGGGAAAATGTGCATGATGTATTTACGGTTCTCAATCCTGAGCTATTGACCGGTAAACACGTAGTGCTGGTTGATGATGTAATTACAACTGGTGCATCAACTGAAGCTTGTGCATCCATCTTACTGCACAACAAATGCGCATCGGTATCTGTATGCAGTTTAGCATTTACATTATAAAAAGATAGTGCACTTACAACTTTTTTAAACCTGATTCGTTAGTTTAGATGTACGTAAAACATAATCCATATGATCAGGTTAATCTTTATCGCTTTTGCTTTTTTCGCAGCAGGTCCAGCAACAATCTACAAATTCAAAGTACCATCTATTGATGGCGAAACCATAGATTTCTCAAAATACAAAGGAAAGAAAATTCTGATTGTCAATACCGCATCAAAGTGTGGCTATACCCCTCAGTATGCTGAATTGGAAAAACTACACAAAGCATATAAAAATAAACTGGTGATTGTTGGATTTCCTGCGAATAATTTTGGTGGACAAGAGCCAGGATCCAATGCAGAAATCAATGAATTCTGCCAAAAAAATTATGGTGTTAGTTTTACCATGGCTGAAAAAGTATCCGTTAAAGGAGAAGATATACATCCGCTTTTCAAATGGCTAACCCATAAATCTGAAAACGGTGTTATGGATGCAGAAATCAAATGGAACTTCACCAAATTTTTACTGGATGAAAATGGAAAACTAGTTGCAGTCTATCCAAGTAAGGTGAATCCAATGAGTGAAGAAATTACTCAGCACCTACAATAACCACATCTGCTTCTTGTTGAGTATCTTTACGCATGCTTTTTTCAGAAGTACCTGGTCAGCTTAGCGTAAAAGAAAAACTAATTGGATTGGTTGGTAACAACCGACTCAGCCACGCCTTATTGTTTCTTGGCAAAGAAGGCAGTGGCGCACTTCAACTTGCTATAGCTTTTTCACAATATATACTTTGTGAAAAAAACAATTTAAAAAACAGTTCTGCAGCAGATCAATTGTTTGGTGATGAAAGTACCACTGCTGTTGATATAAAAGATGCTTGTGGTGTATGTCCATCTTGTAAGAAGGCTACTTCTTTAATGCACCCGGATATTCATTATTCCTTCCCTACCATCACCAAAGCCGGAGTTGACAAACCTGTCTGCAATGATTTTATAACAGAATGGAGAAGCTTTATATCTGAAACACCTTTTGGTAATGCATACGACTGGTTGCAATGTTTAGGCGCTGAAAATAAACAAGGAAATATAACTGCACATGAATGTGAAGACATCATCAGAAAACTCAATCTCAAGAGTTTTGAAAGTGGTTATAAAATTTTAATTCAATGGTTGCCTGAATACCTGGGCACTGCGGGAAACAAATTATTAAAGTTAGTAGAAGAGCCGCCCGAAAAAACTTTATTCATCTTTGTTGCAGAGGATGAATCAAAAATTCTTCCTACTATACTTTCAAGAACACAACTCGTTAAAATAAATCAACTTGAAACCAGTGATATTGCTTCCTGGCTTATATCTGCACAAGGAGTTCCCCGTGATAAAGCCAACACACTTGCCCCAATTGCACAAGGCAACCTGAGGGAAGCATTTCAACTTTTGCACCATGGTGATGAGGACTGGCAAGCTTTGCTAAGAGAATGGTTGAACGCTATATTGAAAAACGGTCCTGCATCACAAGTAAAATGGGTAGAAGAGATCAGCAAACTGGGAAGAGAAAAGCAAAAACAATTTCTGAGTTACTTTATTCATCTCTTATCGATTTCAGTACATATTGCCAACACCACAAACTCACCTTCTGTAGCCGAAGAAGAACTAGATTTTGCAATGCGTCTGCTCAAGTTGATTTCAACCGAACAGATTGAAGCTTTGGTAGATGAATTGAACCAATCATCTTACCATATTGAGCGAAATGCGAATGCCAAAATCCTGTTCATGGCCCTTACCATCAAAATATATCATATCATAAGGGATAAATCAGTAATTTTGATACACTGATAATTAAGGAAATGGGATGTAGTTCTTGCGGAACAAAAGACGGAAAACCAAGTGGATGCAAAAGCAATGGCGGTTGCAGTACAGGCGGATGCAATAGACTTAACGTACACGATTGGCTGGCGAACCTGCCTTTCTCTGATCCTGCCGTGTCTTGTAGAATCGTAGAAGTCACTTTCAATAACGGAAGCAGAAAAGAATATTTTAAAAACACTACCCTTCAGCATTTTAACAAAGGTGAAGTAGTGAGTGTTGAAGGTGTTGGAGGCTTTGACGTAGGAACAGTCAACCTCAGCGGAGAACTTGTTCGCTTGCAACTAAAGAAAAAGAGAATTGCTGAGGACAGTGCCGATCTGAAGAAAATATTGAGAAGAGCAACAGAAGTCGACATTCAAAAGTGGGAAGA
>CAZVYI010000131.1:0-3293 GCA_964631755.1 uncultured Sphingobacterium sp. | reverse complement strand
ACATCACCTTGTTCTATGCTTTCAATAGGAAGTACGGAAGAAATATTGGTGAAGACATTAATCGAATAGAAGATCAGATAACCGACTTTTAAGCTTTAACCAACTTAATTAATAAACCCTGTCAATTATTGTACATAGTATATCACTGCTACTCATAAGGGGTGTTCATTTTTACTTTATTCTAGCAGATATATGAAATATTTTCATTATATGGTTATTTAAGAAACACCCTTATATTTGATACAGATATACAGTAGCCGGAGAGATGAAAAATTGGGTCTTTGTGTTTCTTTTCAAGTGTAGTTAGGGTTTATAATTTTGTACTTTGAAATCTGTCCGAATGCATAACTAGAATACGGTTGTTGCAATCTTCGTAGACCTCTGAAACTAAGTAGATAAGATCATATTTAAAATATAACGGACTAGCCGAACACCGTTTTAAGAAGTAGGCAATTTTCAATATTTCTTTTATGAGCATAAAAAAAATGTTTTTCGGATTATTATTGACATTAGGCATCATGTCCTCTTGTAATGAAACAAGTAAACAAATAAGCAAAGAAGCAGACTCACAAGCAGAAGAACAAGTACAAAAAATAATTGACAGCTTGGGATTAATGTACGTTGAAGAGGGTGCAGAAACAGTTATCACATATGCTGAGGTGAATGCTGCACAACAGGCATGGTGTGATGCTTTGGTACAAATTGGTAAACTGAAAGAAGAAGGTGGAGATTACAAAGCATTTGCAAGTGAAGTACTTTCATCGGCTTACAATTATGACAGTGGCAAAGTATTTTTCAAACCAACATTAACTTTTGGCGACCAAACTTTTAGAAACGACAAAAAAGGAGCATTGGCCTATTTTATAGGTGGCGACCCTGATTATCCCAATGATAAAGGTTTTGCCTTGAAGCCTTGGGTGAAAGCGAGATATAGTAATACAGGAAACGACAATGAAGGGATCCAGATCTATGGTTCTGTTGCAATAACAATGGGAAATGTATGGGTAACAGATAAGGAGGGAAATGAAGTTATGGTAGATAAAACTTGGGTTTTCAGAAAAGGAAAAGATGGAAAACTTAAAATCATTGTGCATAAATCTGCACTTCCATTTGCCCCAGCAACGAAATAAACAAACTAAAAGGGTTGTGTTTCTTCACAACCCTTTTTCATTTAATTCAAGTATGAAGTATACAGTTACATTATTTAGTTTTCTATTTTTTGTTGGTCAAACTTCATTTGCACAAAACAATCGATTAAATACAAAAAACAACATTGGATGGTATAATTATTTTGGTACTTTCAAAGTATCAGAAAAATTTGGCATTCACACCGAATACCAATGGCGTCGCGTTAATACCATTACCGATTGGCAACAAAGCCTTTTACGAGTTGGAGTGAATTACCAATTAAATCCAAGAGTTTTATTTAGAGTGGGTTATGCTTGGATAGAAACTTTTCCATATGATGAATACCCAATTAATGCTTTGGGTAGAGATTTTACAGAACATAGGATTTTTGAAATGGTGCAATTTTCTCATAAAGAAGGTATAGTAGATTTTTCTCACCGCTTTATGTTAGAACAAAGATTTGTAGGACGCTACAGTTCGGCAAATAAAATTTCCGAAGATGAATTTCCACTATTACATAGGGCCAGATATATGTTTCGGTTTCAATTTCCATTGAGTGGTAACACAATCAATGATAAAACACCTTATTTGGCTGCTTATGATGAAATATTTATAGGCTTTGGGAAAAATGTTAATGCCAATATTTTCGACCAAAACAGAATTGGAGTTTTATTTGGATATCGATTCAATAAAAGTATAAGAATCGAAGCAGGATATATCAACCAAATTTTACAGTTTGGACGCCTAATAAATGGGCAAAATCTATTTCAAAATAACAATGGGATAATTCTAAATACTAACTTCAATCTTGACTTTACAAAAAAATCCAATTGAAAACTCGATTGAATAATAGTTTACTTAGTCAAATTTTTCGTACATATTGATTCTTTGTTTCAGTCTTAGTTTTCGAAAAATCTTTTGCTTGAGCGGCACTAAAAACTGAAGGGGGTCCTTAAATATATGTACTGATCCCCAATACGTTCTTCTGTACATTTTTTCTAGTGATGCTTGAATTGAAACCTTCCCTTGGTGGTCGGGGTTTATTTGAATCATTGCAAAACCGCCCCACATTTCTCTGTAGGTATCATTATGCCAATATGAACCTCCAATATAGTCGAGTTCAACATAGCTGACCTGAGGGTATAAACTGTAGTCAACCGACTTTATTCCTTTTCTGCATTGAGGGTTGAAGCTATCGTGTAAAATAATTGTTATGGGTTGTTTGTGGTTGTAATTTAGAATAGCCTCTAAATCTCTTTTTACTGCTTTTGTTGTATGATCTCCATCAACTAATATGAATTCAAGTATTTGTCCTTTTTCTTCAATCTCTTTAATTAAATCTGGAATAAGTTCATGGCTATTACCAACTCGAAAATCAACTTTTGAAAATTGTTTTTCGAGATAAGATTTTGGAGCTGGACTAATATCTATTGAATAAATATTTTGCACTAACTCATTTAGAACTTGTAAGCTGCCTCCCATGAAGGTTCCAATTTCAATGGCTGTCTCAGGTTTTAAATGCTGAAGAAGATTAATGAGACAGTATTTTTCAGCTCTGGACATTTGCCAGTTGATGTCTGGCGCAGACTTAAAATCAGAAATAAATGGGATTCCGTTGTTTGATTGCATGGTTTAAATACTGAAGCTCATCTATTTGTGTTAGAACATGGAAATTACAAATTTCCAATGGATTGCTAAAAAACAAATTACGTATCGATATATCTTTTCACTAACTAAATCATCAAATCAATTATATAATAAAGTACTGAGGGACAAAGCAGACAAGCCAATCCCGTATAGAAGGTAGCGGTTAATGCACCATAGGGAACTAATTTAGGATCGGTTGCTGCCAATCCTGCTGCAACACCGCTTGTTGTTCCAATCACTCCACCATAGATCATGGCTGTTTTTGGATTGGTAAGTCCAATTTTTTTTGCAATCGCAGGAGTGAGTAATGTTACTAAAACAGATTTGATTACTCCTATAGCAATGCTAATTGCAATGATATCAGATTCTGCACCGATGGCATTTCCTGTAACAGGACCAACAATAAACGTGCAAGCACCTGCTCCGATGGTAACGACTGATTTGATATCGTGGTATCCCATTGCATAGGCCAGTAAAGCTCCTGAGAAGAAGGCTGCTCCAATACCTATGAGCAATGA
>CAZVYI010000130.1:0-3602 GCA_964631755.1 uncultured Sphingobacterium sp. | reverse complement strand
ATATGCTCTTTCCAATCCAAACTCTTTATCGAGTCCTCATTGTATTCAAAAACTTTATTTTCCTGCTGTTTAGCCATACTATCTCACTGCTTTAGATGTAAACAATCCCAATTTTCACCACCCTCGATGGGTGCCAAAGATAAATGAATGAAACCTCCCTTAAAAAGGGAGGTTATTAACGCAATGTGCATAAATCACTCAAAACCCAGTAAAATTTTGATTCGCCTAGTTCATTCTTTTCTTTAAAGAGCTGACCTGTTCTTGTAAGTTACTGACCAGATTGGCAAGCTGACCGACATCCCACCTTTGTTGCTGGGCAACTTTTGTAATAACAATCTGAGCCTGCCAAATTTCCAATACATCATCAGCATTGATATTGTATGGCTGGAAAGAGGGATTATCACTGGTCAATGTCAATTTATTTTTCGCTTTCGGGTTGCGCGATACACGCTTGTATACAATACCCTCATTTCTGCTCAAGACAATATAGGCCGCATTCTGTTTTACCTCATCCAAATCATCAATTTTTTGTCCCACTATAATTGACCCACTTGGCGTTGGCAACATACTGTCCCCTATGATCTCAAAAGCCCTGAAGTGACCACTTCCAAGCATTGGTAAGGTAAACGTATTCAACTCATCAATAAACTCCTCGTCCGCATAACCGGCCAAATAGCCTGCTGCCGCTTTCATGGGAACAAAATGAATAACACTATGTGATTCAGCTCCAAGCTTCTGTTGACGTCGCTTTGCCAAGTATCCTCCTTTTTCATCACTTAAATCCCTTCTTAATAAATCATCCAGGCTGATATTGAAATGATCACTGATCATCTCCAGGACATCGATTCGCGGCTCGGCCCTTTCTTCTTCATAAGCTCCCAATAACGACCTTTTGATCTGTAATTTCTGTGCAAATTCTTCTTGCGTCATTCCTTTCAATTTGCGCAAGTGTTTCAGATTTTTACCGGCATAGGACTGTGACATACTAATGATTTTGGGGCAATATACTAAATAATTTAGTTTTCAAAGTATTTTTTGCTAAATTTTTTCCTACTAAACTGATTAGAGGGAAGTCAAAATGAAATAAATGGTACTTTTATGGCATTCATTCCAGAACAAACAACATGACCAGAAAGAAAAAAGAAGTTCCTATTATTTTAATAACCAATGATGACAGTATTTCAGCTCCAGGAATTCGTCATCTTGTAGAGGCGGTAAAAGATTTAGGCAGGGTTATTGTAGTAGCACCCGATAAACCTCAATCAGGTATGGGGCATGCCATCACCATTGGCTACCCGCTTCGGTTGCAAAAATCACATTTAATTGATGGTGTAGAGGCCTGGACCTGTAGTGGGACACCGGTTGATTGTGTCAAACTAGCTGTAGATAAAGTACTTCACAGAAAACCAGATATTTGTCTGAGTGGGATCAATCATGGCGCCAATCATTCCATCAATGTCATTTATTCTGGGACGATGAGTGCTGCAATTGAAGCATCCATTGAAAATATACCTTCAGTTGGTTTTTCTTTGATGGATTATAGTCTGGAAGCTGATTTTGAAGGTGCTAAAAAATATGCCAGGCTGATTGTAGAAAAGATGCTTTCCAAAAAAGCCGATAAGCACATGTGCTTGAATGTCAATATTCCTAAAGGTGATGCAAAACTGATTAAAGGTGTAAAAGTGTGCAGACAGGCTTATGCAAAATATGAGGAGGACTTTGAAGAACGAAAAGATCCATCAGGAAAAAAATACTTTTGGTTAACAGGTGAATTTCTGAATCTTGAAAAGAGCAAAGAAACAGATGTTTGGGCCTTACAAAATAATTATGTGAGTGTAGTGCCCGTTCAATACGACCTGACCAATTATGCCCTTAAAAAGAAAATAGAAAAAGACTACACATGGTAATCTTTAAAAAGGATAACTTCTTTTATGGTCTCATTATCGGGCTGGTTATTCCTGTAATCAGTTTCTTTGGGTATTATTTCTGGAAATTCAGCTTGTTCCCATTTAAAAGTTTTTTACTCGCCTTACAATCCAACAAACAACTGATTTCAGCTTTGAGTATACCTTGTCTGCTACTGAACATTGTTTTGTTTACAATTTTTATCAACGGACAAAAGGATAAAACAGCCAAAGGGATTTTTACAATATCCGTAGTTTACGCAGCATCTGCTTTTTTATTCAAAATGTTTGGATAAACCCCTACCTAAAATGAAATATTACATCATAGCAGGCGAAGCTTCGGGGGATCTGCATGGCAGCAAACTCATCAAGGCCATAAAGCATAACGATCAGGATGCTCAGATCAGGGCTTGGGGTGGCGACAAAATGCAAGATGCAGGTGCATTAATTGTCAAACATTACAGAGATCTTGCCTTTATGGGTTTTGCTGAAGTGGTTAGTAATTTATCCACGATCATGTCTAACATGAAATTCTGCAAGAGAGATATACTCAGTTTTCATCCTGATGTCATCATCTTCATCGATTATCCTGGATTCAATTTGCCAATTGCAAAATTTGCAAAATCAAAAGGGTATAAAACAATTTATTACATCTCACCACAGATTTGGGCCTGGAAAGAAAAAAGAATTCATACAATCAAAAAAGTAATCGATAAGATGCTTGTTATTCTTCCTTTTGAAAAAACATTTTATGAAAAGTGGGAATTTCAAGTGGACTACGTTGGACACCCTTTGATTGAAATTATTGACGAGTATCAACTTGAGAATGACAGCAAAAAAATCAGAGCCAGCCTGGGTATTGATTCAGAAAAAAAACTGATTGCACTATTACCTGGTTCGAGAAAACAAGAGATTTCAAAAAAATTACCCATCATGCTGGAAGCTTCAAAAGATTTTCCAGATACCATTTTTGTTGTTGCACAAGCACCTGGTATTACAGATGCCTTTATACAAGAACTGACGAATAAATACAGTAATGTAAAAATTGTCAAAAATAAAACCTACGACTTACTTTCTATTGCAGATGCGGCTTTGGTCACTTCTGGCACAGCAACCTTAGAAACAGCTCTATTTCGTGTACCCGAAATAGTTTGCTATAAAGGATCACCGATTTCATACGCAATTGCAAAGCAATTGATCAAAGTAAAATACATATCATTGGTCAATTTAATTATGGATAAGCCCATCGTAAAAGAATTGATTCAAAATGAATTGACAACAGAGAACATCAAGGTTGAATTGAATGAATTGCTCTTTAACGAAGCAAGGAAAAAGCAATACAAAGAAGATACTGACGAACTCTATCAACTATTAAGTGCTGGGGGTAAGGCTTCTCAAAAAGCAGCTGCCATTGTCCAACAGATGTTCTGAGAAACGGTTTATTTTTTCAAAAAAGCCTTTACAATCATTACGACAATTGCAAACAAAAAAAGCAATAGAGATATTCTGTTGATACCATGCATATATTTCACCCACTTTGAATCAGGGGTATCAGCATCTTTTTTTCTAAGATAGAGGTAAGTCGCAATTTGTTTGAGTACACCCATAAAATAGTATTGCTGCAAAATTAAGTGGTTTCAATGAGTAAATCGTTACCCATTATAATGCCAACTGACTGCATCCCCTCACATCACAATT
>CAZVYI010000129.1:0-3634 GCA_964631755.1 uncultured Sphingobacterium sp. | reverse complement strand
AATTTTGCTGTTCCTTTCTTGCTTTTGATGAGAAGAGGATCAAAAAGAAACTATACAACGCTTACTTTCCTTGCAGTATTAATCATCTTGGGTCACTGGGTAGATTTTTACCAAATGGTTATGCCTGGCACCATGCATGAACATTACAGTCTCGGTTGGTTTGAGTTTGGTATGCTTGTATTTTATGCTGGTTTAATCATGCATTTTGTTGGAAAAGGTTTAGCGAAGAAGCCATTAACGGCTTTGAACCATCCTTACATCAAAGAAAGTGTGATTCACGAAGTATAATGGCTTGAGGAAAAACGGAAATGAATTTATAAACAAAACATAATTATCACATGTCGGGTTATTTCATTTTAGCAATCTTGGCGCTCGCGTTCGTTGTGACATTCCAGATCGCAAAAGCAAGTGAATATGTATCTGTGTTGAAAGGAGAAGAAAAATCCTTCAGACAGAACAACAGAATCAATGCGTTTCTGATGATTGTGTTCCTGGTATTGGGGCTTGCTGGTGCATGGTGGTGCAATGAGTTGTTCTACAACAAAACCTTACTTGCTCAACCTGCGGCTTCTGATCATGGAGAGAAGATTGATTTCATGTTGGTCATCACAATTGCTGTGACAGGTGTAGTGTTCGTCCTTACACAAATTTTACTTTTCTGGTTTGCTTATAAATATCAGTTCAGTGAAAAAAGAACAGTATTTTATTTCCCGCACAATAATAAGTTGGAGTTGATCTGGACAGTAGTTCCAGCAATCTTCCTTACAGTATTGGTTGGATTTGGATTGTTCTACTGGTTCAAGATTACAGGTGATGCACCAAAAGATGCTCAGATTGTAGAGATTACTGGTAAGCAATTCAACTGGATGATGAGGTATCCTGGTAAGGATAATGTGTTGGGTAGAAAAAATTACCGTTTGACAGATGCATCTAATGGAAATGCATTGGGTGTGGATTGGGAAGATGGTGCAAGCCATGACGATATTGAAGCAACAGAAATGCACTTGGTTGTTGGTAAACCAGTACAATTGGTGATCAATGCACAGGATGTAATTCATGATGTTGGTTTGGTTCACTTCCGTTTAAAAATGGATGCAGTTCCTGGTATTCCAACTACACTTTGGTTTACCCCTCTCTATACAACAGCCCAAATGAAAGAGATTACCGGTAACAAGGATTTCGTTTATGAAATTTCTTGTGACCAAATGTGTGGAAGCGGACACTATTCTATGCGCGGTGTGATTGTGGTTGAAACCCAAGAAGAGTATGATGCATGGATGGCTTCAAAGAAACCACAATATCTTACAGTTAAAGAAGCAAGTGCTCCAGCTCCAGCTAAAGCTGATAGTACAGTGACTGCTGCTGTAACAACTAGCAAACCCTTGGCCCAACTGAAATAACGAATCAAAGAAAAAAAAATTAACAATGAGTAGCGAAACAATCACACACGGACACGCAGTAGCGGAAGTACATTCGCATGATTCTCATGATGCACATGGCCACGACCATCACCATGAGGAATCGTTTCTCAGTAAGTACATTTTCAGTACGGATCACAAAATGATTGGTAAACAATTCCTGATTACCGGTATCATCTGGGCAATCATTGGTGGATTGTTTTCTGTTTTGTTCCGTCTGCAGTTGGGTTATCCTGATATGACCTTTCCATTTCTTGAAGATCTGTTTGGTAAATGGGCAGCAGGTGGAAGAATCTCTAATGAATTTTATTATGCACTTGTTACCATGCACGGAACCATTCTTGTGTTCTTTGTATTGACTGCTGGTTTGAGTGGAACTTTTGCTAACATCTTGATTCCTTTGCAGATTGGTGCAAGAGACATGGCATCAGGATTTTTGAACATGTTGAGCTATTGGTTTTTCTTTGGGGCAAGTGTTGTGATGTTTGCTTCTTTGTTTATCCAAACTGGACCTGCAGCTGGTGGGTGGACCATCTATCCTCCGTTGAGTGCACTGGGACAAGCCAGTGAGGGTTCGAAGTTGGGTATGGATTTCTGGTTGATTTCTATGGCGCTCTTCATTGTATCTTCTTTGCTTGGTGGCCTTAACTATATTTCAACCATATTGAACTTGCGTACAAAAGGTTTGAGCATGACAAGATTGCCTCTTACCATGTGGGCGATTTTCTTTACTGCAGTATTGGGTGTACTGTCATTCCCTGTATTGCTTTCAGGTGCTGTTCTTCTTTTGTTTGACCGTAACCTTGGTACAAGCTTCTATCTTTCTGAGATTGTGGTTAAAGGTGAAATTCTGCCAAACGAAGGTGGATCTGCTATTTTGTTTCAGCACTTGTTCTGGTTCTTGGGTCACCCTGAGGTATATATCATTCTTTTGCCAGCCATGGGAATGGTTTCTGAAATTCTTTCTGTGAATTCAAGAAAACCAATCTTCGGTTATTTGGCAATGGTTGGTTCATTGTTTGCAATTTGTATTCTTGCCTTCCTTGTTTGGGCACACCATATGTTTGTAACTGGATTGAATCCATTCCTTGGTGCGTTCTTCGTGTTGTTGACACTTTTGATTGCGGTGCCATCAGCAATTAAAGTGTTCAACTGGCTGACCACCATTTGGAGGGGAAATGTTCGTTTTACTCCAGGTATGCTTTTTGCAATTGGCTTTGTGAGTTTGTTTATCTCGGGAGGTCTTACCGGTATTTTCTTGGGTAACTCTACTTTAGATATTCACTTGCATGATACCTATTTTGTAGTTGCGCACTTCCACATTGTAATGGGTGTTGCGTCATTCTTTGGAATGTTCGCAGGTGTTTACCACTGGTTCCCTAAGATGTATGGTCGTTACCTCAATAACACAATGGCTTATATTCATTTCTGGGTAACACTCGTAGGTTCATACTTGATCTTCTGGCCTATGCACTACGCAGGTCTTGCAGGTATGCCACGTCGTTATACAGACTGGAGCAACTGGCAGTCGTTCAATATGTTTGCCGACATGAACAGGTTCATCAGTACTGTTGCGATGATTGTATTCGCAGTGCAGTTGTTGTTTGTGTTCAACTTCTTCTATTCTATTTTCAAGGGAAGAAAAGTTACTACACAGAATCCATGGGGAGCAACAACATTGGAGTGGACCACTCCAATCAATCCTGGTCATGGTAACTGGCCTGGCGATGTACCAGAAGTACACAGATGGGCTTATGATTATGGAAAGGATGGAAGAGAGTTCATCCCACAGACTGAGCCAGTTGGCGCGAATGAGTCTAAACATTAAAAAATGATTACTCCTTCGGGAGTGATCGAAAAATAAATTTGATGCAGCAGAATGAAGTGAATGGGAGTTTAGCATCAAAGGTATCATCCAAGCTGAAAGATTATCAGCAACTGATGAAGTTCACACTGAGTTTTACAGTGGTATTTTCTTCAGTGGTTTGCTACCTGCTGGTTCCAGACATTGAATTCGACATCATATCAGTTCTTTTACTTTTTGTAGGTGGTTTGCTTGTAACAGGAGCAGCCAATGCCATCAACCAGATTGCAGAAAAAGATACCGATGCAATGATGAAGCGGACAGCCTCCAGGCCGGTCGCCTCTGGTAGAATGACAGTCGACGAAGCCTCAACCTTCGCAGCACTAGCAGCCGTAATTGGAATATTTATTAT
>CAZVYI010000128.1:0-3699 GCA_964631755.1 uncultured Sphingobacterium sp. | reverse complement strand
GCACCTTGGATGGTGATTGGAATTTTATTTGGTGTGTTTCTTGGAAAGGATATGCATGAAGTAATTTTTCGAAAAGTGATGGCTGGTATTGTATTGATCACCATTATCATTGTTTTGTTGATGGAGTTTCGAAAAACTAAATCTGTTCCTGATCATCCTGCCTTTGCAATTGGTAATGGTTTGGCAGCTGGTTTTACTACAATGATTGGGAATCTGGCTGGAGCATTTGCTAATCTCTACTTTTTAGCCATGAGGGTGAGTAAGAATGTGTTCATTGGGACTGGTGCATGGATATTTCTTTTTATGAATTTATTTAAGTTTCCCTTTCAGGTTTTTTATTGGAAGAACATCAATTCAAATACATTGAAAGTCGATTTATTTTTGATTCCTGCATTGCTGCTTGGATTCTGGGCTGGGGTAAAACTGGTCGATAAAATTCAAGATGATCAGTACAGAAAGCTTGTTATAATTTTGACACTGATTGGCTCTTTGGTTATGTTTCTAAGATCTTAAAGTTTGTGTTAGACTATAAAAGCAAGATTGGTCTTAACTTGCGTAAGTAAAAAATAAAAAATGAAAAAAATTCTGTTGGGTTTGTGTTTAGTGGCTTTCACTATTTTGGTTGGGTGTAAAAAACCGCTTGAAACTACAATTACTGATGTTGAAATTGGAGCTTTGCTTTCTCTTACTGGTAATTGGTCTTCATTGGGAGTTACTTCTCAAAAAGCAATCGAGTTGGCAGTTGCAGATGTTAATGCCTACATGGAGCAAAAAGGGACCAGCATCAGGTTTTCTGGAATGGTTTTTGATACAAAATTGGATACAGCACTTGCAAAACTTGCAATGGCTGATGTTGTACGTACTAGAACAAAATATGTAATTGGTCCACAATCCAGTGCAGAATTGGCAGCTATTAAACCACTTGCAGATGAGAAAAATGTATTGGTAGTTAGCCAGGGCAGTACAGCTAGTAGTCTAGCGATTTCTGGTGATGGTATATTCAGATTTTGTCCTGGTGATGTGGTAGAAGGTCCAGCTTTAGCAAAAACAATGTTCGCAGAAGGTAAACGCGTTGTAGTTACTTTATCCAGAGATGATGCAGGAAACAAAGGATTACAAACAAGTGTAGGGCAGGCATTTAACGGGTTAGGTGGGCAAGTAGATGCCATTGCTCCCTATGCTACCACGGTTACCGATTATACTGCATTACTTTCTACTTTAAAGACTAAACTACAATCTCACATCAATATACATGGGGTGGGTAAAGTAGCTGTTTATCTTGCTTCATTTGATGAATGTGTTGCCTTATTCAAACAGGCTTCATCAGATCTAATTTTTTCATCAGTACAGTGGTATGGTGGCGATGGTGTGGTATTAAGTGCTGCATTAACTGGTGATGCACAAGCGGCGGCATTTGCAGCTGCTACAAAATTTATTGCTCCTAATTTTGGTTTACCAGCATTGTCACATCCGGATCTGGGTACAATTTCTACTGCAATAAAAACCGCAACAGGGATTGAGCCAGATGCATATGCTTTGGCTGCGTATGATGCAGTATGGGTTATTGCAAGGACAGTCACAGCATTAAATACTACTAATGATTCTTTTGATCTTACAAAAAATATTTTTAAAATAGAATCGAGTAAATATTTTGGCATCACCGGTCCTTTGTTGTTGAACACAGCAGGTGATAGAAGTACAGGTTCTTTTGATTATTGGGGAATTGTTTTAGAAGGTAGTTCATACAAATGGAAGCTCGTTGGGAAATCCCTTTGATTGTCCCAATGGCGGTAGTTCTGCATAACTAAATGCTTCTTGTGGATGCAGTGTAGTTTTAAAATCTTTTCTGATTGGGTGTGCTTGCAGCGCGTTGCTATCTATTTGGTGATTAGCTAGATTTTTTATTCTGTCTTCCGATAGGTCATCTTCTAACCATTCGTTCGCAAGGGTCTCAGTGAGAATACAGGGCATCCTTTTTTTCTTGTTGTGAACTTTTGCCATCAGTTCATTTGCTGCGGTAGTAACAATTGCAAAACTATCAGTTGTTTCACCTGTTTCTTTATCTGTCCAGGGTTGATAGATACCAGCCATAAAAAAATATTGATGACCAAGCAGAGAAATAAAATAAGGATAGGCATTTTCTTTTTTTGCTCCAACTGGTTTGTAGTGACGCCATTCATAAAAACCCGATGATAGTACAAGGCATCTTCTATTCGTTGCTGCATCTTTATACATTTTGCTATCGAGCAGATTTTCAGCTTTAGCGTTTAGCGTAGTAAATTTTTCTCTGCTGATGGATAAGTCTTTTGATGTATTGATCCAGGATGGGATGAATTCCCAGTGTGCCATTTCAAGTATAAAATCTTGGTTGTGATTAATCGACTTGAGTATTGGCCATTGTGTAAATTCAAATCCACTTGTAATATTTGACCTGATGGCCAAATCAATTTTTTTCTGCTTATTTGATATTTTAATAATATCTCCCACATTTAGGTTAATGCTATTAAAATAACACATGATTTTATTTTGGAATAAAAATAATTATTGTGAGTAGAATGCAGGTGGAATTTTTTTTATTATTTTACAACTCTAAACAATAACATCATGAAAAAACTCTTTGTATCATTCATTCTTTTGGCCTTGATTGCTTCTTGCAAAAAAGAAGAAACTGTTCCTGTCCCTGGAGACAAAACATATACTGTAGAATATAGGGTAACAGCAACTCCCAAACCGAATACAACTATATCTGGAGAAATTTCGTATGTTTCTAAAACATCTGCTTCTTCAACAGCAACCTTTTCAACTAGTCCATGGACTGTAACTGAAAGCGCATGGAAGTTAAAAGCGGGAGATCAAATTGGATTTACTGCAACACTTTCAAATGTGTCCTCTTATGAAGCTTTAGTAATTGTAGATGGAGCTGTTAGGGTTTTTGAAAGAACATTCTCCACTTTGATGCCTTCTCCAACTACTGTAGTTCTTCAGTATAAGGTAGAGTAATTAAGTATATTAAATTGAGTTCCCTTTCTTGATTTTCTCGGTCAATTATTGTATTGATATTAACTATTGCTTTTGTGAGGCATCTTTTTCAAGCGCAATAGCCTTATCTTAGTATTGTACCAGTTAATCTATACTATCAATTTGACATATACAATTGAGTAAATTCTTTTTTATTTTGGAATCAAACCAATATGAAAAAATTCCTTGTATCGTTATTTTTCATAGCTGCTATTACTTCTTGTAAAAAAGAAGAAATACCTGTAGAGAAAGCATATACAGTTGAGTATAAATTGACTTGTATACCATTGGCCAATACTAGTTTATCAGGGGCTATTACTTATATCTCTAAATCTTCAGCAACTGCATCTGGAACATTGAGCAATAATCAGTGGACTGTAACTGAGCAATCGTGGAGCCTAAAACCTGGTGATAAAATTGGGTTCAGAGCTTCTGTTGCAAATTTGGCTTCATATCAATCTACACTTACTATTGATGGTGGTGTAAGAGTCTTGCAGTCTGGTAGCCAAACATTTCCTGTTACAACAAATATTGTTCTTGATTATACTATAGAATAAGTAAGCTAATAATTCTTAAATCCCTTTCTTAATTTGTTTGAGAAAGGGATTTTTCTATCATACGAGCAGGATAAAATATAAAAAAAGGCCTACAGCATAAGCTGCAGGCCGTGTTACTCAGTGT
>CAZVYI010000127.1:0-3775 GCA_964631755.1 uncultured Sphingobacterium sp. | reverse complement strand
AGTTCCTGAACGAGCAAGGTAAAATGTTGCCTCGCCGTATTACTGGTAACTCACTCAAGTATCAGCGTAAGGTATCAGAAGCAATTAAGCGTGCACGTCAAATGGCATTGTTGCCGTACGTGACCGATTTGTTGAAGTAGAACCTACCCTAATCACCAGGATGGTGTGACAGTCCCATTGGGATTGGAAATTGGTAAAACTTTAAAATAAAAAAAATGCAAGTTATTTTAATTCAAGACGTAAACAATCTCGGCGGTGCCAATGAAGTGGTAAACGTAAAGAATGGTTACGCACGTAACTTTCTTATTCCTCAAAAGTTTGCTGTTGAGGCTTCTCCTTCTAACCTCAAGCAATTGGAAGAGCGCTTGAAGCAAATCAAGAAGAAAGAAGACAAGATGCTCGCTGAAATCAACAAAGTTATTGCTGCTTTGCAAGATGGTTCTGTTACCATAGGTGCAAAAACAGGAACTACTGGTAAAATTTTCGGTAGCGTAACTACGGTTCAGATTGCAAAAGCAATTCGTGAGCAAAAAGGATATGAAATTGACAGACGTCGCATTCATCTTCTTGATGAAATCAAGGAGTTGGGAAGCTACAAAGCCAAGGTTGACTTTGGTAACGGCAACGAGACCGAAGTTGGATTGGAAATTGTTGCTGAATAAATACTTTTTAGCAGATAAAAAGCCCTCAGTTTACTGGGGGCTTTTTTTATTTTCTATATTTCCATTGTGAACAAATTTGCGATACTTTTATCCTGGCTTCTGCCGATTCTACTTGCTGGATGTGGCCCTAATGGGGCAGCAATAAAAAACAAAGTACCTGATGCTTTCATGGATACTATTCACCCACAAATTGTTGCCGGTAATTTTAGCGATCAGAAAAACCTTAAACTAGATAGTGCTGAAATTTTAAATTTCACTACGCAGTTCAATTTATTTCTCCCCTACCAAAAAGAACTGCAACGGTTTTACAAATCAAGGAATTACAATATGGCATGGCATGATGCCAATGGCAGAATTGAAAATGTGCAAATTCTCTACAACAGAATTATGCAGATGGAAGAAAACGGGCTCCCTGCAGAGGTCCCCTATCTTGAGGAATACAAAAGATGGATTGGCAAACAAGGTGCCGACAGTCTGGTTGAATTCGAGTTGATGCAGTCGGCACAGTACCTGCATTTTGCCAATCGGGTTTTGGGAGGTGTATCTGAAAAAGAGAGCAAAATGATGCTCTGGTACATTCCCAGAAAAAAAACAGATTACCTGCAATTGTTAGATGAATTTGTAACTGGCGATGCAGCTGCTATGGACAGATCGATATATCCCCAATACCACTTGTTGAAAAGATCTTTGATTGATTTGATGGAAATACAAAAAAATGGTGGCTGGGGAACCATTGAGCACTTAAATAGAAAAATAAAAAAAGGAGATAGTCTTGCAGAAGTCATTGCATTAAAGAAACGACTTTTCATCTCAGGTGAGTTAAAACAAAATGATGGTTCGCCATTGTATAATCAGCCGCTGAAGGATGCTGTTCTAAATTTCCAAGCAAAACATGGTTTAAAACCTGATGGCGTGATCGGTTCCAGTACCATCCGTCAATTGAATATTTCAACAGAAGAGCGGATCAAACAAATAATTGTAAACCTTGAGAGGTGCAGGTGGTTGCCCAATGAAACTGATGGTGACTATCTGGTGGTGAACATACCTGCCTATAATCTCACTGTGATGCATGGCGATTCGCTGATCTTTTCCTGTGGGGCAATTGTTGGAAAAGAGACAAACAGGACTGCCATTTTTAAGGGGCAGCTAGAATATGTAGTTTTTAACCCCTATTGGAATATCCCTGATAAAATTTTAAAAAAGGAGATTTTACCTATGATTGCCAAAAACAAAAACTATTTGGCAGATAACCACATGGAGTGGTATGATGGACGTTTGCGACAAAGACCGGGGGTGGATAATGCTTTGGGAGAGATAAAATTTCTCTTTCCCAATCCCTTTGATATTTACTTACACGACACCCCTGCCAAGGGCTTATTCCAGGAAGAAAGAAGGGCTTTTAGTCATGGATGTATTCGTATTGCAGAACCTCATCGTCTGGCACTTTATTTGCTTAGGGACAAAGAAGGCTGGTCTTCTGAGGAAATGGAACGTATTTTGGACTTAAAAACAGAGCGTTTCGTAAAATTGGATAAACAGGTACCCGTATACGTTGTTTATCTAACGGCATTTGTCGATTTCAATGGAAATCTTAATTTTAGGGAAGATATTTATAACAGAGACCAGTCATTATTGGGGATGTTATTGAAAAACTAGGTTTAAAATGAACTTTTATGAAGGCTGGTGTGTTGAGAGCCTACATTTGAAACTTTTTTTTATGAATATTTTCGTCGGAAACCTCAACTACAAGCTAACCAATGAATCTTTAGAGCAATTATTTAGTCCCTATGGTGAGGTGACTTCAGCCAGAATCATCATTGACAAGATGTCGGGTAGAAGCAAAGGCTTTGGTTTTGTAGAAATGCCAAATCAGGAATCAGCGCTTAAAGCAATTGCAGCACTTCATGAGTCTGAAGTGATGGGTAGAAAGATGATTGCCAGTGAGGCTAAGCCACAGGAAAGAAATTAATACTTACTCCAAATAAGACATCTGGTTTTTAAAAAAGCTATTGGCTGTATCAGCCAATAAACCATCTTTTTTTCTATAGACCATAAAAACCCCTATGTTGGGGTTTTTTTCTAGCCATTTCATTGTCCCGTCAATACCCATCACCATAAAAGCATTATCCAGACCATCAGCTAACATCGCACTACTAGCGAGAACAGTCACGCTAACCAAATCATTTTTCACAGGATAACCTGTCCTGGGATCCAGCACATGGCTTATAATACTATCTCCAATTTTTTTATATTTCTGAAATTTTCCTGAAGTGGTGACGCCTTGATTATCTAAGCTGATCACCAAGTCCTCACTATTCTTATTTCCCAAAAGATAGTCGACATCCTGTATCCCAACTCTCCATTTCCTGCCCAATTGATCTGCTCCTCTTGCAAAAACTTCACCTCCAATTTCAACTATAAAATTCTTTATGCCTTTAGAAAGCAGCATGTTGGATAGATAATCAACACAATAACCCTGGGCAATTCCATCAATATCGAATTGCAATTTTTTAGTTGATTTAAAGGCACTTAAATCATTGATTACATATTGTTTATTAATATCATTCTCAAGTATTTGTTTAATGCAATGGCTGTCGGGGTACTGTACTATTTTACTCTTTTTAAACCCCCAAACTTCCAATAAAGGAAGCATTTTGATACTGAACGTATTGTTTGAGGCCTTACTTAAACTATCTGAAAACGATAGTATTTTAAGAAGATGTGAGTCCAGAATTGCTTTTTCTTTTTTCTTGTTGAGGGTGGATATGAGAGACTGAGGGTTATAGATAGACAGCGATTGATCAAACAAGTTGAATAGAGCGTCTATATCCTTTTGGGTTATCAGCTCACTAGAATGCACATACTTAATGGCGTAGGTAGTCCCTTGTGCCTTTCCAATAACAGTAAACAAATTAGAATCTCCTAAGCTATGTTTTGCTGAAATCAAGAAAACCGAGGAGATAAAAAGTAAGCAAACACCAGCTAAGGCTCTACAATTCATTAAAATAATAGTATTTGGATGTTGTATGAATTTAGGCAAAAAAAAACCCTGATCAATAAAGATCAGGGTTCAATAAATATGGCACCTACCTACTCTCCCGGGACGAATCCCA
>CAZVYI010000126.1:1269-3815 GCA_964631755.1 uncultured Sphingobacterium sp. | reverse complement strand
CGCATGCTCCATAAGACATCCTTTTGTTGAGCATCATCTGCAAAATAGATTTCACCACAATCAAATCGCAACAACAACTCAGCAATTGCCTCCATTTCCAGTCTCAACATTTCAATATGATTACCATCAACTTCAATAATCAGATGTGCCGCAGTATCATCAGTTAAGGGTATGGAAGAAGATGTCATATACTTACTTACAATCTTTAATGCATCTATTTCAACAAGTTCAAGTGCTGATGGAGTAAATCCAGCTTTAAAAATTGCACTAACTGCTTCACTGGCCTTTTCCAATGATGAAAAAGGGACCAGCATCAACAAATCGTGCTTAGGATGGGGGATCAATTTCAATACGATTTTTGTTACAATACCCAAAGTGCCTTCACTTCCTACCATGAGTTGAGTAAGATTATATCCAGTAGCATTTTTCAACACATTGCTGCCTGTCCAGATAATCTCGCCAGTCGGCAACACCACTTCCAGATTCAATACATAATCTTTAACTACACCATATTTAACTGCTTTGGGACCACCACTGTTTTCGGCAATATTTCCGCCAATAAAACAGGATCCTTTGCTAGACGGATCCGGTGGGTAAAATAAACCGACTGCCTTTACAGCATCTTGTATAACCTGGGTAATCACACCAGGTTCTGTAATTACCTGAAGATTCTCTTCATCAATTTTCAATATACTATTCATGCGGTCGGTAGACAATAACACGCCTCCCAAATGAGGCAACGCCCCTCCACTTAAACCTGTACCGGCTCCACGCGGTGTAACGTGAATTTTCTCTTTGTTACAAACTTGCATGATACGACTTACCTCTAGTGCTGTTCTTGGCCTTACCACAACCTCTGGAAAAAATAAAAGTTTCTCAGTTTCATCATGAGCATATTCACTTAATACTTCTTGATCAACAATAACAAATTCCTTTCCGAGAATTTCTATAAATTGATCATAAATGTGTTTTGGAATACTTTGATGCAACATGTTCACCTGATTTTAAACGAATTTCGGAATTAGGCCACAGTTAGAGAAATAATTCGGGAATGTAGATTAGAATGCAGGACAAAAACTTTGTTTATTGGCATACATCAAAGTGTACATACCATCATACTGCATATACATTTCAGTCGCTCCACGCCCACCATTAAAGCCTTGCAAGCCAGATGTAGTGGCGTCATAACTAAATGTAAATTTAAACGACTTCCATTGGTACCCAACCATTGGAATTATCGCATCTCCAGGTCTTGCATAAATACCTGCAATAAGCTGCTGCTTGCCATCTCCTGTGAGATTGTAATTTAAGTGGAGTCCTCCTACAAGTTCAGACGCAGAGCCTTGTTTTGTAAAATAAATTCCAGGAGAAACAATAACCATATCATTCACCTTCACCATTGCATCTAGAAATGCAATAGAACGTATAGGAATCCGGTTATCTACCCCATTACTTTGCTGAAAAAAACTTTCCCTGGGCTTATTAAGATGATGCATACTAAAGCCCCCATGAAAATATAAATTATCAGTAGGAAAGAAAGAATAATTCAAGCCTGCCTGTAAATCAAAATAGCCTATTGCGTTATTCAATAAAATTTCAGAAGTGGGTCTGCTAAAAAATTTTCCATCCCATTGATCACCAAAACGCAATGCAGAAGCATTTATACGCTTTGTTGCAAAACCTAAATTAAATCCAGCTGAAAGTAAACTTGAAGAACCTAACATTTGGTGATAAGCCAAAGATGCATAAGCTTTGGTAGAAGTTAAACTACCAGAACCTGCTACATCTTGTAAAATCAATCCACCTAAACCCATCCATCCACTGGGGATAAGGTTTCGCATGAATTGAAAATCGCCATATATACTCATCGTCTTATATGGCACAGGGACAGACGCCCATTGCTCTCTGTAATGTGCACCAAGTCTGTAATCAGAAGAAGGTAAAAAGCCTGTGTTTGCTGGATTGGTTGATAAAGGAGAATTGAAATATTGTGAGAAACGAAGATCCTGTGCAAAAGCCTGCTGAAGCAATAGCATCAACACTATGCTGGCAGAGCAGATCTTTTTGATATATAACTTTTGTTTCATCAACAATTCTATTCAATTCATCGAATCAAGGTAATACTTCCTGAGCTTTTTTCTTGCTTACCGTCAGAAAATTTGATAACTAAAGTATAGGCATAGGCATCCATTGGTTGTGGCACTCCCTTGTAGGTACCATCCCAACCAAATGAAGGATTAGCCGACTCAAAAATCAATTGACCGAATCGATTAAAAATCCTGAAATCCATTACATCAACACCATAAGCATTAACATAAAAAACGTCATTTTTACCATCCCCATTAGGCGTAAAAGCATTTGGTATATTCCAAAGAGGTAGTATCAATGAACTCACTGGGCCATTTGCGGTATCCTTACATCCAAAAATAGATGTTACATACTGATAAACATCCCACGTACCGGTACTTTTATAGAGATGAGATGTATCACCTCTGGAAGCACCAACTGCGCCATCTCCAAAATCCCATAACAGTTCACTAGCTCCA
>CAZVYI010000126.1:0-1169 GCA_964631755.1 uncultured Sphingobacterium sp. | reverse complement strand
CCAACTCTCACTTTCATTTCTGAAGTTGCTGTAGTAATACATCGGTCGTTATCAATAGCGGTCAATTTTACTGTATAAACAGTATTGGCTGTAGGTGAATATGTATGATTTACTTCTGGATCGGTAGTCGTTTTTTGAGTACCATCTCCAAAGTCCCATATATACGTCTTGCCTATTCCAATGGTATCTACGAAAGTAATGGTAAGTGGTGCACATCCGGAAGTATCATAAACCCCATTAATAAATGATTTTATGCCCGCATCTACGCCATCAAAATCAAAACTGATTTTTAATGCAGCAAGATTACACCCACCTTCTCCATCTCTTGCAAGAGCTCCATTAGTTGGAAATGCAGCCCGCCATACAATCATTGGAGCACGAATTGGATCACCAGGTTGCCTTCCTCTTGGTGGGCAAATTTGATTACCCCCACAATTGGCACAAAGTGCCTGATAAATTGCACCCCTTGTATCAAATCTAGAAGTACCACCATCCACATGATCTCCCTCACCGCCTCTTTGTCCAAACCAAGAACCAAACAACTGACGCTGTGCGTTTTTCTCCATTACAAAGAAATAGAAGTCTTTATTATCAGTATAGTTTTGAATGGGCGTACCTACAATATCCATTCCTGTCGTTCCCAATGTTTTACTATCAAATGGAGAATTCTGACATAAATTTAATCTTCCACCCCATCCTGAAACATATACATTTTCACATCGATCAACTAAAAATGCAACAGGAGAGATATTTGGCACACTTGAGTTGCCACTGAATCCAAATGGTGTAGAATAAACATATCCCGAAAGATCAGGCTGCAACTTTGAAATAAACTGTTTAGCACCTGGTCTTTGATATCCTCCAGCAGGAATACCTGTAACTGGCCAGCTCCCTAATGAAATTCCCATCACATATGGATAATTGGTCAATGGTGCTTTGTTCTGATCAAATTGAATACCATAAATAATATCCGTGAAGCTAGTACCTAAAAAAGTACTTTTTACAACATCGCCTCGTTGATTAAGTATCGCAACAAACCCATCTATTCCTCCATTCGCACTAGCACCAATGGTGCCATTATGGTCGCCTGGAAAATTAACACTGCTTGTAGCTCCCGCAACATAAACCTCATCATTTACCGGATGTTTAGCAATTACAAAAGCAGCATC
>CAZVYI010000125.1:0-3883 GCA_964631755.1 uncultured Sphingobacterium sp. | reverse complement strand
GGTATGGGAAAAAAATTGTAGATTTGTTATCTATCAAAAATTCAAGTTATGTTATCCAATAGCGCGTTTTTGCTTGCGATGCCGGGTGGTTCTGAATGGATCTTCATTATAATCGCAGTATTGATCCTTTTCGGTGGCCGTAAAATACCTGAATTCATGCGTGGACTTGGAAAGGGTATTCGCGAATTCAATGATGCCAAATCGAATGTGAAAAAAGAAATCGAAGATGGCATGAACGAAAAAGACAAGCCAAAAGAGGCTTGATTTATACTACCTGATTCGCCTTGTACACCCATCGTTCAATACCGGAACTCCGTAAGAGACTTTTATGCGGTGAACTCACATGTTCACAGGTTGTAGACTCCTATCTGCATACAATTGCATCACAACAGCATCTCAATGCATTTGTAGAAGTATTTATAAATGAAGCAAAGGAAAGAGCTCATTTACTGGATCAAAAATTAAATGACCCATCCTCCTGGGGTAAGTGCTATGGTGTAGTCGTAGGCATTAAGGATGTATTGTGTTACAAAGACCATCATGTTGGGGCAAGTTCTGCAATTTTAAAGGATTACAAAGCCATTTATAATGCTACAGCAATCCAAAAATTACTGGATGAAGACGCCATTATTATAGGCAATCTCAACTGTGATGAATTTGCGATGGGCTCATCCAACGAACATTCTATTCATGGCAAGGTATTGAATGCATTAGATAACAACAGAGTACCAGGTGGTTCTTCTGGAGGCTCTGCTGTAGCTGTTCAAGCGAACATGTGTATGATAAGTCTAGGATCTGATACAGGAGGGTCAGTTCGACAACCTGCAGATTTTTGTGGAATAGTTGGACTCAAACCCAGCTATGGAAGAATCTCGAGATATGGTTTGATAGCTTATGCTTCTTCATTTGATCAAATTGGAATTTTTTCACAGAACATAGAAGATGCTGCTTTGATACTGGAAACAATAGCGGGACCTGATGAATATGACAGCACTTGTGCTTCAGTTGAAGTACCGAATTATTCAAAGAAATTGCAATCCAGTCAGCCACTTAAAATCGCTTACTTTCCTCAAGCGCTTGAACATCCTTCACTCGATCCTGAAATCAAGATGGCTATCGAGAAAAAGCTAACAACCTTAAAAGCAGAAGGCCATACTGTAACTGCTATAGATTTTCAATACCTGGATTATGTTGTGCCCGCCTATTATATCCTGACTACTGCAGAAGCATCTTCGAATCTTTCAAGGTATGATGGTATTAAATTTGGTCATAGAACAACAGCTGCAGCAAACGACCTGAATGAGCTATACAGATTATCGAGATCCGAAGGCTTTGGTAAAGAAGTAAAAAGAAGAATCATGCTGGGCACCTTTGTACTCAGCACGGGATACTATGATGCTTATTATGCAAAAGCCCAGCAAGTAAGGAAATTGATTTTTGATAAGACCAAAGAGATTTTTTTAGAGCATGACCTTATTATCATGCCAACAGTTCCATCTACAGCTTTTCGATTTGGAGAAAAAAGCAATGATGCAGTAGAAATGTTTTTAGGTGACCTCTATACTGTTTATGCTAACCTTGCTGGTATTGCAGGTATATCCATACCAATGTTTACACATTCAAATGGTATGCCCTTTGGCATGCAGGTGATGTCAGACAGCATGAATGAAGAAACCCTATTGGCTTTTTCATCCAGCTGTTTACATCAAAAATAAAGTTGAGAAACGATTTTATTTAGAAATCATCGTCGTCATCAAATCCTCCACCACCTTCATCAAAGTAAAGGTCTTTAAACTCATCATCCACTGAAAAGTCATCTTCATCAGAAGCTTTCTTTCCTCCAGCTTTTTTGGTTTTAGATTTTGGAATGTCAAACTCCTCAAAGTCAGGATCCCAGTTGTCATCCTCCTCATCAGACTTCTCCCAATCATCTTCTACATCTTCACCATCTTCGTCATCCTCATCTCTGGATGCCTTAGAAGATTTTTTCTTTGGTAACTCATCATCAAGATCATCATCTTCGTCATCCTCTTTCTTCTTGGATTTCGCAGATGATTTTACAGGCTTGGATGAGGCTTCATTTTCATCAGGCTTCTTGGTAACCTTTGTTTCTTTTGCTGACTTTGCCATATCAAAAGGGAAATTTTTACAGTGTAAAATTTCTGAGACTTTTTTATATCACCAAATATTTGAAAATATTTTTTTTCTGGTGATGCTGAATTATGCTTTAATGATTTGCTCTCTTTCTGGTCCGTTGGAAATATAACTCACCTCCACTCCCAGATAATTATTGATAAACTGTATATATTCCTTCATTTCCTGAGGGAGCTCTTCGGCTGTCTTCATTTTGGTAACATCCGTTTTCCAACCTTTAAATTGCTGGTATTGAGGCTCAATAGGAACTTTATTCATTTGGTAAGGAACTGATTTTTGATCTTTCCCATTCACCTTATAGCTTGTACATACAGAAAGTTCTTCAAATGCATCCAGCACATCTGCTTTCGTCATCACAATCTGTGTGACCCCATTGATCATACAGGCGAAATCAAGGGATACCAAATCAATCCAGCCACATCTTCTTGGCCTTCCTGTTGTTGCACCAAATTCATTACCAATCTTTCTCAAACGCTCCCCTGTTTCATCGTGTAGCTCCGTAGGGAAAGGACCACTACCCACACGCGTACAATAAGCCTTGCTTACACCAATAACTTCCTTGATTTTTTGAGGTGCAATACCCAAACCGGTACAAACACCTGCAGAAATGGTATTTGAAGAAGTTACAAATGGGAAGGTACCGAAGTCAACATCCAGCATACTTCCTTGTGCACCTTCTGCCAATACTTTTTTGCCTTCTTTGATTTTTTCGTTGATGAAATACTCTCCATTGACAATCTTAAGCGATTTCATGAATTCAATGGCTTCAAAAAATTCTTCTTCCCATTCAGCGATATCCTCATTAAAACCAAATGAATCGAGCATGCGCTGATGCTTCATTCGCAGCTTTATGTATTGAGTAGTAAAGTTTTTATCCAGCAAATCACCTACCCTCAAACCATTTCTACCGGTTTTGTCCATGTAAGCGGGACCAATACCTTTTAAGGTTGAACCAATTTTTTCATTGCCCTTGGAAATCTCTGATGCTTTGTCTAAAGCGCGATGGGTAGGAAGAATCAACTGCGTTCTTTCAGAGATGTAAAGATTTTTCTTTCCATCAATACCAAAAGCTGCTACTTTATCGTATTCCTTTTTTAAAGTAACTGCGTCCAGTACTACGCCACTACCAATTAAATTTAATTTGTCTTCATGGAAAATTCCTGATGGAATCTGGTGCAATACTACTTTCTGTCCCTTGATGTACAAAGTGTGTCCGGCATTGGGACCACCCTGAAAACGAGCGATGATATCGTAATTGGGTGCAAAATAATCTACAATCTTTCCCTTTCCTTCATCACCCCATTGTAAACCGAGTAATACGTCAACCATAAAATCAATTAAATGATAAGGCGCAAATTTAATTGAATGATGCAACAAGGAGAAAAATAAATATCCCCTTAAGCTTCCGGGTCATAACGCTGAACTGTTTGAATGCCGGATAAGCTCCTTAATTTATTCAGCAAGAGATCAAGTTCATCTTTATCATGGACAAACAACCTGATATTTCCTTCAAAAATGCCATCTTTTGCTTCAACTGTGATAGCATTGATGTTTATTTTTAAGTCTCCTGAAATCAGGTTCGTGATTTTATGGATTACACCCACATCATCTAGTCCCGTTATTTTTAAACCCGTAAGGAAAGAAATTTCTTTATTCTTAGCCCATTTGGTCTTCACTACCCTGTGACCATGGCTCGAAAGGAGTCGCGTTGCATTGGGACAATTCGTTC
>CAZVYI010000124.1:0-3938 GCA_964631755.1 uncultured Sphingobacterium sp. | reverse complement strand
ACAGAATAACCCGACAAATCAGTCACCCCTTCCTCTGCCAATACATCTTCATCCAGATACAAATTACCTGTACAGCTTGAAGATGGTCGCTTTAAAATGGCATATGCTGCATCAGCAATGATTTCAGGAGTACGACTCATGTTGATCAAGGTTTGTCCACCCAATAAATTCATCACGGCAGCAGTGGCAATTGTCGTTCTTGGCCACAACGCATTAGCTGCAATGCTAAATGGCTTCAATTCTTCAGCAAAACCAATCGCCATCATACTCATATTGTATTTACTCATGGTATACGCCACATGATTTCCCAACCATTTAGGATTCATGTTAATGGGTGGTGATAAGTTAAGGATATGCGGATTAGCTCCTTTCTTCAAATGAGGAATGCAGTGCTTGGTAACCAAAAAAGTTCCGCGAACGTTGATGTCGTGCATCAAATCAAATCGCTTGGATTCAGTGGCTTCCGTTGTTGTAAGCGAAATAGCTGATGCATTATTGATGAGAATATCAATTCCTCCAAACTGAGCTACAGACTTTTTTACTGCTTCAATTATTTGATCTTCATTGCGGATATCGCAAGCGACTGCCAGTGCTTTTCCACCTGCAGCTTCTATCTCAGCAGCAGCTGAAAATATTGTGCCGCCTAACTTTGGGTTCTCCTCAACTGATTTTGCAGCCACAACAATATTGGCGCCATCCTTTGCAAGCTTCAATGCAATTGCTTTTCCAATTCCTCTGCTCGCTCCAGTAATAAAAACTGTTTTGCCTTTAAACATAGCTTATCAATTTATTTGATGAATTATTTAATTGTATTGATATCGTCGATTGCATAAATACCTCTTCCGTAGGTTGCAATAACAAGATTTCTATCGCGAGGATGTATAAACAAATCCTGAACAGATACTGTCGCTGGAAGATTGGCCTGAAGCGACTTCCATGATTTTCCAGCATCTGTACTTACATAAATACCCATATCTGTTCCACAGTACAAGATGTTCTTGTTTTTATCGTCTTCTCTGATCACATTCACTGGTGATGCTGGTAGATTAGCGGCAATGCTCCTCCAGGTTGTTCCATTATCATCTGAAACATACACATAAGGCTTATCATCATCTTCCCTTCTGTTGCTCAATGTCAAATACACTCTATTTGTTTGATGAGCAGAAGCAACTAGTCGAGATACATGCGCATTTTGCGGAATACCTTTCATGATCGAAACAAACTCTTTACCTTCTGACATGCGCACCCAAACACGACCATCATCAGTACCCACATACAACATGCCTTTTTGCAATGGAGATTCATCAATCGCAGTGATGGCCTGGTGATTGATGGCATAGGGAGTTCTTCCCATTCGATTCTTGTCGTTATAGGTTAAATCTCCACTGATTCTTTTCCAGGTATTTCCACCATCTTTTGATTCAAACAAATACTGGAAACCATGATAAACAGTTTTGTTATCGTGTGGCGACAACATGGTATAGGCCAACCATTCACCTCGATGCACTTCTTCATCAGCTGCTTTAATCGGAAAAATATCTTTTGTCCTGATGGAATCCGGATGTGGCTTTTTCCCCCATGGTGTCTTAGGCATTCTCAAGTCACTCTTCATCAACCTTCCATAAAAAGAACTCGCATACATGATATCAGGATCTTTAGGGTCCATTGCTATGATTGTTCCTTCTCCCCCAGGCGCATCATCCCATGCCATAATGCCTTCGGGTTTTTTCCCAAAAGTATTTTTTACACTTCCCATATAACTTCCTTCATCCTGAACAGAACCTACAACATTGTAAGGCTGCTTCATATCATATGTGATATTGTAAAACTGAGTTGTCGGAATCTTCGTAAAAAAGTTCTTCCACTTTGCACCACCATTATAAGAAAGAATCACACCTCCATCATTTCCATTGATGATATAATTGCTATTGGTAGGATCTATCCATAGCGCATGGTTATCTCCATGAATAGGTTCGCTGTCCTTATCGGTTCCACGCATCACCTGAAAGGTCTTACCCCCATCTGTAGATTTTGCCAGAGGTACCCCCATGATATAAACTACATTTTCATTATTTGGATCTACTCTGATTTGTCCGAATACCCATCCATATGTTCCTGCAAATCTTTCTAGTTTTTCATCTTCCGTACTTACTTTTCTCCAGCTCTCTCCTTTATCATCACTTCTGAAAACCTGAACACCAAATGGAATCACCTGTATAGGTCTTCCATAAGGATCCAGCTCACCTTCTTTTGGTTCACGTTTTGGTGTGTGGTTGTCTACATATGCATAAACCACATTAGGATTGCTTTTGGAGAAAGACAAACCAATTCTTCCAGTGTACTTAGTCTCTGGTAAACCTGTTGTTAACTTCTTCCAATTGGCACCACCATCAGTCGTCTTATATACATAATCACCATCCTCAGGAACAGGATCACTCCATCTTCTTCTGATGCGGTTCCAGGTAGATACAATCAACAACTCCGGATTGGTAGGATCCATCACCATATCAATTGCACCTGTTTTAACATCATCACCCAAAATCTTCTTCCATGTTGCACCACCATCTGTTGTTTTATACAAACCTCTATCCTTATTATAACTCCACTCGTTTCCTCCTGCAGCAACATATGCCACATTAGGATTTTTAGGGTGTACCAAAATTCTCGCAATAGTTCCAGTATTGGTTAGTCCAATCGACTTCCATGTTTTCCCTCCATCAGTCGATTTATAAGCCCCCATACCTGGAAGTGAAGCCCTGAAAATATTGGCTTCACCTGTTCCTAAATAAATGATATCTGGATTAGAAGGAGCCAAAGCAAAAGCACCAATTGAGAGAGTACCTAACTGATCTGTCAATGGCATCCAATTTTCACCAGCATCTGTAGTTTTCCAAAACCCACCTGTTGCAAAGGATGCATAAATAATATTCTTGTTGCCTGGAATACCAGCGACTTCCGTAACACGACCACTGATCAAATCCGGACCAACATTTCTCCATTGCATTTTTTTATAGGGGGATGCGCTACTCAACGCCTGATGTTGTTTAAAAGCAGCTACCCTACCCACACCCGCATCATTAGAACTTTGTGCAAAACCAACAACAGTGAAAAACAAAAAAGAACAAATGGACAGGATAGTCCCTATTTTAAAAATTGACAAACGCTGGAAAATCATGACAACATGTTTTGGAATAAATAATCTGCTTTAAATCATCCTAAATTTAAGGAATAAGTTCACCAAATTCTACAGTAAGTGCTCATATTGGAATTTTTCCCTATTTTAGAGCAATGCGCAAGCTGATAGCCATATTATTTCTAGCTGTTCTAGCCATCAACTGGCTGGGCTATGATTTAATTGTTGGCATCATCCAAAGCAAATCCAATAAGGCTTTTTACAGTAAAATTGAAGCTGGAGAGTACAAGAAACATCAGTTGTATGAGATAAAAGTCGATTTACAATTGCCATATGCAACTGATTGGGCTGAATTTGAAAAAATAAGAGGTACAATAGTTGTTGATGGTGTTGTTTACAACTTTGTAGAAAGGAAATATGAAAATGGTTTCATGATTTACAAATGCCTTCCCAACCAAAGAGGCACTGAACTGCAAAATGCACGTGATTATTTCCAAAGCTTGGTATACGATATGGAAAAGCAGGAGAAAAAAGATGATGCTCCTAAACCTGCTGCAGCAAAAAAGCTCAATATTGAAACAACTGTACTCGCATTACAATCACATCAGTTTATTTCAACTAACCATCTCACCGCTTTCCATAGTATTGTATCAGCGGATAGATTAGATGGTTTTGGATCAATTCCCTCTCAGCCGCCAGAAGCGTGAATGAATAAGCAAAAATGATCTTACCGCAAGTAAGGTTGCATTTATTCATTCACAATTACAACCAATGAAATCTATTGTAGCAAAAGCCTTGGTGGGCT
>CAZVYI010000123.1:0-3951 GCA_964631755.1 uncultured Sphingobacterium sp. | reverse complement strand
GTTTCGAGGTTGTAGCCTCTCATGTAGTAATAGTGAACTGCTGCAATGAAAGTGATCAAACCAGATACAAGCACAGAAGTACGCCATGCTTTTTCAGTGTTGCTCAATTCAAAGAAGAAGAAAACCGAAGCGGCCATCATGGCCATTGTGCCAATAAAAAACGTAAAGGCGACGTAGTTGTCGGCTGCGATGGCAGCATCTAAGAAAAAGGGACTCATTGTGTATAGTTTTGGTTAAGAAATGACTATCGTTAAAAAATCCTACACACTGTTTCGGCAAGCACTGAAATTGCTAAACCACAGATTCCATCTTTTGTTCAAGTAATTTAGGAAAAAAAATTAACAAAATAATGCGTAATATTTACACGTTAGGTTCATTTTCTGCTATAACTCTCTCATAATCAATAGAAGTCATTCGGGGATAAGTCTTGATTTTTTTTTAAATTACGTCCTGCTTGCCTCAATTTTTCCTAACATATCCAGCTCATGAGTAATAATTCTTCAATAGAACTCTCAAAGTTCAACAATGAGGTTGGTATTCGTTACCAGCTTTACAACAGTCTTTTTACCTCACTTCCCTTTCACAGGATAGAGAAGACAGGAATCTTGCTTTCCTTGTTGCAGTCCAATTGTGAAGAGGGGTTTAAACGGAAATTAAGCCCTCAGCAAATCTTGGAAGATTTTTTTGCTCGTCATACATCCTACACTACAGAGCAGCAGCAGCTTGATTTACTCTTTCGTTTTGTGCAATATGTAGAACGTCAGGTTGTATTATTTGATGCGTTAGAAGATGCAGCATTTTCTAAGTTGAATGATTTGAAAGGTATTGGCACATTGAAAAATCTTGAGACACAAGTTTTCCAAAACAATAAGCAGGATGCACTCAAAGAAAAGTTACGTGATTTTTGTGTGCGACTGGTGCTGACTGCCCATCCAACACAGTTTTATCCTGGTTCAGTATTGGGTATCATCAATGATTTATCAAAAGCAATTGCTGAAAATAATCTTGATCAAATTAATATATACTTACAGCAATTAGGCAAGACGCCTTTCTTCAAAAAACAAAAACCAAGTCCTTATGATGAAGCTGTAAGTTTAATCTGGTATCTGGAAAATGTTTTTTATCCTGCTATTGGAAAAATATCCATGTCACTTGCAGCACAGTACAACGAGGATTATAATCCTTCTCATTTGCTGGTTAGCATGGGTTTCTGGCCTGGCGGGGACAGAGATGGTAATCCATTTGTAACAAGCGATATTACATTAAAAGTGGCTGATGCACTGCGTGGAAGCATCATCAAATGCTACTATCTTGATATCCGCAAACTAAGACGGAGACTAACTTTTGAAGGTGTTGAATCGAAGCTTCAAGAGCTTGAAAAAAAACTATATAACAATTTATTTATCCCGGGTTATCAGGCTGATCTTTCTAAAGATGAAATACTTGAAACATTGCTTTCAATTAGGGAGGTTATCATTTATAATCACAATGGATTATTTCTGAACTTGATTGATGCACTGATTCATCGGGTGCAATTGTTCGGTTTGTATTTCGCTTCAATGGATATTAGACAAGACAGTTCTGTGCATTCTGCGGTTATTGGTGAAATGTATCAATCAATTGAAAATTCTGAATACAACAAACTTGAAGACGATAAAAAAATCCAATGGCTTACTTCTTTATCGGAATCATTTCAGCATGTGACTAAACTTTCAGCAATTGCACAAGATACAATTCAAAGTGTAGGAGTGATTAAAAAAATTCAAGAGCAAAATGGAAAAGAAGGGTGCAGTCGATATATCATCAGTCAGTGTAAAACTGCTGTTCATATTCTTGAAGTATTTGGATTGTTTGTATCCGGTGGATGGAAGCGTGATGCTATCTCGGTTGATATTATTCCACTTTTTGAAACAATAGAAGATCTTGAACATGCTGCTGCTGTTATGCAGGAGCTTTACAATTTTCCATTGTACCGTGAACATTTAAAACGAAGAGGGAATAAACAAACAGTCATGCTGGGTTTCAGTGATGGTACAAAAGATGGTGGTTATCTGATGGCCAACTTTAGCATTTTTCAAGCAAAACAGTCATTGTCTTCTGTTTCTGCAAAATATAATATTGATGTTGTTTTCTTTGATGGTAGAGGTGGACCCCCAGCCAGAGGTGGAGGAAAAACGCATAAGTTTTACGCATCAATGGGGAATGATATTGCCAATAAGGAAATTGAGTTGACCGTACAGGGACAAACAGTCAGTTCGAATTTCGGAACGATCGATGCTGCACAGTTCAATATAGAGCAGTTGATTCATGCAGGTATTGGCAGTGCGTTGTTCTCTAATGGATCCAGTACTTTAAGTCAACAGGAACAACTGTTATTGGAACAACTTGCCAAAGAAAGCTATACAGCTTACACAGCGCTGAAAGCACATCCTTATTTCATGGACTACCTCTATCATGCAAGTCCACTCAGGTTTTATGCCGAAACAAATATTGGTAGCCGTCCAGCTAAACGTGGTGCAGGTGGAAAACTTACCCTTCAAGATCTCAGGGCCATTCCATATGTTGGTGCATGGAGTCAGATGAAGCAAAATGTAACAGGATACTATGGCGTGGGTTCTGCTTTGCATGCTATGGAAGTAAAGGGTCAAATGGGAGAATTAAAAAGTTTATACAAGCGTTCTGCATTTTTCAGAACCTTAATTGACAATTGTGAAATGGCAATGAAAAAATGTTTCTTTCCACTTACTGCATTTCTTGCAGATCATCCTCAGTATGGAGAATTGTGGAGAGGTATAGAAAATGAATATAATCTCACCCGAAAGTATATTTTGATTTTGTCTGGCAAAACAGATCTCATGAGTGATTACCCTATTGAACAGGTTTCTATTCAAACAAGAGAGAAGATTGTATTGCCGATAACTACGATACAGCAGTATGCGCTAACCAAAGTGAGGGAGATGGAGGAAAAGAATATGCCATCAAATTTGAAGACCAGTTATGAAAAATTGGTCATGCGTTGTTCTTTTGGTATAATCAATGCTGGAAGAAATTCTGCTTAAGCTTAGTAGTGTTTTTTTAATCGACAACTACAAGAGCCAAATAGGTCAGCATAAAAAATGTGGTGATGCGATCGGCTGGTTCCAATCCATTCCAGTCCGCACTCTGCCACATGCTGAACCATTCACCTCCTACAACCGTGAAGCCGACAAACCACAAAACTATACCCAGGCTAATACCGATATATGCGTTTTTTTTAGATGAGTTAAACTTTTCTTTATCACCATTTAGCTGCAAGAACATTTGGATTGCACTGGCAGTAAAGAAATATGCCATTGCAGTTTCAAATACTATGATTAAAATATATGCTGCATGGTGAAATCCATCCTGGGTGATAGATCTGTATTTAACGGTACTGTTTTCAAAGATCGTATCCATGCTTAGCACATGTTTTACGAATTCGAAATTAGTGGCATAATCGGTGATGTTACTGAAGGCAATTAAGAAAGTCATCAGGCTGCTGCCGGCTACTGCTATAAAAAGCGCTAATCGTTTTGGGGCTAGTGACATTTCTTGTTTTTTTGTTAGAAAAATACCTTTTAGTGCTTAAGGACTGTCCTAAGTTAAGGATTGTTTCAGTTTATAATATAGTTAGAAATTAGGGTAGGGGTGAAATAATGGTGATTTATCTTTAACTTTATAGCATAAACCACCCGCTATGAACATTTTTGTCGCCGGACTCCCCTATGATCTCGATGATGCTGAATTGATGGAGATTTTTGAAAAATTTGGTGAAGTTAAATCAGCTAAAGTTGCAATGGACCGTGAAACCGGGAAAAGCAGAGGTTTCGCATTCGTTGACATGCCTAACAAAGAAGAGGCTATGGACGCCATTGAAAATCTCAATGATATTTCTCTTGGTAAAAAGCCTTTGGTGGTGAAAGCTGCAGAGGA
>CAZVYI010000122.1:0-4012 GCA_964631755.1 uncultured Sphingobacterium sp. | reverse complement strand
TCCATTCAAATCAGTTTTGATGATTTGTCCAGCTTGTGATTGAAAGCCACCCGACTTATCATTGTAAAAACCACAATCAACAATCAACAGAAAATCTTCACCATTCTCTTTGCTGATGGTCAATCCATGTCCACCAGGATAAGCTGTGCCCCACGAATCCAATAACTTACCAGATTTATCAAAGACCAAGATATTGTTGTGAATATCATCGCCAAGCATAATCAAACGACCTTTGCTGTCCTGCACCATTTCATGACAGTTGATAACAGGATGATTGGCGGGATTGATCTTTGCCCATCCATGATCCACTTTATAAGTAAACCCATTCTGACCAATGATCAACTCATCAGGTTGCACATGTTTGTTCCCAATTGAAAATGCAAAACTTTTGCTGGCCAATAATCCCGCAGAAGCAACTGCAGTCGATCTGATAAATGTTCTTCTGGATTTCATAAAATGAATATACTGAATTTAAGTAACTTGTTTGCATGAAGCAATGGGTCGATTTAAATTGTGATCTTGGCGAAGGTTGTAGCACCGATGGGGCAATTATGCCCTTCATCAGTTCGGCCAATATTGCCTGTGGATACCACGCAGGCAACGAGGTAACAATCCGACAAACCTTATTGCTTGCAAAACAATTTAACGTATCAATAGGCGCCCATCCTTCTTATCCGGATAGAGCAAATTTTGGCAGAAAAGAAATGGAGCTTCCCCTTCAGGAAATTAAATCTATAGTTATTGCACAAATTGAATTAGTCAAAAAATTAGCAGAAGAAATTGGACTAAAACTTCATCATGTTAAACCACATGGTGCACTTTACAATAAAGCAGCAAAGGATATCGATATAGCAACCATCATCGCTGAAGCTGTTAAAGAGGTCGATTCAAAACTAATTTTATTCGGACTCGCCAATAGCGCATCAGGGAAAGCAGCTGAAAAAACAGGTCTCACCTTTTATAATGAAGTCTTTGCAGATAGAACCTACACAGATGAAGGACTTCTTACACCGAGGTCAGATATCAATGCAATGATATCATCAACTGAAGAGGCGGTAAAGCAAGTAATGCAAATGTTGAGTGAAGGAACTGTCAAGTCGACTGATGGAAAACGTATACCCATTGAAGCAGATACGATTTGTATCCATGGTGATGGTGAACATGCAGTTGAGTTTGCGCAACATATCAATTCAATAATCCTGGCATCAAATATCCAGATAGTTTCAAAAGCATGACTATAAAAAAAACCAATTGGTTATCTAATTCTCCAATAGTTGCAGCAGCATTTCTCATGGCGACTTCCGCTATAGGTCCAGGTTTTTTGACCCAAACCGCTGTGTTTACAAATACCTTACTCGCCAGTTTTGGCTTTGTCATTTTGATATCCATTTTACTGGATATCGGTGCTCAGTTAAATATTTGGAAAATTCTTGGCGCATCTGGTTTGCGTGCACAAGAACTCGCCAATAAAATCATTCCTGGTGCCGGATATCTCCTGACCACATTAATTGTGATAGGCGGATTGGCTTTTAATACAGGAAATTTAGCTGGTGCGGGGCTGGGATTAAATGTATTAACAGGAATATCGAATGAAACAGGTGCCATCATCAGTGCTGCAATCGCAGTTTTTATTTTCGTCAATAAAGAATCACTAAAGTGGATGGACCTTTTTGCGAAAGTATTAGGGATCGTAATGATTCTGTTAACACTATATGTAGTCTTTGTTTCAAATCCTCCAGTTGGTGAAGCATTGAGGAGAACCTTTGTGCCACAAAAAATAGACGCCATGGCAATCATCACTTTAGTTGGTGGCACAGTTGGTGGTTATATCAGTTTTGCTGGAGCTCACCGTTTATTAGATGCAGGATTAACCGGGACCGAAAACACAAAAGAAGTTGGTCGCTCTGCTGTCTCTGCCATATTGATTGCATCTACCATGCGCATACTTTTATTCCTTGCAGCCTTGGGAGTAGTATCAAAGGGGTTATCTCTTGATAGCAGCAATCCTGCAGCTTCAATTTTTGAAAATGCAGCAGGAGTAATTGGCTATAAAATTTTTGGAATCATCATGTGGAGCGCTGCTATTACATCTGTAGTAGGATCAGCATATACATCCATATCATTCTTCAGATCCATCAACAAAAATTTCGAGCGACAGGAAAAACCAATGCTCATTGGATTTGTGTTGATTGCTTTAATTGTATTTCTAGTTGTCGGTAAACCTGTCAATATACTTGTAGTAGTTGGTGCCTTAAACGGATTTATTCTTCCTGTAGCACTAACCTTAATTCTCTTAGGCTCATTAAACAAGAATATTATTGGTAATTATAATCATCCTAAATGGCTGATTGCATTTGGTATTATTGTGGTGATGGCGACGCTTTATTTGAGTATTGCGACAGTAATGCAACTTTAACTGAACAAGTATTCTACATCTTCTCTGGTGAGTGTCTTCACAAATCCAGTATCATCGGCAACAAGATCTCTTGCAAGACTTCTTTTCTTGTCCTGGAGCTGTAAAATTTTATCTTCAATAGTATCTTTACAAATCATTCTGTAAGCAAAGATGTTTTTGGTCTGTCCAATACGATGTGTTCGGTCGATTGCCTGTTGTTCAACAGCAGGATTCCACCAAGGATCGACAATATATACATAGTCCGCTGCAGTCAAGTTAAGACCGACACCACCAGCCTTCAATGAAATTAAGAATACACGCACCTCATCATCATTTTGAAACGACTGTATCGCTTTTTCTCTATCAGGCGCTGAAGTGCTTCCATCAAAATACTCAAACTTCACACCTAATTCAGTCAGCTTTTGTCTAATCAATCCTAACATTCCCAAAAATTGAGAAAATACCAAGGCTTTGTGATTACCAATGTTTTCTGTAATCTCTCTGGTTAGCTCCTCCAACTTTACAGAAACATTGGGCATCTGCTCTTTCTCATTCATGATAGCAGGTGAATCACAAATTTGTCTCAACTTCATCAAGCCTTGCAAAATGGTAAGTTGAGATTTATCGATACCCTGTTCTTTTATTACACCAAGAATTTTATCGCGATAATCATTTCGATAAGCATCATAAATATTACGTTGCTCTTCTTCCATCTCGCAAAACAAAATAGTTTCTGTTTTAGCAGGAAGATCTTTTGCAACTTGTTCTTTCGTTCTTCTTAATATAAATGGATAGAGTAGTTTTTTCAAATGATCTTTATGTTCTCTTTCTCCAAACTTATCAATAGGTGTAGCAAATTCATTTCTGAAATATTCTACACTACCCAACATGCCGGGATTCAGAAAATTCATCTGGGCGTAGATGTCGAAGGTATTGTTCTGCAAAGGTGTACCACTCATACAAACACGATGTTTTGCATTAAGTAAACAGGCAGCCTTTGTCACTTTGCTCTGTGGATTTTTGATCGCCTGTGATTCATCCAATATAACATAATCAAAAGGCGTCTCAGACATGAATTTGATATCGCTTCTCAATGTGCCATAAGTTGTTATGACTACATCAAAATTTTCAAATAATTTTTTATCTCGCTCTCTTTCTCCACCGTGGTGAATTTTATAGGTAAGCTTAGGGGTAAACTTCTTGATCTCATTTTCCCAGTTGAACATTAGAGTAGTGGGACAAACTACCAGGGCTTTCATGGACTTTGTTTTCTCCTTGAAAAGTTGCAAACAACTCAAGGCTTGAACTGTTTTACCAAGACCCATATCGTCAGCTAGTATTCCACCCCAACCAACCTCATTTAAATAATTCAACCAATGATACCCTGCAACCTGATATGGCCTAAGTATACTGGACAAATCCTTGGGAGGATCAACTTCATTAATTCGATTAAATGAACGCAGTCGCTCATATTTTTCTTCCAACTTGATCATTACCTCAGTTTCATCGATGTTGTTGTACAACTCATCAATTACACTCAAATGATATTTGGAGAGTCGAAGTTGATTTTGCTTTCCTTCACCAACACGGAAAAGCAAAGAATATTTTTGTAACCAG
>CAZVYI010000121.1:0-4095 GCA_964631755.1 uncultured Sphingobacterium sp. | reverse complement strand
CCGCCACCGCCACCGAAGTTGCGACGACCACCGCCACCGCCACCATTGCTAGGGCGTGCTTCACGAGGCTTCGCCTCGCTTACTTTGATCGCGCGACCTTCTACAGTAGCACCATCCAATTCTTGGATTGCTTTCTGAGCGGCTGCATCGTCAGACATTTCAACGAAACCGAAACCACGGCTACGTCCAGTGAATTTGTCTGTGATAACCTTTGCTGATGTTACTTCGCCATACTCAGCAAAGAATTCTTTCAAGTCTTCATCCTGTACGTTGAAGCTCAAATTTGAAACATAAATGTTCATTTCAAAAAAATAAAAAATTAAAAAAGGATGAGAGAAACACAGACGTAAAGAAGACTTACTATTAGCAGAACTGCTTAGCAGAAAATACTTTCACTTACTAAATACTGTACTTAACTCAAATTACAGCACAAAGCTAGCCTTATTAATTTGATTTGCAAGTTAAAAGAGCAAGAAATGACGCTTTTTTGCACATTTTAACAACAATTTTCTCAAAAAGGGACCGCCTTTTTCTCAGCCTGAAGGCTTTTGAAGGTGATAATCGTACTGATCAGAAAGAAAATCGCTCCAGCAATGAATGGTGCTCCGGGGAAATAGACTTGTCCTCCGGTCTGACTAAAAAACGAAAAAAGATTGGTCATGACTGGCGGACCAACAATAGAAGTAGCACTCATCAAACTGGTTAAAGCTCCTTGCAGTTCACCTTGTTCATTGGCAGGTACATGTGATGAAATAATCCCTTGAAGTGCAGGACCTGCAACTCCACCCAAACAATAAACAAAGCAAGATGCAAACATAAAGGCCGTAGACCCAGCAAAAGCAAAACATACCATACCGATGGTATACAACACCAAACCAGTGAATAATGATTTAGATTGCCCGAATTTGGGAATTACTACCCTGATCAAACCACCTTGTACAATGGCAATCATCAAACCGACAAAAGCCAAAGAATAACCCACCATTGCAGAATTCCATTTGAACTTCTCCATGGTATAATAACTCCAGGTACTTTGTACGGCATGTGCGCCTATATAGATAAGTGTTAGTGAAATAATCAATCCGGCTACTGCTGGGTATTTTTTCAGATGCAAGAGAGAACCGACTGGATTGGCCTTACTCCATTCAAATTTTCTTCGTTTGTCGGCTGGAAGAGATTCAGGCAAAATGAACATACCATATAACCAGTTCACCAAAGTCAATCCTGCTGCAAACAAAAATGGGATTCGATCACCGTACTGACCTAAGACCCCTCCAATAAAGGGACCAATAATAAACCCCAAGCCAAAAGCCGCGCCAATCATGCCAAAATTCTGTGCGCGTTTTTCGGGCGTACTGATATCAGCAATATAGGCAGAGGCAGTGGTAATACTTGCACCAGTTATACCCGATAAAACTCGAGCAATAAACAACCATGTAATAGTGGGCGCCCATGCGAGTAACAAATAATCGAGTCCAAACCCAAATAAAGAAATGAGAATGATAGATCTTCTTCCATACCTGTCACTCAAATTACCCAGTATCGGTGCAAACAAAAACTGCATGAAAGCATAAGTAAACATCAACCATCCTCCATAACGAGAGGCTTCACTCATATCACCACCGGTCAAATCCTGGATGAGTTTTGGCAATACAGGAATGATAATGCCAAAACCTATGACATCAATTAAAACAGTAACAAAAATAAATCCTAAAGCAGCCGACCGGCCTTTTTGAAACATACAGGTCTTTTATATTACTATTGATGCTGAATTGAATCATAAACTTTCACCTTGCTCCATAAATGTGAACAATCTTCGATGAACTTCAAGTGAAGTGGATGTGTTTGGTAAACATCCTGATCCTTAGCAGTCTCGAAAATATTTAACCAGGAAACTGCATAGGTATTATCGATGACCTCTCTATCAGTTGCAGCAGGTGTGCCAATATGAAATAATTTAATTTCAGGAACTGAGCTCAATGCTTCAAGTCCCGCTATCAACTTTTGCAAATCTTCCTTGCTTTCGGGATTCTTTAGCCAAAAATACACGTGGTGGATAAAAGTGTTCTTGAGCGACATATACTATAATTATATGGTGAAATTAATCAAAATCAATTAGATAGATGGGCTATTTACGGAAGCAAATCGTATAAATACGTAAGCGCAAAAGCACTTTCCCTCAATTTCAACCCATTTCAGGCAGATTTATAATATGGTCACAATTGTGTCGTTTTTATAGTGACCCGTTTTTAAATCCAATACCCATGAACCAAAAATCTAACGTTAACTCAATCAGTAAAGCCAACTTCATTATTCTTGCAGTTGTCTATCTACTCCCAGTTATTGCTACTTTACTTGTTCAGCGCTTTGCAGCTTTTCCTTCTGAAATAGCTTCAGCAATGAATACTTTCTCTTCTGTTATTCAAGCTCCTTTGATGTTAATCATCTTAATTCAGCTAGCAGACGATAAACGAATAAACAGAATGATGGGCGTAACCCTCGCAGGTATACTTACTGCAAACTCACTTACACTTGCATTAGGTGGTATCAATGAATTGAACTTATTGAAGATTATGCTTGTAGGATCTGCTCCTGTATTTGTATTCTCTTCGCTTTTATTTATTCATTATCTGAAGATCAGTTTGTATGAAAACAAAAACTTTCAAAAGACTATCGTCCTTGCAGGTATCGTGTTTGCTTTCGGTTCTTATGTAATGATGCTCACGATGCATTTGATGGATCCTATGCGTCATGCAGATGATTTAAGATTTGTACTTGGATTGATTTCTATACTTTCAACAGCAGTAATCGCAGGTGGTTTGGCTTATTCTAGCAACGAAATAAGAAAAACAGCTTCTGCAGAAAACAATATCAGCGCATTGCAAGCAGGTTTTGCACAATGGGAAAACTTTACCTTGTCTAATACTCCTGAGGAATCAAAAAAGGGAGTTACCGATATCAGTAAATATTATTCAGGCCTCCAGAAAACTAGCTAATAAAACTAAGTGTCCACAGTGTAATAGCAAAAGACCGGTGAAAACCGGTCTTTTTTAATGTAAACATGGTGAGGCATCAACTACAATTTTGCTGCAATTCTTCTTCGAGCATCTTTTGTATTGAATGGTGCCACTTTGGTGAATCGCTTCAATCCAAGCAACATCATTCTTTGTTCATCACCAGATGCAAAAGCATTGATAGCATCTTTACCAGATTTATTGATTCTGTCAGCTGCATCATACAAGTAGGTCCTTGCGATATCCAATTCATACGCAACATTGGCTTCTCCCTTTTGTTCTGCCAATTTCATTGCACGAAGCATTCCACTTTCTGCATGGAAGGTTTCAATGGCCATGTCTGCAATGTGCATCAAGATCTCTTGTTCTGATTCTAATTTCATCATCAGTTTCTGCACAGCTGCACCAGCAACCATAAGAATTGATTTTTTGAATTGCTGAATTGCCTTACGCTCTTCTGCAAATGGCGTATCGTCTGAAGTACCAAATTCAGGAATACTCATCAATTCTTTTTGGACAGCCATTGCGGGTCCCATTAAGTCAAGACGTCCTTTCATGGCGCGTTTTAAAACCATATCGACTGTCAATAAACGATTGATTTCATTTGTCCCTTCGTAAATACGGTTGATACGACTATCCCTATACGCTCTTGAAACATTGTATTCATCACTGAATCCATTTCCTCCATGCACCTGCACTGATTCATCAACAACATAATCCAACAACTCAGAACCAAACACTTTGATCATCGCACACTCAATTGCATATTCTTCTGCTGCACCAAGTAAAGCTTCATTGAATGGTTTTCCTGCAGCAAGTAATTCTTCTTCTTTTTGTTCAATCCACATTGAAGCCCTGTACAAACCTGCTTCAGCAATCCAGTTGCGAATGGTCATCTCTGCTAACTTGTGTTGAATAGCACCGAACTCTGCAATTGGCTTTTTAAATTGTTCTCTTGTTTTCGCGTATTGAATGGTATGTTCTAAACATTTCTTTGCACCACCTAAAGTTGCTGCACAAAGTTTTAGTCGACCAATATTTAAAATATTAAATGCAATCACATGACCCTTTCCAACTTCAC
>CAZVYI010000120.1:0-4114 GCA_964631755.1 uncultured Sphingobacterium sp. | reverse complement strand
ACAATTTCATTTTCTCTTTCCTGTATGGCAAGGTCATGTACTGGAATTCCCATTGGGAGTCCGCCCGTAAACTGACTGAATGAAGTACCTCCGTTTATACTTGCGTATACACCACCGTCAGTTCCCACATAGAGAATGTTCTCATCTTTAGGATCTTCTTTAATTACATTAATGGGCTCCATAGGCAAGTCAGTTCCTATTTTTTTCCAGGTCACTCCAAAATCATCGCTACAATAAGCATGTGCTTCAAAATGATCGTCCCTATAGCCATTTAAAGTCACATAAACACGACTCTCTTTATATTTTGATGTAATGACTCTACTCACATAAAGACCTTGCGGTAAGCCTCCTAATCCCTTTTTATCTGGTATTCCAATTTTAGTCCAACTGAAACCACCATCTTTGGTTAGAGAGACAACGCCATCGTCTGTTCCAGTGTAGATCAGACCAAATTTCAATGGAGATTCACTTACGGTGGTTAATGTTCCAAATGGAACATCTCCAGCTTTTTTACCATTAGAAAGGTCACCACTGATTTTTTCAAACTGATCACCTTTGTTCATGCTTCTGTACAATGCATTTCCTCCCATGTACAGAATGTCGGGGTTGTGATTCGACAACAGGATAGGGGTTTGCCAATTGAATCTTGCCTTTGGTTCATTCAGGTTGGCATTTGCGGGTCTTAGAAATTTACCACCGGGTGTTTGTTTATTGATTCTCATATAGGAACCAAACTGTGAACCTGTGTATACAATGTTGTGGTCTCTTGGGTCAATTTGCACTTGCATACCATCACCACCATTGATGCTCTTATAGCCATACTGGCCATTATCAATCCAGTCAATTGATTCTTTGTGTGTAGACGGACCATACCAGGAACCATTGTCTTGTAATCCGCCATAAACGTTATAAGGCTTTTCATTATCTACATTGATGGCATAGAATTGTCCAACTGAAGGTGAGTTGGCTTTGAACCAGTTCTTACCATTGTCATAAGTGATATTGCATCCACCATCATTACCTGCAATCATGTGATTGTCTTTATTGGGATTGATCCAAAGTGCATGCCAGTCGGAATGGGTATTTCCTTTGTCCATTGAGCTAAACGTCTTTCCTCCGTCGGTTGAGATATTAGCGTTTACACCAAGAATAACAAATTTGTTTGGGTTTGATGGGGACACAAAAATCTTTCCAAAATAATAACCAAAAGTGCTGTATATACCAATCGGTTTATCATGCGTTTTATTCCATGTTTTTCCTCCATCATTACTTCTGTATACTTCACAACCATAAATTTGATTGACAGAAGGACCTGCGCTTTCATCGTTCAAATATTGATAAAGCTGATTCAAAGTAATCGTACCGTTTGAAATCGCTTCTTTAAATGACTTTGCCTGGTATTGTCCGGATAATCCATTCATTCTCAAAAAACGCTCAACTGCAAGATCACTGTAGGCTCCGAAGGATTCTTTTGTCATGTCTTTGAGATCTTTCACTGCAATCCTTCCAGTATCTGCTTTAGTAGTATCAGGTTTAAGGTTGTAATTATCGACTACTGCATATACAATTGATGGGTCTTGTGGATATACAGCCAAACCAATTCTACCAATTCCATTCCCTTGAGGAAATCCTGATGCTGCTGATGTACTGAGTTGCCAGGTTTCGCCACCATCATTGCTTTTATAGATACCTGATGTTTTTCCTCCTTCTACAAAATCCCATGCTTTTCTGATTCTGTGCCATGCAGCGGCATAAATTTCTTTTGGATTTGTAGGATTGATTTCCATTTCTACAGCACCAGTATTTTCATCAATGAATAACGTCTGTTTCCATGATTTTCCACCGTCATTGGTTTTATAAACTCCTCGCTCTTTGTTTGGTGAATAGAGATGTCCAAGTACTGCAACCCATGCTTCTTCAGGGTCATTGGGGTTGAGGAGTATTTTACCGATATGATGACTTTCTGGTAGCCCCATGTACTCCCATGTTTTTCCGTTGTCTTTAGATTTATAAACACCGATGCCTGCGTATGAAGAGCGACTGCTGTTCACTTCGCCGGTTCCAATCCAGATGGTGTTGTTTTTCCAGTCAACAGCAATATCACCTATACCAATGACGGCTTCTTTGTCAAAAATGGGCGTAAAACTTTGTCCATTGTTTGTAGTATGCCACAGTCCGCCTGTTGCATAAGCAATATAAAATTCGGTCGGGTTGTTAGGATTGACTTCAAGATCATCAACACGACCACTCATGATACTCGGACCAATGTTCCTAAAATTAATGTCCTTCAAGGGACTGTTCGAAGCACGTGATGCTTTTTCAGTAAGGCTTTTCAAGCGTATTGTTCCGTCTGTCGCTTTAATTTGTGCATTCATACTTAAGGGCAATGCCATGAAAAGCGACAAACATCCAATACTGAAACCTGAGATTGTTTTGTGAAAAACTTTACTAAACATATGGCTTGTTTTTTTTAATTTGAAGGATGTTGCAATATAGAAATATTCAAGGTAAACCCATGCATTTCATCAATTGCCTTGTTTTTGTTTTGATGTTCATGTTTCCTGCTGTTTCCAATGCGCAGTATTGGATTGATTTCAAAATAACTCCAAGAGGAGATACCATCAATAGAATTGATAAGAACAATAAAAAGCAGGGACCGTGGTGGTTCAGGTATGAAGAGGTTAGGGGAGAACCTGGTTTTGAAGAAGAAGGCTATTTTTATAATGACAAAAAACAAGGACCCTGGAAGAAGTTTAGTTTAATGGGAGACCTAATTGCTCAAGAATATTTTATTGCGGGGCATAAAGATGGAAAGCAGTTGTATTATAACCGTATGGGAGATCTTCTCAGGGAAGAAAGCTGGAAGGCCGTAGATCCCTCAAAACCTTATGATACGATTATGGTACCTGATATAGATCATCCGGAACGCATGATCAAGAAAATCATCAAACATGAATCAGCAGAAATCAAACATGGAGTTTGGAATTATTATGATCCAGTGATGGGCAATATTACAAGGACGGAGAGGTTTATATTTGGACAACCAGAGCAAGCGCTGATGCAAAATAAAAATAGCTCACCAGTAAATACTGAGTTTAAACCCAATGCACCTGCTGTAGTACCTCAAACAGGAGTAAAGAAAAATACACCTGCACAAAAAAAGGGGAAAAATTAATTTCCCCTTTTATACAATGTGATTGTTTGATTATTTGTTAGCTGCTGCTCTGATTACATTCAAAGCACCACCAGATTTGAACCATTCAATTTGTTGTGCATTGTAACTGTGGTTGGCTTCGATGGTGTCTGTAGATCCATCTTTGTGGTTCAAAACTACTTGTAAAGCAACACCTGGAGTAAAAGAAGTCAGTCCAATTACATCGATGGTATCATCTTCCTGTACTTTTTCATAATCCTCTTTGTTGGCGAAAGTAAGCGCAAGCATACCTTGCTTTTTCAAGTTGGTTTCATGTATACGTGCAAAGGATTTAACCATCACTACGCGTACTCCAAGATGTCTTGGTTCCATGGCTGCATGTTCTCTTGAAGAACCTTCACCATAGTTTTCATCACCAAAAACAATACTGCCAATTCCTGCAGCTTTGTATGCACGCTGTGTAGCAGGAACTGGACCATATTCTCCAGTCAGCTGATTTTTAACGTTGTCTGTTTTTTCATTAAAGTAGTTGACAGCTCCAATCAACATATTGTTACTGATGTTGTCAAGATGGCCTCTGAACTTCAACCATGGTCCCGCCATAGATATGTGATCAGTCGTACATTTTCCTTTTGCCTTGATCAACAATTTCAATCCTTTGATATCAGTTCCTTCCCATGCAGCGAAAGGATAGAGCAATTGAAGTCGTTTACTATCTTCTTTAACATCAATTTGAATACCACTACCATCTTCAGCTGGGGCTTGATAGCCAGCATCTTCTACATCAAAACCACGAGAAGGTAATTCATCACCTGAAGGAGGATCTAGTTTAACAGCCTCACCTTTTTCATTGATCAATGTATCAGTTAATGGATTGAAGGTTAAGTCACCTGCGATAGCTAGTGCTGTTACCAATTCAGGACTCGCAACAAACGCTAAAGTGTTTGGGTTACCATCTGC
>CAZVYI010000119.1:0-4599 GCA_964631755.1 uncultured Sphingobacterium sp. | reverse complement strand
TGGCATTGGAGTTGGAAGAAAAAGGATATGATTTTATCAAGGCTGAAGTAGAAGCCGCTAACGCGTAAACGAAAAGTGAAACTGAACAGCATGGACGCAACAACTATTTTACAAAATGCATTTGAGCAGCAGGTCAGCCATTCAGGCAACCTAGATACTTTCCATTCTGAAAACTGGAAAAACTTTTCAGAATGGGGACTCCCTGCTATCAAGCACGAAGAGTGGAAATACGCCAGAATCAAAAATATCTTCAGCGACAAAATGATTTTGAACGGTACAACCAGCCTGAATGCAGAAAACATCAAATCATATTTGCTTGAGGGGAACCTTGCAAAAAATACCATTGTATTTATCAATGGCGTATACAACAAATCCCTTAGTACAATAACTGAATCAGAAAACAATCTTGTGGTGAAATCGCTTTCTGCAGCTGCAGAAGACGAAGATGCTGAGTTTGTAAAAAACAATCTTGGACATAGTCAGCGTTACCACCAAGATGGCATCAATGCTTTAAATGCAGCATTCGCTGCAGGCGGCGTTTACATCAAAGTAAAAAAAGGCAAAAGAATTGAGCACCCTGTTGTAGTATATCATTTAACTGATACCTCCAGTGGATTTGTATTTGCACAGCCACGTGTGTTGGTCAATGTTGAAGCTGCTGCAGAAGTCGTTTTACTCGAGACTTATAACAAATTGGGTAACGACGAAAGTCTCACCAATGAAGTAATCGAAATATGCGCATCCCATGACGCTATTGTTAACTATGTCAAAATTCAAAACGAAGGCAAGGATGCAAACCATGCAGGAACAACACATATTCGTCAGCTTGAAAAATGTGTTACACATGCTGTTACACTAACACTAAGCGGCAAGTTGGTTAGAAACAACCTTAACATGGTGATGGAAGCTGCAAATAGCGAAAGTCATATGTATGGATTGTATTTACTCAATGGTGAAACACTTGCAGATAACCATACGATCGTCGACAACCAGCAACCAAACTGCTTGAGCAACGAGTTGTACAAAGGCATCATGGATGAAAAATCGACTGGTGTTTTCAACGGAAAGATTTTCGTTAGACAGGATGCACAAAAAACCAATGCCTACCAATCGAACAAGAATATCTTGATTAGTGAAAATGCTTCTGCAAATACAAAGCCACAGCTTGAAATTTTTGCAGATGATGTGAAGTGTTCACATGGTTGTACAATTGGTAAGCTCGACCAAGATGCCATGTTCTATTTAAAGGCACGTGGTATTTCTGAGCAAACTGCGAGAGCGATGTTGTTGCATGCATTTGCAATAGATATTCTTATTCAAATCAAAAATGAAGAGATCAGAAACTATGCTGATAAACTTATTTCTGAGCGTTTATCTTATGATTTTTAATCAATGACCAACCAGACTTCATATGATGTAGCAGCAATCAGGAACCTCTTCCCCATTCTCAACAGAAAAGTTAAGGGAAAGGATCTTGTGTATTTTGACAATGCCGCAACATCACAGAAGCCGATACAAGTAATAGACGCACTGGTGCACTATTACACACATTACAATGCGAATATCCATCGTGGCTTACATACATTGGCAGACAAAGCAACTGCAGCCTACGAAGCAGCGAGAGTCGCGGTGCAAGAATTCATTGGCGCAACATTCCACGAAGAAATAATATTTACAAAGGGTACTACGGAAAGCATCAATCTTGTAGCAAGATCCTGGGGTTCTGCATTTCTGCAAAAAGGTGATGAAATCATCATCTCCTCATTAGAGCATCATGCCAACATTGTTCCCTGGCAGATGATCGCCGAAGAAAGAGGAGCTATACTCAAGGTGATTCCGATGGATGATGATGGTCGCCTAGACATGGGAGCTTATAGCAACATGTTAAGCGACAAAACAAAATTTGTATCCATTGTACATGTTTCCAATGCCTTGGGTATTATCAATCCAGTAGAAGAAATCATCGCTTTAGCACATCAAAAAAATGCTTTGGTATTGCTTGATGGCGCACAATCGAGTGTGCATTTGGATATCGATGTAAAAAAACTCGACTGTGATTTTTATGTGTTCTCTGGACACAAGATATACGGACCAACAGGTGTTGGTGTGCTTTATGGCAAAAGAGCTTTGTTGGAAATGATGCCGCCTTTTTTAGGAGGTGGAGAGATGATCAAGGAAGTGACTTTCGAGAAGACCACCTATAATGATTTACCGTTCAAATTTGAAGCAGGTACACCCAATATTGCGGATGTCATAGTTATGAAACCTGCAATTGAGTTCATCAACAAATACGGGAAGTCCAATATCAGAGCCCACGAGGAAGAATTGCTTGCTTATGCAACAGGCAAATTGAAGGAAATAGCAGGATTGAAGATCATAGGCGATGTTGAAAATAAAGTAAGTGTGATTTCGTTTGTCATTGAAGGAGTGCACCCACAAGATTTAGCAATTTTACTAGACAACCAGGGTATTGCAGTGAGGACAGGTCACCATTGCGCGCAACCGCTTATGCAGCGACTAGGTATTGTAGGCACCACCCGTGTATCCTTTGCAGCATACAATACCTTAGCTGAAATTGATGTGCTTGTTGCTGCGCTACACAAATCCCTAAAGATGTTGAGATAGATGGATGCAGCAAAAACCATAAAAGAAGTTGAACAAGAGTTGGTTGAAGACTTTTCCATGTTTGAAACCTGGGAAGAGAAGTATGAATATTTAATTGACTTAGGAAAGAAGCTGAAACCATTGGATGCTGCTTATAAAAAAGAGGAACTCAAAATCAAAGGTTGTCAGTCGAGTGTATGGATCCATTCTTATCAAAAAGACGGATTGGTTTTTTTTGAAGGTGATAGTGATGCAATAATAGTAAGGGGTCTTGTGAGTATGATGATTATGGTCTTGAGCGGACAAAAACCATCTGAAATAGTACATGCAGAACTTGAATTCATTAATACCATTGGATTGAGTTCGCATCTTGCCCAAACCAGATCGAACGGACTCCGTGCCATGATCAAGCAAATGAAATTAGAGGCTAGTGTATTTGGGGGGTTAGAATCCAACAACCAATAAATAAACAGTCATTGAAAACTGAAGCACAAATAAAAGAGGAAGTAATAGAAAAGATCAAAACGGTCTTTGATCCTGAGTTACCCGTCAACATCTGGGAACTTGGACTCATCTATGAAGTCAATGTTGTGCCCATCAACAATGTTCAGATCATCATGACCCTTACTGCGCCTAGTTGTCCAGCTGCCCAATCCCTACCCCATGATGTAGACCAAAAAATTCGCGAAATAGAAGGAATAAACGATGTATTCGTGGAGATTACCTGGACACCCGCCTGGAACAAAGACATGATGAGCGAGGAAGCCAAATTAGAATTGGGCTTTTTATAGTTTCGTTGATTGCATGCCTAAAAATTAATAATTACACGCATCTTGCAAATTGATTATCATGCCTTCATTGGAATTTCAATAAAAGAATTTTTAATCTTTTCATCACCTTGTTGTAGAACTTTCTTGCCAGTCGCCAATTGCCACTAATAGGTTTGAAATTTCCCCAAGGTGTCATTTTCAAATAATCAAAAAAGTATTTTTGATATATAGGTTGTGAATTGTATGAAGTAAAAATTGGCTTGATTGCAAGGAAATGAATTAAATAAGGATCTGGGCATTCATTAGCAGCAAACCAATTCCATTTTGGATCTAATTGCTTCCATTGATTAGCCATTACAACATTCAGTCCATATTGATCTCCCAGGACAACAGATTTCTTGTATTTTTCCAGTACCTCCATAATTTGTTCGCCAACTTTTTGCTCTCTCCATTCTTTGGGCTTAATAAGAAGAACACCCGCGTTAAAATACAGCGTGTGAGGTGGAATACCCAATTCTTTATAATTTGGAATTCCAGCCCATTCACAAGTAACATCTAAGGTGATATCCTGTGCTGCCGCCAAAATATACTCATCCATATCTACTTGCCATAAGTTAACTATATCTGACTGAACAATTATATCAACATCCAGATAGATTAGCCGTTCTAAATTTTGATCAACAACATAAGGCGCAAAGATCTTAAAGTAGGTAGTTAGGGGCCAAGATGAGGTGTCAATTGGAATTTCTACCCCTACAGGTAGTATGTCTTTAGCATCAATCCAGATCAAGGTGAACCTATCTTTTGAAACAACATTACTTAACTTCAACTTGTTTTTTGGAGAAATACCATCATCAATGATATAGAAATCTATATGTTCTTGCGATTTGTGGTTTAAATCAATCGACTTCAACAATGCTGCTATCAAAATTGCAAAATGATTATCACTTGCTACGATAATACTAATCTTATTATTTACCATACAGGGTCATGTGTTCACTTTTACTAATTTATTTTAAATTACTTGATTAATTGAATCTTTTCGGATTAACTTAAATTTTACTTTTACACAAAAGCATTAGACTTGAATAAATCACTACTCAGAATTGCATTTATACTCTTTGTGTCTTTTAAATCAAATTTAGCGAATAGTCAGAGTACCATTGGCATTTGGAAAGGAACTGCTAAACAAGATGCTACAACTTATGCCTATACAGTAAAAATA
>CAZVYI010000118.1:0-4641 GCA_964631755.1 uncultured Sphingobacterium sp. | reverse complement strand
CAGAAATTCAATCAATTATCTACTAAAATGATTGCTGATCTATCCAGATTCGACCCCAACGGTGTTAGTGTTGCTAATAACAACCTGTTCGGCCTCCCTTTTACAGAAGAAAATGCTGAATTGATCATTCTGCCTGTTCCTTGGGAGGTAACGGTCAGTTTTAAAAGCGGCACTGCCAGATCGCCTGAAAGGATTTTACATGCTAGCTTACAAGTTGATCTTTTTGATAGCCAGTTCCAAAACAGCTGGAAAAAAGGAGTCTATATGCTCCCAATTGACAGAAAAATACTACTTAAAAACGACTTCCTCAGAAAGGAAAACGAACTCTACCTCAATTTTATCAATTCAGGTGAAAAGATTGAGTCAAACAAGTTCATGAAAAAAACCCTTAAAGAAGTCAATCAAGGATGCGAAGAACTTCACCAGTGGGTCTATGAAAAATGCAAGGAGCAACTCGACAAAGGAAAGAAAATTGGTTTACTCGGTGGTGATCACAGCGTTGCTTACGGACTCATCAAAGCACTTTCTGAAAAACATGGTGAATTTGGTGTACTTCAAATAGATGCGCACTGCGACCTTAGAAAATCTTTTGAAGGATTGAATCATTCCCATGGTTCAATTATGTACAATGTGTTGAATGATTTTAGCAACATCAAAAAATTAGTGCAGCTCGGCATTCGTGATTATTGTGAATCTGAGTGGAATTATATCTGTGAAAGTGATTTCAGGGTTGTCACTTATTTTGAAAAAGAAATCAAAGAAAGACAATTCGAGGGACAAACATGGTCGCAATTGGCTGATGAAATAATTGCACAATTACCTCAAAAGGTATACATCAGTTATGATATTGACGGACTAGACCCCAAACTTTGTCCACACACTGGAACCCCCGTCCCAGGAGGGTTTGAACTGGAACAACTCAACTTCCTCTTCAAGAAAATTTTAAACAGTGGAAGAACTATCATAGGATTCGACCTCTGCGAAACTGGTGTAAGCACAGATGGATGGGATGAAAATGTTGGAGCAAGAGTGATCTTCAAAATGTGCAACCTCATGCTTTGTGAAAATGCATAACAATGAGGAATAAAAAAGTGCAAGACTATCTCGTTGTTTTAAAAAATCCAAACACAACAATCGTTGAAAGAACAGGCTGGTTATTGTCTGCCTTAGCAATTCTAATTATCATCGTTCAATTGCTATCGCATTCCACTGCAATCGGGTTGTACGTCACCTTATTTGTAGTGCTTGTATTCCTCATCAGCAACCTAATTGAAAAAAGAAAAAAACATGCCATTCGTTTCAGTTATCTTTTAATTGCCACTGGTGTTGGACTTGCTTTTTTTGGTGATGGTCCAAACTCCAATCTGCTCTTCGTTTTGCTGGGATTACTGGAAAAGTTCTTCCTTCAAAAAAAGGAAATTGGCTTTTCTAAAGAAGGAATAACAATAGGTGGATGGATACCTAAAAAATCTTCGTGGTCTGAAATAGATAATATTGTATTGAATGGCGGGATACTTACAATTGACTATAAAAACAATAAACTCTTCCAACTTGAAACAGACGATGAAGAGGATGATGAATATGATGTTGAGGACGAAGAATTCAACAACTATTGCCGTACGCATTTAGGTAAATAAATAAGCGGTAAATTTGCACATGGCTTTATCCCACTCCCCCTATCTCCTTTATTCAGATGGAAAAGGAAATATTTTTGAAGATGAAACGCTTTTTGCTATCGGCCGTGCTGGCTGGGATGCATTTCCTGTAGAAATTGACGAATGGATTAAACTTCCTGATGGAGGTTCTTTGTATGAATTACCGGGAAGAAAAGGAATTGGCATTGATGTGCTCACCGGTGAAATGCGTTTATGTGAAAAAGGCTGGGCTGTTGCGGCCTTCATACCACCTGCGCACACAGGTACTTTTATCGCAGCATTTGAGACTGCTCCTGGTGCTGAAACGCTTCCTCTTTTTTGCTACACAGCAGCAGGCTGGCACAATGAAGAATTTTATGTGACAGCCATCAGAATTGAAAAAGACATCAGACAAGAATGTGCAGGATATGATCCAGAAAAAATAGAGCTTGGCGTGGAAGCCATGCTTGAAGCCTATCCCAACAACCGTTTGGTGAATCACCTCGCAGAAACCTGTTGCAGAACCTATACTTGTCCCGCTGCCAGAAACTATTTCATCGGTCGTTGGGAATGCCCCATCCCCACTTCACCTGCTTGCAATTCCAATTGCATTGGATGTATTTCTTTTCAACCCGAATCAGAATCCATCACTTCACCGCAAGATCGTTTGCAGTTCAAACCTTCAGTCGAAGAGATTGTAGAATTCACTGTTCCGCATTTGATGAATGCACCATTTCCTTTGGTCAGTTTTGGACAAGGTTGTGAAGGTGAACCACTGTTGATGTGGGAAACCATTCGTGAAAGCATCAAAGAAATCAGAAAACATACCTCAAGAGGAAGTATCAACATCAATACCAATGGATCGATGCCAAAGGCTGTGAGAGCCTTGTGTGAAGCGGGACTCGACTCAATACGCGTGAGCACCAACTCGCTGCAAAAATCCTGGTATGAAAAATATTATCGTCCCAATAATTACAAATTCGAAGACATCATTGAAAGTCTTCGCATCGTTGATGAATTTGGCGGATGGAGTTCAATCAATTATTTCGTCTTCCCTGGAATGACCGACACAGAAGGTGAATACGAAGCATTGAGAAAGGTCATCAAAGAGACCAACCTCAAAATGATACAATGGAGAAACTTCAACATTGACCCCGATTGGTACCTCGGTAAAATGGGTATCACAGAACCGATGGAAATTTTCGGCATCAGAAACCTCATGCAAATGCTCCGCGATGAATTCCCCAACCTGAAATATGGTTACTTCAATCCTCCTATGGAAAGGATTAAGGGGGATTATGAGAGGGATTTTGCGCAGTGGGGAAAGTAGTTGTGGGTTATGAGTTGTAGGTTGTGGGTTGTGAGTTTTTAAATTGTTTAACATCCTCATACTTCATACTACTTTAATATTTTTTAATTTACAAGTGAATCTATAACCCACAACTCATAACCCATAACTGACAATGTCCACCTTCAACCAACAAAAAAACCTCAAAGCTGGCACCTACACTGTGCTGTTAATAGGTATTTTGCTGGCCCTATGCTTTATCATTTCATGGGCACCCCCTTTAGCACCTCCTGTTCAGGAAGAAGAAGGCATGGAAGTCAATTTAGGCGATAGTGAAACTGGTTTGGGTGATGTTCAACCTCTATTGCCAGGCGATCCTGCATTGGAGACGACGGCCATTACAACGCCTCCTCCACAACCATTGCAAAATGCCCCGGTTGAAAAAGAAATTGAAACAAACGAAGAAGATAAAGAGGCTCCTCCTGCTGTAGTTTCTAAACCAAAAGAAATTACAAAGCCTGTACCTAAAGCTGAATTCAAACCTGTTCCTGAAACACCCAAACCAACGGTACAACCGAAAGAAGAAGCAAAGCCTGTAGAGACTCCTCCAGCACCAAAACCTAAAGCGATTTACAAAGCACAAGGTGCAAACGCCAACGGAACTGGTGGAAATAATGCAGATACCTATCAGCCTTCCAAAGGCCAGGGAATTGCAGGTGGCAGTGGTGATCAGGGTAAATTAAATGGCAATCCAAATTCGGATAGCTATACTGGCAATGGTGGAAACGGCTCAGGAAATGGGGTTTTTATTTCAAGGGGACTCCAAGGGAGAAAGATCAACAGATTCCCTTCTTTTGAAGATGATTTTGATGAAAATGCAAAAGTAGCTGTAGATATTAAAGTCGATAATAATGGTAATGTAACCAATGCAACCATTCAGCCACGTGGTACAACCACCGGAAATGCCAACATGAAAAACATTGCACTCAGAAAAGCCCGTCAGCTCAAGTTTACCGCAGATGTTGATGGAGCTATTGAGCAAATGGGTACCATCATTTTCAGCTTTAGGATTAGGCAATAAATTCCGTCAGCTTTCGATTTTATAAATCAAATAATTTCCGATATTTGCAGCAGCAAAATCAAATCAAATGGATAAAAGAATTCATACACTCATCTTCTTATATGTCATTTACTTCTTGATTGCAGTAAATATGTTGTTCTTTAAACCAGTGCAACAGTTTATGACAGGTTTTCTTTTCGGAGCGACTGGCATCTTGATTTTCCTGATGTTCTTCTCGCTTTGGCTGCTAAAAAGAAATGATTAATTTTCCTTAATTCAACGCATAAAAAAAAGAGTCGATTTTAATCGACTCTTTTTCATTTATAGGAGTTATTCAAATTACAACTCTAATTTCCAACCATTTCTGTATTCGCTCTTGACATACTGGTTAGCTGGCTCGAAATTGGTTATGCGCAAGTTCTTTGCATCCCACAACAATTTCTTTCTTCCGAGGTATTTATCATTCCATCCCTTCAGGTTTGGATTTTTCATCATCCAACTTCTGATGGCAAGGTTTCCGATCAAAATACTTTCAGTAAAGGGACCAGCAAATTCAAATGGTGAACTGGTCTTTCCATTACCATATCCAGCAATACAGGCATTCACCCACTGAAGGTAGTGTCCTTCTGGAACACGCTTGATGGTCTCAGCAGGCATTG
>CAZVYI010000117.1:2211-4654 GCA_964631755.1 uncultured Sphingobacterium sp. | reverse complement strand
AACAACTGATCATCGCTGATGGCCTTAACCCATGGCTCTTTTTCCTTATCTAATGAAACGCCCAAAATAGTAAAATTCTTATCCTTGAACTTATTGAATGCAGCAACTACATTTGGATTCTCCATTCTGCAAGGTTTACACCAACTGGCCCAAAAATCGACCAATACATATTTACCGCGAAATGAATTGAGTGAAACATTTTGTCCGTCCGGACCAGGTAATTCAAATTGAGGGGCTTCTTTGCCAACTAAACCATTTGATTCAGGTTGAGGAAGATTTGATTTGAACTTATTGGTTACCCTTATTACAGAAGATATATCACTGAATCGCTTGGAAATTCTATCCATTGCAATGAATAACTTTTCTGGGGAAACTAGATTCTGCGACATACCAACTGTATATAAGGCAACTGCAGGAGTTTTGGTGGTATCTGCATACCCTAGTAAATAAGTACCTATCAAATCAATGTTTGCTCTGAATTGGTTCTCAAGAATAACGCGACTGCTATCCATTGATTCGCCTTTAGCATCGATTTTATTCTTTATAGAATCCAATGCTGCTACCATACTATTAAAATTGGATACAACATTTTTAAATGAATTGCTTCCCGGTGAATTAATAGTATATGACTCTGCACTATCAAAATCAAAATCAAGCACAAGATTTGACTGATCCGGAACAATCAGAACAAATGCCGGACTTTGTTCAAATCTTACTCTACAAATGATTGATGGATCAACAGTACCTGCTTTCAATGTTAGCTTTGACACTCCTACTGCAGCTGAAGCAGTATCCAAAGCAACTGGTTGCCCATCCAACTCAAGTAAATCGACATAAACAGCCTGCTTTACTTTATTGTTTTTTATGTTAATGGTAAGATTTGCATTTTTATCCCCTCCATTACATGCAAGCAATGCAATAAGAAGCAAATAAATTCCAAAATCGAGTTTGATTTTCATGTTTCTAGTTGTTTAAGTATTCATTAAATAAGGTTGTCGTTTTTTGAGGATCAGCTTTTCCTTTTGATATTTTTTTTACTTCTCCAATAAATAAACCCAATAATCCTTTTTTACCCTTTTTATATTCATCTACTTTATCAGGCATATTCTGTAAGACTTGTAAAACCCATTCCTTGATTTCATCTTGATTGGCATCTTGGATAAGATCAAGCTCTATTGCTAATTCTAATGGATCTGATGAGTTGTCATTCAACATAGCTGAAAGCAACTTTTGTGCGGCTACAGAGAAACCAACTTTTCCATCTGAAACTAGATCAAGCAACTTGCACCAGTTTTCAACTCTGATTTCTACTGAGGTCCAATTTAAATTATGTTCAGATAGATAAGAACGAACAGGACCAATTAAAAAATTGGCAAGTATTTTTTTGTGAGTTGTCGCCTGAGCAATTTTATCATACAAGTCACTCAACTCTTTTTCTTCTGTCAATTGTATTGCATCATAATCACTTAATTCAAACTCAGTTTTATACCTGATAATTCGTTTAGACGGTAATTCAGGTATTTCTTTTTGTAAACCTTGAACAAATGAGTCGTCAAATTCAAAAGGCGCTAAATCGGGTTCAGGGAAATACCGATAATCCTCAGCATCCTCTTTGGTGCGAATTGCGAATGTAATGCCCTTATCTGCATCGTAACTACGAGTTTCCTGAATAATATCTATACCCTTTTCAATTAGCTTGATCAATCGATCAATTTCTAATTCAACAGCATGTTTAAGGTGCTTGATAGAATTCAGATTTTTCACTTCTACCCTTGTACCCAATTGTGTTGTACCTTTTAAACGAACAGAAACATTGGCATCACATCGTAAACTGCCTTCTTCCATATTTCCGTCACAAACACCTATCCATCTTACCAGCTTTCTAATCTCAGTTAAATAGGCTGCTGCTTCTTCAGCACTGTGCATATCAGGCTCAGAAACAATTTCAATCAATGGAACTCCTGCTCTATTGTAATCGAGCAAAGTGAGCGATTCATGTTGATCATGAATACTTTTACCGGCATCTTCTTCAAGATGCATTCTCGTCAACTTGATATTTCTTTGTCCTTGCGAAGTAACAATATGCACTTCACCGCCTATACAGATAGGAGTGGTATGTTGGGATATTTGATATCCTTTTGGTAAATCAGGATAGAAATAATTTTTCCTCGCAAAATAATTCGACTTAGAAATATCGGATCCACAAACCAAACCCATTTTTATAGCTTGCTCAATAGCCAGCTTATTCATTCTTGGTAATGTTCCAGGATGTCCAAGTGTAATGGGACTGACATGGGTATTTTGAAGAGAACCAAATGCATTTGCATCTCCTGAAAACAATTTACTCCTGGTATTCAATTGAGCGTGAACTTCCAGTCCAATGACTGCCTCATACTTACCATGGGTAATGTTACTCAAGACAAAGTTTGTTTTATCTGTTCAA
>CAZVYI010000117.1:0-2111 GCA_964631755.1 uncultured Sphingobacterium sp. | reverse complement strand
CACTACCGCTTCAATTCTTCTTACACCAGCTGCTACACCTGTCTCTGAAGTAATTACACAATAACCAAGTTCCCCTGTAGACATAACGTGCGTACCGCCGCATAGCTCTACTGAATAGGCAGGATCAATAATGACCACTCTAACACGATCGCCATATTTCTCACCAAACAAGGCCATAGCACCTAATTGAAGTGCTTCATCCTTTGACATTTCTTTTATGACGACTGGAATATTTTCACGAATTTTTTGATTGACGATTGAGACAACAGATGCAATTTCTTCATCACTCATTTTTGCAAAATGAGAGAAGTCGAATCGCATGCCTTTATCATTGACCAATGATCCTTTTTGTGCAACATGGGTACCCAATACTTGACGCAATGCTGCATGCAACAAATGTGTTAATGAATGATGGCAAGCAATTTCCATTCTTCGTTTAGCATCAACTTCAGCAGCAACAGTTCCATTCAATTGTTCAGGTAAAGCTTCCACTGTATGTACAATCAAATCATTTTCCTTTTTTGTATTGAGTACAGCTATTGTATTTCCATTGATAGCAATTGATCCTGTATCTCCTACCTGTCCACCACTCTCAGCATAAAACGGAGTCTGGTTCAAAACTACCTGATAATTAGATTGACCTTTCGCTGTTACTTTTCTGTACTTGACAATTGTTGTTTCTGTTGAAAGTTGGTGATACCCAATAAATTTATCAACCAAGTCAGCAACGGGTGTAACTTCAATCCAGTCTTCAACATCTGCAGCTGTAGCAGCTCTGCTTCTGTTCTTTTGAATTTGCATTTCCTGTTCAAATCCAGGTTCATCTACTTCCATTTGATGTTCTTGCGCAATCAATCGGGTCAGGTCAATTGGAAACCCATAAGTATCATATAATTCAAATGCAGCAGCACCATTGATTTTACCAGTTGATTTGGAAGCTTCAAGCAGCTCATCCATTTTTTTCAGCCCCTTCCCCAATGTTCTTAAAAAAGTTTCCTCCTCTTCCTTTACAACTTTGGTAACGAATGTTAATTGAGCATGCAATTCACTGAAGACATCTTTAAATTGTTCTGCCAAACCTGGTAACAATTTATGCAACAGGGGTTCTTTCACATCTAAATATGAATAGTAATATCTAACAGCCCTGCGCAGGATTCTTCGGATCACATAACCTGCTCCAGTATTAGATGGTAACTGTCCATCTGCGATTGTAAATGCTATGGCCCTAATGTGATCAGCCAATACACGGAATGCTACATCCTGTTTAGAGTCACCTGCTGTATAGGTTTTACCAGCAATTTTTTCAGTCGTTGATATTGATCCTGAGAAAATATCAGTATCGTAATTGGAAGATTTCTTTTGTAAAACACGGACCAATCGCTCTAAACCCATACCTGTATCCACGTGTGTAGCAGCAAGAGGCTGAAGACTTCCATCCTTCATCCTGTTGTATTGGATGAATACGTTGTTCCATATTTCAATCACTTGAGGATGGTCTTTGTTGACCAGCAAGTGACCGGGCACTAGCTTTCTCTCTTCGTCTGAGCGACAATCCACGTGAATTTCTGAACAGGGTCCACATGGCCCAGTATCTCCCATTTCCCAGAAATTGTCTTTCTTATTACCAAAAACAATATGGTCCTCTGGCAACAGGTTTTTCCATATGCCTAAAGCAATGGTTGAAGCTGGCAGGTTTTCCTTTGGATCACCCTCGAATACAGTTGCATACAACCGATCCTTTTCTATGCCGTATACTTCAGTTAACAGCTCCCAGCTCCAGGTGATGGCCTCTTTTTTAAAATAATCACCAAAACTCCAGTTACCCAGCATCTCAAACATGGTATGGTGATAGGTATCTACCCCTACCTCCTCTAAATCATTGTGTTTTCCGCTTACCCGCAGGCATTTCTGCGTATCAGCTACTCGTTTAAACTGAGCAGTCTTATTTCCCAGAAAAAGGTCCTTAAATTGATTCATCCCCGCATTGGTAAACAAGAGGGTTGGATCATCCTTTAAAACAATAGGTGCTGAAGGGACAATATGGTGCCCTTTCTCCTCAAAAAATTTCAAAAACTGGCTACGAATCTCCGCTGAGGTCATTTCTTAAGTCT
>CAZVYI010000116.1:0-4698 GCA_964631755.1 uncultured Sphingobacterium sp. | reverse complement strand
TTGGTACAAAATAAGCTGAACGCTGCAAAGCAAGAATTGGCTTACTTGAATGGATTGATCACCAGAAAAGATTCAATGAGTGGTGAAGATTCAGATACCCGTTACATGACCATGGAAGATGGAAGTCTGAGTATGGAGCGTGAACAATTGAGTCAAATGGCTAGTCGTCAAATTGATTTTATCGAGAAACTGGAAAAAGCCTTGATGAGAATTGAGAACAAGACATATGGTATTTGTAGGGTAACAGGCAAGCTAATTGATAAAGCGCGTTTAAGAGCAGTTCCCCATGCAACTTTGAGTATGGAAGCAAAAACTGGAATAAATAAGCCAGGTTCGAGCTTCTAATTTTCTATCTCATTTCCTGCATTGCGACAAGTTTAGCGTATATGCCATTTTGGGCAATCAAATCCTCGTGTTTACCCCTTTCGGCTATCGTTCCTTTGTCGAGCACAATGATTTCATCTGCATGACGAATAGTAGAAAGACGGTGTGCAATGATGATGCTGGTTCTGTCTTTCATCAAATGATTGATGGCGTCTTGTACCCATTTTTCACTTTCGGTATCAAGTGAAGAAGTAGCTTCATCTAAAATGAGGATAGGCGGATTTTTCAAAACGGCTCTTGCTATTGTCACCCTTTGTTTTTCACCACCACTGAGTTTGGATCCACGATCACCAACCAGGGTAGCATATCCGTTTTCTTTTCTTTCGATGAAGTTGTGCGCATTGGCAATCTTTGCAGCTTGAATAACTTTTTCCTGATCTGCTTGAAGGTTACCCAAAGCTATATTGGCTTGAACAGTATCATTGAATAAGATAGGTTCTTGCGTAACAATACCCATCAGATTTCTAAGATCTGACATCTTGAAACGTTTGATGTTGATTCCATCAATAAGTACTTCACCAGATGTAGCATCGTGAAAACGAGGTATAAGGTCGGCTAGTGTAGATTTTCCTGCCCCTGATGATCCTACCAGGGCTATGGTTTGTCCCTTTTTTATGGTCAGGTTGATGTGTTGTAAAATGATTTTGTCCTGGTAAGCAAATCCAACATTTTTTAGTTCAATTGTTTCATTAAACCCTGAGATAGGCACAGGATTTGGATCTTCTTTAATGGTTTGTTCTTCTTTGATTAAACGCTGAATACGTTCGATACTTGCAGCACCTTTTTGAATATTATAAGAAGCTGTACTGAATGCTTTGAGTGGATTGATGATCTGAGTAAAGATGGCAATGAAAGTCAGGAAATCCGGACCATTCAATGAAAAGCTTTTGTTCAAAACCAATGATCCTCCATAATACAATACACAGCAAACCGCAACAATTCCAAGGGTTTCAGATACAGGTGATGCAAGGTCCCTTCTTCTGATGGTGTGGTTCTTGATTTGCAGCAACTCTGTATTTTCTCTTTTGAATTTATCGAGCTGTTGTTGTTCAGCATTAAATGCCTTTACTACTCTGATGCCACCTAATGTTTCTTCTATTGTGCTTAGGATTTCACCCAGTTTAATTTGGACGCTGTTAGATACTTTTTTAAGTGATCTGCCAATTCTTCCAATAATGAGACCAGCAACAGGAAGGAAAAGCAGCAGAAAAAGAGAGAGTTCCGGACTCAGGTTAATCATTGCGAACAGATAGAGTGCAATCAGGATGGGTTCCCTGAAAAAGCTTTCTAAAAAACTGATGGTTGAAAATTCAACATCCTGAAGATCGTTGGTGAGTTTACTCATGATATCACCTTTCCTTTGTTCATTAAAGAAACCAACAGGCAGTTTCAATATTTTGGTGAACATGTCCGTTCGCATATCATTGATGATATTGTTGCGGATAGGTGTTAAAACGTACATCGAACCATAAAGGAAAATATTTTTAAGTACGATGGACATGATTACAATCAAGCAAATAATACCAAGCGCTTGTATGCGGCCTTCTGGAGTTTGTGTTAAGGTTGAGAGGGTATCATACAATTGATCTGAAAGTCTACCTAATTTAAAACGAGAAGCCGTTACGCCTCCATCTTGCTGGAGTCCAAAAATCAAGGTCAAAAACGGAGCCAGCATGGCCAGCGAAATGAGGGAAAAAAATGCAGAAAGAATGTTCAGGATGAAATATCCTGTAACCATTCTGGGATATTTTTTGATATAATTAAATATGACACCCAAGCTCTTCATTATGCTGACTTATGTTTTTATAGAATTAGCACCAAAAGTAACTAATTTTACATCCATCAAGCATCCATTATGGAGGAAAGCAAAAGACAGAAACAGATCGCAGGGGTCATTCAAGAGGAAATGAATGATATTTTTTTGAGAATGGGACTCAACATGATGGATGGGGGAATGGTATCCATCTCTCAAGTGAAGATTACACCTGATCTTCTTGAAGCAAGAATTTATTTGAGTTTGTTCCAATTGAATAATGCTGTTGCGGCTTTGAAAAAAATTGAGGACAGAAAAGGTGAGATCAGACGTGAATTGGGCTTAAGAATGAAGCAGCAATTGAGAAGAATTCCTGAGCTTAGGTTTTTTAAAGACGACACACTCGACCATGTATTCCGCATGGAAGAGCTCTTCAAAAAAATTAATGAAGAAAAAAACAAATGAATTTTAGGACCATCCTGAAATTTGCCTGGCGCTATTTCAAGGCCAAGAAATCTACCAATGCCATCAATGTTATTTCATGGGTGAGTGTTGTTGCTATTGTTTTTGGGACTGCTTCATTGATTGTGATTCTCAGTGCTTTCAATGGATTTGAATCTCTGGTGAAATCACTTTACGCTTCTTTCTACCCTGATATAAAAATCACTGCAGCAAAGGGTCAGCTGATAACACTTACCCAAAAACAATTGGATGAATTGAGAGGCATAAAAGGTATCGAGACATTTAGTTTGGTTGCAGAAGAAAAAGCACTCATACAAAACGGTGGATTGCAAACGGTAGTTCACATAAAAGGAGTTGATGAAAACTATGCAGGTATTGCAGGTATAGCATCACATCTTTATCGTGGTGAATACAGCTTGGGAAATGAAGATCAGCCGGGTCTGGTTTTTGGTGTTGGCGTAGAGCAGGCGCTCGCACTGGCTTCTGACCAGGCCATCTCTCCTGTATCAGTTTATCTCCCCAATAAAAAAATTACCGGCACTACTGACCCATTGGCTTCTTTATCCCTTTCACTAGCCAATCCCACAGGAAGTTTTGCTATTCAATCTGAGTTTGATAATAAATATGTGATTACCAATCTTGATTTTATTCGTGCATATGCAGGTTATCAGCAAGACCAATACAGCGCTGTAGAAATTAAATTGTTGCCCAATGCAAATGTTGAAGACCTGGCTGTAACCATTGCATCTATTTTTGGAAAATCTTATAAAGTTGAGGACAGGTTTCAGCAAAACAGTACTTTTTACAATACCATTAAATTAGAGAAGTTAGCCATCTATGGTATTTTTTCACTTATTCTTATTGTCGCTGCCTTTAACATGTTAGGAGCTTTGAGTATGCTGGTGTTGGAAAAAAAGAAAGATATTCAGGTATTGATGGCTATGGGGGCTGACCAATCGCTGATACAAAAAATATTTCTGGCTGAGGGTGTTTTATTGTCGAGTCTCGGTACGCTTGGAGGGATGTTGATTGCGTTGATGCTGTATTTTCTCCAGGTCACGTATAAGTTGGTGCCATTACAAGGTGAAACCTTTTTAATAGATTATTATCCCGTTCAGTTGTTGTATACGGATTTCTTGCTGGTGGGAATTACCGTCTTTTCTATTGGTGCAATTGCTTCATGGATTCCTTCAAGGAAAGCAGCGTCTGATCAGATGAATTTGCACAACTGAGTTTAATAATCTCCGATGGTTTCTGGAAGTTGTGCCAAGGCTTTAGCCAGTTGGTCATCATTTGGAGCAATTCCATGCCAGCCATGATCGTTTTCCATGAAATCAACGCCTTTGCCCATTAATGTTTTCATGATGATGGCGATTGGCTTTCCTTTTCCGGTTTCTTCCTTGGCCAAGGCTAATACACGGATGACATCATCCATATCATTGCCATCCATTTCCAGGGTTGTCCAGCCAAATGTTTCAAACTTTTCCTTCAGGTTACCCAGGGAAATGACTTTATCAGTTGGACCATCAATTTGTTGACCATTAAAATCGACTGTTGCAATCAGGTTATCTACTTTGTGGTGTGCTGCAAACATGACAGCTTCCCAAATTTGACCCTCTTGCAATTCTCCATCCCCATGTAAAGAATATACCAGGTTGCCGTCCTTGTTCAATTTTTTGGCTAATGCAGCACCTATCGCAACACTCAATCCTTGTCCCAATGAACCCGAAGCAATCCTCACCCCTGGAAGGTGTTCATGTGTTGTTGGGTGACCCTGTAACCTTGAGTTAAGTTTTCTAAAAGTAGACAGTTCATCGATAGGAAAATAGCCTGAACGCGCTAAACAGGAATAAAATACAGGAGAAATATGTCCATTAGACAGGATGAAAATATCCTCATTTAAACCATCCATCTGGAATGCAGGATTGTGTTTCATAACCTTGAAATACAAGGCAGTGAGAAAATCTGTACAGCCCAAAGATCCACCGGGATGACCACTTTGAACGGCATGAACCATTCTTACTATATCCCTTCTGATTTGTGTTGCTGTATCCTGCAGAGATGCCATGGTGATGATTTTTGGCAAAGCTAATGTTTTT
>CAZVYI010000115.1:0-4715 GCA_964631755.1 uncultured Sphingobacterium sp. | reverse complement strand
CCGAATTAAAAGAGTTCGAAAGCATTTTTAAAAATGCACTGAAGAGTGATACCCCTATGCTCAACAGGATGATGCAATACATTGTCAAAACCAAGGGTAAACAACTTCGACCGCTTTTTGTGCTTTTATCAGCAAGAATGTGTGGAGGTATAAACGAAAGCACCTACCGAGCTGCTTCACTTGTTGAGCTGCTTCATACGGCAACGCTGGTACATGATGATGTGGTGGATGAGGCCCCAGAAAGAAGAGGTTTTCTTTCTGTTTATGCATTATGGAAAACAAAAGCATCAGTTTTAGCAGGAGATTATCTTCTAGCAAAAGGTTTATTGTTGTCTCTTGAAAATAAAGATTTCAGGGTCCTTGAGCTATTGTCGGATGCAGTTAGGAGAATGAGTGAGGGGGAATTGTTGCAACTTGAAAAATCACGACTGCTTAATATCACTGAAGAGGATTATTTCACAATCATTTCAAATAAAACTGCCTCTCTGCTGGCTTCTGCTTGTGCAGCTGGAGCTTATACAGCTAACCAGGATGAAAAACAAGTAGAATTAATGCGCAGTTTTGGAGAATACACTGGTATTGCTTTTCAAATCAAAGATGATTTATTTGACTACGGAACAGATGATGTTGGAAAACCAACAGGAAATGATATCCGTGAAAAGAAACTTACACTTCCATTGATCTTCACCTTAAAAAATGCTCCTAAGGAAACCAAACGCTTTGTAATTAATACAATCAAGAACAAGAACAAAGATACAGAAAGCATAAAGCAAGTAATTGAGGAAGTAAAACAAGCTGGTGGTATTCATTATGCCACAAAAAAGATGGAGGAGTACAAACAAAAGGCGCTGCAAGCACTGGAATCATTTCCCTCATCTATAGAAAAAGATGCGCTTGAAGACCTGGTAAAATTCACAACAGAAAGAAAAAAATAAAATGGCTATTGAGCGCAGGTGGAAAGTCAATCAAACTGATGCGGAAAAAACCGCAGCGCTTCAACAGTCATTGAAGATACACCCTGCTTTATGTTCTATTCTTGTAAATAGAGGTATTGAAGACTTTGATCATTCAAAACTTTTTTTTCGTCCACAAATTGAACAGCTCCATGATCCTTTTTTGATGAAGGACATGCAGAAAGCAGTAGACAGAATTATATCAGCTATTCAGCAGAATGAAAAAATATTGATCTACGGTGATTATGATGTAGATGGAACAACATCGGTGGCCATTGTATATGATTTCTTGTGCAGTATTTATGAAAAAGAAAAACTGGATTACTATATACCCAATCGTTACAAAGAAGGTTATGGCCTTTCACAAATGGGTATTGATTATGCAGTGAGCAATCAATTCAATTTGCTGGTTACCCTGGACTGTGGAATAAAGTCGGTAGACCTAATACAAGCAGCAAATGACAAGAACATTGATACAATTGTATGCGACCATCACCTTCCCGGATCGCAACTTCCTCCTGCTGTTGCAATATTAAATGCAAAACAATCTGATTGTCCCTATCCTTATAAGGATTTATGTGCCTGCGGCGTTGGCTTCAAACTCATTCAAGCATTATCAACTGAATTGTCAGTAGAAGAAAAACATTTTCTCCACTACTTAGAATTAACTGCAACAGCTATCGCGGCTGATATAGTGCCTATCACTGGAGAAAACCGACTCATGGCCTATCTCGGCATCAAACAAGCCAACGAAAATCCTTCTGTGGGCATTAAAGCATTGATTGATTTAAGTAAGGTTCAGCAATCACTTACTGTATCCAGTCTTGCATTTATGATTGGACCAAGAATAAATGCTGCAGGCAGAATGGATGATGCAAAAAAAGCGGTATCACTATTCATTGAAAGAGATCCCGAAAAAGCAAAACAGATTGCTTTGTTGTTACAAACAGACAACACCAACCGAAGAGAAGCGGATGCAAGCATTACTCTTGAAGCCATAGCCCAACTAGAATCAGACCTGACTTTAAAAGAAAAAAAAGCAATTGTAGTATACAATGCCAACTGGCACAAAGGTGTAATTGGTATTGTTGCCAGCAGACTGCTGGAACGCTATTACAAGCCCACTATTGTGTTAACACAAAGTGGTTCATTGCTGGCAGGAAGTGCAAGAAGTATTGCTGGTTTCAATATTCATGATGGATTGGAATATTGCAGTGATTTACTATTTGGATTTGGCGGGCATTATTTTGCTGCAGGCATGACGCTACTACCAGAGCACTTTGACGAATTCAAACACAAATTTGAATCGATTGCAGCTGCAACATTAAGCGACGATCAAATGATTCCTGAACTTGAGATCCATGCTGTGGTTGAGTTAGAAGATCTTACACCAGGGTTTTACAATATTCTAGAACAAATGGAACCGTTTGGGCCAGACAATCCAAAGCCCGTTTTTTGTATTCGAAAACTCATGAATACAGGTTGCAGAATTGTAAAAGAAGAACATGTGAGATTTGAAGTGGAAAAAAATGGCTTGAAAATAACTGGCATTGGATTTGGGATGGCAGAAAAATTCAAATCACTCGAAAACAATTCAATATTAGATATCGTTTTCAATCTTGAAGAAAATAATTTTCGTGATGTGAAATCTTTGCAACTTAAAGTAATCGACTTTGATGTTGCAGGAAAAAAATAGGACCTGCAAAGCAGGTCCATATGTTTGAAAGCACACTGAGATCTCCATTAATTTTTCAGAGCAGCTTCGTGCATAAGCGATGTACTTCGTTTGATAAACTCTGTCAACTGAGCACCCTTTAACATGCCTTGCGACAACAGCGCTAAGTCGGCCAAATTACGAACTTGCTTTTCCTGCAATTGCTGATCATTCACTTTTAAAATAGAAGCATAAATTGGATTGTTCCCATTAACTGTTAAGGTTACTTCATCTGGCATGTTTGCATAGAAACTTCCCATTGGTCCACTCATTGCAGCCATATCTTTCATTCTGCGCATAAATTCTGGTCGAGTTGCAACTACCGGCGGCGCATCTGCACTGAGCCCCTTTACTTCAACACTCAATGTGATGGCATCAAGCTTAAAATCAAATAATGCTTTCAGTTGATCTTCTTCTTTTTTGGACAAAACCGATTTGCTTTCATCTTGCTTGTCGATCAAATTATCTGTGATATCAGAATCTACTCTGGTAAATTGAACATTCTCCCATTTTGATTCAATTTGCCCAATAAATGAGGCATCTACCAAGGTATCCATTTTCACCACCTTGTATCCTCTTTCTTGTGCAGATTTAATATAAGCATCCTGCTGAATAACATCAGTAGCATATAAAATAACCAACTTACCATCTTTGTTTTTTTGTAGTGTTTCACAGGCCATTCTATACTCCTCTAAAGTATAAAAACTGTTGTCTACTGCATCCTGCATGATGTGAAACTTGTCGGCCTTTTCACGGAATTTTTCATCTGTGATCATGCCATATTTCACAAACAATCCCAAACTCTCCCATTTTTCTTCAAAAGATTTTCTTTCGTTACGGAAGATTTCATCCAGTTTATCGGCGACTTTCTTTGTAATGTGGTTGTTTATTTTTTTCACATTGGGATCTCCCTGCAAATAACTTCTACTCACATTCAATGGAATGTCTGGTGAATCGATAACCCCTTGCAGTAGCATTAAAAATTCAGGGACAATATCCTTCACTTCATCTGTTACAAATACCTGATTGGAATACAATTGGATTTTGTCCTTTTGAATCTCATAAGACTGCTTGATTTTTGGAAAATAAAGAATGCCAGTCAGCGTAAATGGATAATCAACATTCAAGTGAATCCAGAACAAAGGGGTTTCGTTGAATGGATATAAGGATTTGTAAAACTCTTCGTAATCCTTCTGCTCAAGCTCAGCAGGTTTTTTGATCCAAGCGGGACTTGTGTTGTTGATCTGCTTTTCCTCAAAGAATATGGGTACAGGTAAGAATTTACAGAACTTATCTAATATATTTTTTATTCTATAAGCATCAAGAAACTCTTCACTTTCAGCATTGATGTGAAGTATAATTGAAGTACCGCGTTCTTTCTTATCTGTAGGCTGGAGGGTAAACTCCGGACTCCCATCGCATTCCCAAACTACGGCTTCACTGCCTTCTTTATAGGAAAGTGTTTTTAATTCTACTTTTTCACTGACCATGAAACCACTGTAAAAGCCCAAACCGAAATGCCCAATAATATTGGCTTCGTTTTGCCCCTTGTACTTTTCTAAAAATTCTTCTGCACTTGAAAATGCAACCTGGTTGATGTACTTATCAACTTCTTCAGCAGTCATACCAATTCCTCTATCAGAAATGGTAAGTGTTTTAGCGTCTTTGTCCAAAACCACATCAATTCTCAATTCACCCAATTCACCTTTCGCTTCTCCTGTAGATGCATATGTTTTTAACTTCTGTGTTGCATCCACTGCATTCGCAATCAACTCCCTCAGAAAAATATCATGCTCATTATACAGGAACTTCTTGATGATGGGAAAAATGTTCTCCGTTTGTACACGTATTTGTCCTTTTTGCATAACAATTTTTTGATTTCCGATGGTCAAATTAAATGCCAAGACCTAAAAGTGACAGGTTGACACCTGAAAACAGCATCTTAAATGGGTTATAAAGACAAAATTTGCAGAATTTATGGGGAAAAGTGACTAAAAAGACTTAGCTTTGCACCCCATTATCAAATCAAAAAAATACAGGGTTTATGC
>CAZVYI010000114.1:0-4731 GCA_964631755.1 uncultured Sphingobacterium sp. | reverse complement strand
TTGCTTGAAGTTTTCAGGAATGTTGGCTGTGCGATCAACTTTTACTCCAGCGAACTCATTGGTTGCTCTAACTGACATCACTACTCCTTCTGCTTTAGCGACTGGCAGTTTTGTGATTCCTGAATTCCCAAAGCTATCACTCCATTTTATGGAATAGGTTTCTCCTGCTTTTGGAATGAGAATAAAGCTACCCATCCCATCATGTTTGATATTGAGGGTGTCTAATAATTTATTTTTATCGTTCTGAAGAAAGGCTTTTACCTTGACTGGCTTTCCAAATTGATCATAGGCTTTAAAGGCAACAAGAGATGTCATGCCATTAACCAAATCTCCACCTTCAGGGAAAACATCCAATTTGGTTTTTCTGGTAATGGGCTTCACTTTTTGTACAACATCATTGTTGTTGATTGTGATGTTTCTTTGGTACAAGTAAGCTGAATCATCATTCAACCCCCATTTGGTATAGACTTTCATTCTGATGAAGTCTCCTTTATAGTCTGCTGGTAAATCAAAAGCGCCTTTGGCGGTTGATTGAAACAGAGGCGATATGGTTTGTTTGATAAATTTTCCTGTTGTATCAAACCATTCAACATAAACATTTTTGCTCAGTGAGGTTAGTCCCTGTCCATCTAGAATATAAACCTTGTACCAGATGGTCTCCTCTTTATTGTAAACCGTTTTGTCAAAATGGACATGTATTTTTTCTTTTGGGAAATAGTTGGCATAAATATTTACAATAGAATCAGGTTCTTGTCCACGCGTAATTAAGGAAGCAAATAAGAAAACAAAAATCAGTTGTAAATGTAGTCTGTTCTGTTTCATAGCATACAAATGTGCTCTAAATTACAGATTACTTCTGTTTTTTTATACAATTGTTGAGTATGAAACAGGGACGATTAAATTCTAATTTGGATGCTTGTAAAATAATAGCTTCCATTGAACCCAAATTGTAACCCTGACCTGCTATAAGGAACTTGGCCGTTTGTGTATGAAGCATAGTTTTTATTCACTTTGTCCGGATATATGTTGAATAAATTATTGACTCCAACTGTCAATTGAATTTTTGATTTCAGTTTATAACTCATTAAGAAATCAGTAAGTGTTTTTCCGCCAAAGGTTTGGCTCCTATGAGGAATTCCTGCTGGTTTTTCCCAGGCGGTTACTGCTCCAAAATAGGATAACCTAACCAGCATTGTAGCCTTATTGGTGCTGTATTCTGCACTTGCAATGATTTTTTGTCGTGGTTGAGCTGTTGTAATCAAACCAATACTGATTGTATCAATTAATCGTACAGGAACCAATGCGCCTGAATTTAGTTTTTCCGGTGAATCCTTTTCTTTAGTAATCTTTGTTTGATTGAAAGCCCAAGCTGCATTAAAAATAAGTTTACTTGATGTTGATAGTTCATGCTTATACGAAAGCACCATGTCTATGCCTCTTGTTCTTGTATTGATGTGATTGGTGAAAAATGCAATTTCTCTTATGCCAGTTGAACTTGGAAATACAGTTTGTAAAATTGGGATGTTAGGTCCCACTTGTAATACTTCTGAAATGATGATTCTGTTTTTAACATCAATCTGATATGCATCTGCAGTAAAGACCAATGCTTTATTGATATGAAGTGTAGCGCCAATATTGTAGTTCCAGCTGAGTTCTGGAGCAGGCTGGGGAATCCCAATTTCTGCAAGACGTGGATCATTAGAGGGTAATTGTTTGGTCTGACGAATTAGACCATTCTGTGCGTTGGAAGTTGTTTGTCCGTTGTAAATCTGCTGTAGTGATGGTGCCCTAAAACCTCTATTGATTGAAGAGCGAAATGCTATGTGTTTGTTGATTTTCCAAAGAGCTGCAAACTTGCCAGATAGGTTTCCCCCAAAATCACTATAATGTTCATACCTGCTTGCAAAGCTGAGTACAAGTTTATCATGTAGATCAGTTTCAATATCGAAATAAGTGGCATAGTTCATTCTTGACTGTCTCGTTCTGTCTTGGGGAGAGATACCTGGTCGGCCGCTGCTGCCTGGAACTTTGTTTTCTGTAGCAGCAAGCGGACCAATTTCATAGGATGCAGGTTCACCTTCGACGAGTCGATATTCATCTCTTCTTAACTGCCCGCCAAATGCGATATTAATCCATTTAACATACCCAGTTTCTTTGATGGTTTTTGAAAAATCGAATTCAGTAATGCTCTGGGCAAATGAATTCCTTCCTACATAAAAATCTTTCTGAGAATTGAGGCCCATTGAAGCATTACTGGAATTAATCGAATACCAATCTAAATGATTGTAACCATATCCAGTACCCAAATCCATTTTCCAACCATTGGTGGTATGTCTTTCAAACCCTGTAAAAAAAGAATAGTCGGCTGTAACACCTGGTAGCAAAGGATGATAGCCATCAGGGTACAAAGCAGATCCATTAGGGTCATTTCTTTTAGCTGTTCGGAAGAAACTTTCACCAACAATACGCTTGTTGGATGTTCCGCCAAATCCATACCATTTCCAGTTGTTTTTGAGAGGGAGTCCAAAATTGATGAAACTCTGAAAACCTTTGGTTTCATTGCTGCCAAACTTCATTACATAAGCTGGTTCATTTGTGGGCCAAACACCTCTGGCATTTCTAATGCTATCATCAACACGTTTGTCGTCAACGTAAAAACGACCAATATATGGATCTGATCTATCGGTTCCTTGAATACTGATACCGGCAATGGTATAGTTAAAATATCCGCCATTTTTACCTAATCTTAAACCCTGGTTAAGTGAAGTTGAAAAAGTAAATCCATCGCCTTTGTGAGTAATGCCAATATCTGTTTTTAGTAGGCCACCAACGTGGTTGTTCTTTAATGAAAGATTGATGACTCCTGCTATCGCATCTGAGCCATACATTGCGGCAGCACCATCCCTTAATACTTCCATTCTTTCCAGTGCCAGTGCAGGTATGGCATTTAGATCGGTCACTACTGAACCTCTGCCCGGGACCAAAGTATTACTGATGGAAGCAAATTGGTGTCTGCGTTTGCCATTGATCAAAACTAGTGTTTGATCTGAAGACATTCCCTTCAAGCTGGCAGGGTCTGCATAGTTGGCAACCCCATTCAATCCAGTTTTAACTGATACAAATGATGGGGAAGTGAATTGCGCCATTTGTGCTAAATCAATCTGTCCGGTGTTGAGCAGTTCTTTTGAGGAAATTACATCAACAGGCACTGGACTGTTGTAATCAGATCTTGGTTTACCTCTGCTTCCAACAACCATCACTTCTGATTCGCTGGTATATAATGGCCTTACATAGATAATATGCCATAGGGTATCTTCAATTGGTGCATGTATGATGCTGTGAAATCCAATTCCTGAAATAACAAACTTGGTTGGCGATGGGATGTTTAAAATAAAACGGCCAGCACTGTTGCTAATGGTGCCTAATTTTCCATCTTCTGTCTTGATTGTTATATCAGAAACCGGTTGACGGGTGTGCAGGTTTAAAATTTGTCCTTTTATCTGTCTAACGTCTTGACCTTCACTAATTAAACAAATCAGGAGCAATGTTGTTAGGCAAAAAGAGAAGAGTTGGAAACGCATGATTGAGGCAAAAATATAAATTTCACAAACCTAATTACTTGAAAAAGTAGTTTCGAGCTATTATATTTATTCACAAATAAAAATGAAAACTATGGATCGTAAGGATTTTTTAAACAAACTTTCAGGTGGTTTAGCGATAACCTGCGTTTCCTGTATGATGGCAGCCTGCTCTAAAGAAGAGGACAATGGCGGTGGAGGAGGAAATACACCAACGCTGACAATTGACCTTAATTCTAAGTTACTGTCTATTGGTGATTCTGTAGTAGAATCAAGTATCATTGTTGTTAGGGTTGCTGCAGGTAACCAAGCCTCAAGTTTCAAAGCTTTTTCCAATGTTTGCCCGCATCAATCCGGAGCAATTTTCTATGACAAAACCACTACTGTTTTTACTTGTTCAGTACATGGTGCAACCTTTAACCAAAACGGAGCGGTTACAAAAGGACCTGCAACAACCGGAATGAGTGGCAAAGTTGTTACTGTAACAGGCAGTACTTTAACGGTCTAGAATTCATGAGTGTTCCTAAATTATTCATGGTGCTTATTGGTTGTAAGCCTGAAGGACGTCACACTGAACAACATGATATCTTCTTTGGGATTGCTTCTAGTATGAAGACGTTATTACCCCAAATCATTGCTTTTTGGCCTGAGGCAAAAGGTGATTTGCATATTGATGGCTGGAGAGAAGTTACACAGGTAGATGGTTTTGATATACGAATAGAAGAAAGATCAAATGGTAAAGTAGATCAAACGCATCAATTGTTTTTTATCAACCTTGGCGGATATAAGGAGAATGAGTTTGATGAATTTCATTACAAAATGATTGTCGCTGCCGCTGATAAAGCCGAAGCTGTAAAACGTGCAAAAGCTACTGCCTTCTATAAGCATACTCAGTTTTATGGGGCTAAATCACATATAGACGATAAGTATGGAGTTGATGTTGATGATCTGTATAAAATTGAAGAAGTACTGAGTGAATCAATTAAAAATCAATTTAGCATCAGTTTACAAGTTGCAGATGTAATCAAAGAAGATGAGCTTCATTTGGGCTACTTCAAATTGAGTTCATTCTCAAAGTAAATAATTAATTTTTTCAAACTCTTTTTTAACAGCTTCTCTCCGTTGGATAGTATTTGGGAATACCCATTTGATG
>CAZVYI010000113.1:2119-4740 GCA_964631755.1 uncultured Sphingobacterium sp. | reverse complement strand
TCTCTGGTATTGATGTAGAGACTTGATAAAACAAGGATTGTGCCCAGAAAAGTGTGACTACTTATTGGTTCGTGCATGATTAAATTGGAGAACATGAAACCAAAAATGGGACTCAGAAACAACCAGTAAGAACTGCGATCACCAAAATTTCTTAATAAAAAAATCCAGCTCTGTACAGCGGCAACAGAAACCATAAAGACTAACCATAAGGTTGCTCCCCAAAATGATATATCGAAATTATTTTTATTGCTTTGCCATGTGAGTATCAATGCAGGAAGTGTAAATAGTGCACCAAATAATGTTTGCCAACCGTTGATGGTGAGCAGGTGCAGTCCATCCCATTTGTTTTTTTGGAAATAGATCGTGCCAATGGAATAAACAGACATACTGAGAAACAGAATGATTAGACCTTTAACTGATGCGTGACTCGAAATAATTAAAGGAAAGGAGCAAACTGAAACGCCTATAATTCCAATAAGCAATGATGATATCTTCTTTAACGCTAACTTCTGTTTATCCCATAGTGCTAATGCAACAGTGATAATGACCGGATTGATTGCAACTGCTAAACTGCCTAGTCCAGCTGAAACTTCGCCAATAGCAATAATGAACAATCCTAAATAAAGAGAAATATTGAGCAAGCCATATATGGCGAGTTGTTTCCATTGCCTTCCTTTCGGCAATTGCTTTCGCATGAAAACATGTGAAATGAAAAGCATTAAAAGTCCAGCAATACTAAATCGAATAAATGAAATCGTAAATGGCTGTGCTGCTGTCAAACCAATTTTTGAAGCGACTGATGCCGAGGCCCATAAAGCCGCAAAAGGGAATCCAACAATCCAAAATAAAGCAGGGTGAGACTTTAATGTATTCATTCTTAGCTTGCTCTGAACTAAAAATAGTTCATTTATTAAGCTACAAGATAATCATTTGCAAAGTCCATGCAATATTTCTTGATCATTTCTCTTACACGCTCAAACTCATTTTTAATTTCTTCTTCAGTTCCTTTTGCTTTTGCCGGATCAGGAAAGTTATAGTGAAACAGCTGGGCATTGCTGGGAAAGTATGGGCATACTTCTTTTGCATGGTCACATACAGTAATTACATAATCAAAGTCGATATCTCTGTATTCATTTACATTATTGGATGTATGCATTGAAATATCAATGTCATCTTCTTGCATAGTAGCTATCGCCTTAGGATTTACACCGTGTGTTTCTACCCCAGCACTGTAAATTTCTGCTTTATCTCCTGCAAAATATTTTAAATAACCATGGGCGATCTGACTCCTGCAGCTGTTGCCTGTACAAAGGACCAAGACTTTTTTCATATTAATAGTATTAACAGCATCCACCTCCTGGTGTGCATTTGTTTTGGTTAATTGGTTTTTGAGCAAATACAGTGATACTAAAAATACCGGTATCTCCTGTTTTGAAAGAGTTGATTTCGTCCTGTGATAAATAGTTTTTCAAGATATCATCAGGAATCACAATCGCTTTTTCTTTTTGAATGGTTACATTTTCAAAGCCATTCGCATCTATCAATTCCATGTAAACTTGTTTTTGAATAGCCCCTGCAACACAGCCAGCATACATTTCAGCATCTTTTCGCAAGCCATCGGGTAGGGCACCTACCAATACAACATCACTGATGCTGAAGTGACCACCTGGTTTTAAAACACGATAGATTTCCTGAAATACACCATTCTTGTTGGGCACAAGATTCAATACACAGTTGCTGACAATCACATCGGCAACATTTGCACTGATGGGCATGTGCTCTATATCACCTTGTCTGAATTCTACATTGTTAAAACCTCTGGCTTCTGCATTGGCTCTTGCTTTATCAATCATCGCAGGAGTAAAATCAATGCCAATAATCTTACCTGTCTCACCTGTTTCGTGACGTGCAATGAAACAATCGTTGCCTGCGCCACTTCCAAGGTCTACCACCACATCGCCTTTTTTGATTCTTGCAAATTGTGTTGGCAATCCGCATCCTAATCCTAGATCTGCGTCTGCATTGTAACCTTCAAGTGTTGTATAATCATCACTCATGATGTTATACACTTCGGTAGAGCAACCTCCGGCTCCACAGCAAGATGACATGTTGGTCTCCTTGTCCTGCAAAGCAATTTCGCTGTACTTTTTTCTGACGATTTCTTTTAATTGTTCTTCGGTTGGCATATTATTATTTTTTATTTTATCGTAATCAGACGATGGTTCATGTAAAAAAAATCAGCAGCAGTCTGCTTTATTTCCTTTGAACATCTCCAAAAAGCCATTAAGTAAGACAGATGCTTTCTTCCACTCTTTTTCATCAATGCAATAACAAACGGATACACCATCTATATCTCCCTTAATCAATCCTGCTTCTTTTAATTCTTTCAAGTGTTGGGATACCGTACTTTGTGACAAAGGCAGTTCATCTACTATGTCACCACAAATACAAGATTGTTTTTTGAGCAATACATTGAGTATGGCTACTCTTGCCGGATGCGACAATGCCTTGGCGTATTTAGCCAGCGTTAGCTCCTTGGTTGAGTATGCTTCAGTTTTACTTGCTCCCATATTAATCGTAAAATTACGATTAATATTTAAATTTTCAAAATGTGCCTATTC
>CAZVYI010000113.1:0-2019 GCA_964631755.1 uncultured Sphingobacterium sp. | reverse complement strand
GTTGCAGAAGCTTCAAAAAGGGAGATGGTTTGTTTTTTGACAATTACACGTTCATCATTGATGGCTTTTTTCACAAACGCTACTACATCATCACTTGTTTGTCCGGGTAATATTCTGCTGTTAAACGTTGCCTTTGCAATCGAAGGAATTACATTGTCCTTGATACCTGCTTTTACAATTGTCGGCACCAAAGTAGTATGCACCATGGCATTGGTTTGGTTGGATGCTTCCATTTGTTTGATTACAGCACTTTTGAATAACCACATATTGGCCATTACCATTTTTGTGAAGAAAGACTGAGCAGCACCTGTCCTGTTCAACAAATCTTGAACTGGCGGTGCAATCAAGGCAGGCATTTGTTTTGCTCTCACTTTTACTATCGCCTGGTTTAATATATCAATTGCAGTTTCTTTTAAAGGGGTAGAAGAGTGTCCACCTGGAATTTCTACAGTAAGATCAATGTTAGTATATCCTTTCTCTCCTGTGCCAACTACTGCAACAGGTCTACCGGATGTCTTGAACTTTTCGGTATCGATCATTCCACCTTCATCCAATACCAGCGCAGGTTTGATCTTGCTGGAATCGAACCACTTTGAAAATACTGCAGCTCCTCTTTTTCCTGAGATTTCTTCGTCGTGACCAAAACACAAATAAATGGTTCTGTTGGGTTGGATGTTTTCTTTCAGCGATAACTCTACTGCCTCCATGATGGCAATGGCTGAACCTTTATCATCCACTGCACCTCTTCCCCAAATGGTATCTTTATCGATTGTACCACTAAATGATGGATAACTCCATTTGCTTTCTGCAATGGCTTCAACAGGAACCACATCTGTATGTGCCATTAATACATATGGAGCGAGAGTAGTGTCTTTACCTTTCCAGGTAAAAACATAACTGAATAAATTAAATGATTTCTTTTCCAGTTTCTGGTGCATCAACGGGTAAGTAGTCTCCATGAAGGTCCTGAACTTGATGAACTCAGCAGTATCAATGGGAAGTGTATCGCCAAAAGAAACTGTTTTGATTTGAAGTGCCTGACTCAAATGCAAGGCTGCAGAATCGTATTTATTGATGGCGATGGAAGGTTTGGAAGATTCCGCAACCGGATTAAAACGGAAAGTATTGAAAAGTAATACTGCAATTAGTGCAAGTAATAGAAAGCCAAATGTGATAAATATACGCTTGATCATGAGCCTTGAATTAAGTGTTACAAGTTAACAAATCTTAGCATAATCAATATGCATTCTATTGATACTGAATAAAAAAAGAGGGCCATTTAAATGACCCTCTTTTTTAGTTGATGCTTTGAATCAACTATTTTGTTTGTGCTTGAGGTTGTGTTGTCGCTTTTGGCAATACTTCAATATCAACAATCTGAACAAGTGTTTGTCCAGTTACAGCTTTTTCATTCACAAAGACAAAATAAAGGGTGTGTTTTCCACTTGTTTCTGTCAGGTTGATTTTTGTTTTAATTGGTCCCCTTGCTGTTGTGGCAATAAAATCTGATTTTCCAACTAAACTACCAGTTGGACTATCCAATCTAATTTCTACATATGCACCAGCAGTTGGATTTCTTGGATTACCCATCACCTTGACTTCAAATCCAGCTAATCCTGTAAGGTCGATTTCTTTGTATGCCAGGTAAGAACCGTTTTCATCCATGTTGAGTGATTTCATGGGCGTGATGTATTTGGTGAAGCCCTTCGTCATGTCTGCCAACTCAGGATTAAGGTTGGGATAACGCAACACTACTATTTCTTCGCCTACCAATGGTTTCATGCTGGCAGTACCTTTATCTCGATAAGCAGCACGCATTACATAGGTACCTTTTTCTTTTTGTTCATTGGCTGGCTTGATCTCCCAAGTTCCTTTTACAGGTTCAGATTTAACTGCAGACTTTTTCTCACCTGTGGTCAAGATGTACTCAATGATTGCACGAGAATCTGCCACACTCAATTGAGGGTGTGCACTCATTGCATGTTCGCCCCATACACCACTTCCTCCTTTGATTACTTT
>CAZVYI010000112.1:0-4858 GCA_964631755.1 uncultured Sphingobacterium sp. | reverse complement strand
TCCCAGAAATAAATGAATTTGAAATCAGACAAAGTGAATTCAAAATTTAAATGCTTGTACTGACCAATTTGTTTGTACTGTTCAAATGCTTTTTGCCAGTCGGCTTCATTCATTGGAGGAACTGCCCCAAGAATAGGTTTCCACTCAGTAATGGAAAGTCCCGACCCTGTTAAACGAGTAATACCACCCAAAAGAACCTGTATAATGATCATGCCTACACCCACCAACAACCAGATGGCAACTGCATTAGACTTCTTTACACCTGCATTTTGATTCATGTTGCAAAGGTATTGTGCATTCTGTTGTGGCCACGTTTTTGATGAATTTTTCTTGCTACTTTGCATGAGATGCTCAAACCATTTTTCCAGGAATTGATTCCCGAAGCGGGTTGTGATGAAGCAGGCAGGGGCTGCCTGGCAGGACCAGTTTTTGCAGCAGCCGTCATCTTACCCACCAATTACAAGAATCCACGGCTAAACGATTCAAAAAAAATCACAGAAAAAATCCGTTACCAATTGCGTGAAGAAATTCAACAACATGCCATCGCCTGGGCAGTTGCCAAAATTGATCCTGAAGAAATAGATAAAATCAATATCCTTAACGCATCCATCAAAGCAATGCACCTCGCATTGGATCAACTAAAAAAGAAACCAGCGTTTATCATCATTGATGGAAATCGATTTAAATCTTACAAAAAAATTCCGCATATTACCATTGTAAAGGGTGATGGTAAATTCAGTTCTATTGCAGCTGCAAGTATTTTAGCCAAAACATACAGAGATGATTTTATGCTAGAACAACATAAAATCTTTCCTCAATTTAACTGGGAAAAAAATAAAGGATATGGAACACTTGATCATAGGAAAGCAATTCTTCAATATGGTAGATGCCATTTGCACAGAGAAAGTTTTCAGTTAAAAAATATAAGTTAAATAATTTGAAGAGATAGTAGTTTCATTATTTTCTTAAGCAGCAGAAGATAAAAAATTAAAATGACAAAGATTTATTTCAAGGATATCACATTATTAATTACTCATTATAATCGAAGTAAATCATTAGAAAGACTACTCAAAGCGTTTGAAGAATTAAACTGTAGTTTTGAAGATACAGTTGTAAGTGATGATTGCAGTTCAGCTGAGCATTTAACTTATGTAAGAAGCATACAAAATCAGTTCCCCTTTCGCTTGATCACAGCAGAAAAAAATATGGGGCTTGGCAACAATATCAATAAAGGACATGATTCGGTAGTAACCAATTTAATTCTTTATGTTCAAGAGGATTTTGTTCCAACAAAAGAATTTACAATAAACTTTCAAAAAGGATTAGAGATTTTCCAAAACAATAAAGAGTTAGACATAGTTAGATTTTATGCTTACTTCAAATACCCCTATTTAAAAGATATCAGCTCAGGTTATTCAGAAATGAAATTTAAATTATGGTATCCAGGTTACCGTAAATTTTACATGTACAGCGATCACCCTCATCTTGTAAGAAAAGATTTTTTAAAAAAATTTGGTAGGTATAAAGAGCAAGTAAATCCTGAAGTTTGTGAATATAAAATGATGCTTTCATTTCTACAAAAAAAAGGGAAAGGTCTATTTTTTAATAATTTTGAAGACCTGTTTTTGCAAATCAATAGTACATCAGAACCAAGCACAGTAAAGAGAACTAAACTTAGAGAGAGTAAGAATTTAATAATTATTTTAGTAAAGCATTTATATAGACATATTAAGTTTAATTTCAATTATCTGTTCAAAAAATTTTAATTCAGTTAAGATTAAAAAAAATAAGCTAATACAACATGTTCACGTTTAAAAATCCTAAATGGATTAATGAATTTTTTTTTCAATATGATAATATTGAACAGGTGCCTCAATATATCTTTGATGAAATCAATGAAAATTTAAGAACAAGGTTGTCTGCAGAACCCTTAGTTTCAATTATTATACCAGCATGGAATGAAGAAATAAATATATTAAGAGCAATTGCATCACTTTCAAAAACAGATACACACATTCCTTTTGAAATTATCGTAGTGAATAATAATTCAACTGATAATACCCAACTTACTATCGATAAATTACACGTTACATCACTTTTTGAGAAAAAACAAGGACCAGGACCTGCTCGTCAAACAGGACAAGAACATGCTAGAGGCAAATATGTATTACTTGCTGATGCAGATTGTTTCTACCCCCCTTTGTGGTTAAATGAGATGATTACATCATTGTCTCAGCCCAACACAGTTGTTGTATATGGTCGTTACGCATTTATCAGTGAACCTGGATTTCCACGATGGCAGTTGGCAATTTTTGAAACACTCAAAAATATCATCGCTGAAGTAAGGCATATAAAAAGACCTTACCTGAATACCTATGGGCTTTCCATGGGATATATAAAAGAACTTGGACTAAAAGTTGGATTTATTAAAAACAATTATAGAGGGGAAGATGGGGTGCTTACCTACGACCTCATGAAATATGGAACGGTACAACAAGTAAAATCAAAAAATGCTACCATCTGGACTTTTCCAAGGACTCTACAAAGAAATGGAACACTTTTTCAAGCATTTACATCAAGAATAAAACGTGAGGTATTCCGTTTTGGTGAATTTTTCCATACCAGAATGAAATCACACGCTCCTAGAGAGTAATCACATTGCAGCTTATTTTATAATCCCTATACCCTGTCTTGTAACAATTGGCTCAGTATCTGTCATATCGACTACCGTAGAATATTCCATCCCACCAATACCTCCATCAATAACCAAATCAACCAGCTTCTCAAATTTGTCGTGTATATATTCTGGATCAGTATACTCTTCCACCATATCTCCTGGTAAAGAGGAGCTCAATATCGGATGACTCAGCTCAGCTGCAAGCGCATGGGTAATGCGATGATCAGGAACACGCAAACCAATGGTATCTTTTTTGCTCTTTAAAATTTTAGGTACTTCCTTGCTTGCTGGAAGAATGAAAGTAAAGGGACCAGGTATCAGGTTTTTAATAAATCTGTATTGTGGCGTAGAAATAGACTTAGCATACTTGCTTAAATCAGATAGATCGCTACAGACAAATGACAGGTTTGCTTTTTGCGGATCGATGCCTTTGATTCTACAGATTCTTTCAATTGCTTTGGGTTGAAAGATATCACAACCAAAACCATACACGGTATCTGTTGGATAGATGATGACTCCACCCGCACGCAACACCTCTGCCGCTTTTTTGATCAAACGATCTTGCGGGTCTTGTGGATGAATAGTAAGTAACATGACTAATAGATAGTCCAGGTTTCATTTCCCCTCAACAATTTGTTGAGATTGCCTTTGCCCTTTGCTGCTATTACATCTTCAATTTGCAAACGCAATTGATCTTCATAACAAGCACGTTCAGTTTGATAGAACACACCAAACGGTCTTGGTAAATGTCCTTCAATTCTTGGATCATCAAACATGCGCACCAAAATCTGTGCTTTGTAAAAATCTTTTTCATCGTGGATCCAGCAATCATCCGCACTATTACCTTCATTCAAATCAACAACTATAGGTTTGAATCCATCTAACTTGATGCCCTTGTCTTTGTTTGCACCAAACAACAATGGTTTTCCTTGCTCAAGGAACAAAGTCTCCATGGGCTTGCTGCCTTTTTCTGTAAATATTTCAAATGCACCATCGTTGAAGATGTTGCAGTTCTGATAAATTTCAAGAAATGATGCCCCTTTGTGCGCATTGCTGCGCAACAACATTTCTTGCAAATGTTTAGGATCTCTGTCCATACTCCTTGCAATGAAAGTTGCATCTGCCCCCATGGCCAAAGCCAAAGGATTGAATGGATGATCTAAACTTCCAAAGGGAGTCGACTTCGTTACTTTATGTTCTTCTGAGGTTGGTGAATATTGTCCCTTTGTCAATCCATAAATTTGGTTGTTGAACATCATCACATTCACATCAAAATTTCTTCTCAGCAAATGAATGGTGTGATTACCTCCAATGCTCAATGAGTCACCATCGCCAGTCACAATCCAAACACTCAATTCCGGACGAGTAGCTTTTAATCCACTTGCAATGGCAGTCGCCCTACCGTGAATCGAATGCATACCAAAAGTCTCCATGTAATAAGGAAACCTGCTTGAGCAACCAATACCAGAAACAATCACAATATTCTCTCTTGGTATACCTAATGTGGGCATAACCTTTTGCACCTGGGCCAGGATGGAATAATCACCACAACCCGGGCACCATCTTACCTCCTGGTCCGTTTGAAAATCCTTGGCCGTAAGCACTGGCTGTTCGGTCTGGATGGTCTCACTCATATGAAAAATTTATACCTTAAAAATAATGAATTAATCCTTCTTCACTTCTGCCTGCAATGCTTCCCAATATTCAGCAGCTCTTCTTGTATGAGGTATTACAATAGTACCCCCTACAATGTTCGCGACAGCAAACACTTCATATACTTGTTCGGTTGTCATTCCCAATTCATGACATTTCCCTAGATGATACTTTATGCAGTCGTCGCAACGCAAAACCATACTCGCCACCAAACCGAGCATCTCTTTTGTCTTTACATCCAAAGCGCCCTCCTGGTAAGTATTGGTGTCGAGGTTCCATAGACGCTTCATCACCAGATTGCCATTACCAAGAATGACATCGTTCATGCGTTCGCGGTATTCATTGAAATCGGTTACAATACTCATGATTTTTCTTTTGGCAAAGATACAATGGGTTAACGTAGGGCAATAAAAAAAGGGACCTAAGTCCCTTTTCAATACGGTAATTGATGCAATTACCAGCGGTTTCCACCGCCGCCACCGCCACCGAAGTTGCGACGACCACCGCCACCGCCACCATTGCTAGGGC
>CAZVYI010000111.1:0-4952 GCA_964631755.1 uncultured Sphingobacterium sp. | reverse complement strand
CTCAGCAAAGCGGAAAAAGAAATGCATGTACAACTTTCTGAAAACAGCAGAAGAGATTTTTTAAGGCGTTCAAGTCGACTGGGCTTAGGACTTGGTATTGGTGGTGGACTCATCAGCACACCTATGGCTGCATCTGCACTCAATAATGAAGATGCTGCATACAAGTCTGCATCAATGAGTAAGAACAAAGCTGTAAGAGATGGAAAAGCAACAAAGGTCACTTTGCTGCACACCGCAGATATACATGCTCAATTAAACATTCATGATGAGTTCTTCGTAGAGAACGGAAAAAATGTTTTCAAAAAACGTGGCGGATTTGCAACCATGAAAACCATGATCAATACCCTTCGTAACCAAAATAAAGCAAATACTTTGGTGATAGATGGTGGTGATTGTTTTCAAGGTGGTGGCGTTGCAGCGATGAGTGAAGGCAAAGCACTCATTCCACTCATGAACAATATCGGCTACGATATCATGTTACCAGGAAACTGGGAAGTGGTTTATGGTAAGGAGATGATGATGAAAGACATGTTTGGGTACGATGGTGTAAAGGTTTGTGCAAACATGTATCACAACACCAAAGACGAATTCAATGGTGATCTTATTTTCCCACCGTATTTTATAAAACATATCGGAGGAATAAAACTTGGTTTCATTGGTTATAACGACCCATTAACTCCAAAACGTCAATCACCCGCCTATAGTGAAGGAATTAAATTTACCACGCCAGAATTAAATGTAGCTAAATACGTAAAGATTTTGCGTGAGTATGAACTATGTGATATGGTGTTCTTACTAACACATATGGGATTGGCTCAACAAGTAGGTCTCGCTAATCTTGCAGAAGTAAAGGGGGTTGATTATATCCTCGGTGCTGATACACACGAACGCGTGAGAACACCTATTCAGGGCGTACACACAAAAGTTACAGAACCTGGCGCCTTTGGTTCCTTTATTGCAAAAATGGACATCGTGATTGAAAACGGTGAAGTGAAAGATCATACTTATCAATTGCTTGATGTAGACCCTACTATCTATAAAGAAGATGAGGAAATGAAACGTCTGGTTGAAAAAGCAAGAGAACCTTATAAACAAGAACTCAACCGTGTAATTGGAAAAACCAAAACACCATTGATGCGCTACTACGTGATTGAAACTCCAATGGACAATTTTATCACCGATGCCATCATGTGGAAATTCAAACCAGATATTGCTTTGAGCAATGGATTCCGTTTTTGTCCACCACTAGTACCAGATCAAAAAACTGGTGAAGCAGAAATTACTGTCGATTACCTATGGAGTATGCTACCAGTCGACAGCGAAGCTAAAACCGGAAAGATTACAGGTAAGCAATTAAAAGAATGGATGGAAAAAGAATTGCAAAACGCATTTGCAAAAGATCCAGGAAAAAGATTCGGTGGATGGGTGGTCCGATTCAAAGGAATGGAAGTCAACTTCACCATCAATAATGAAGCAGGTAAAAGAGTTAACTGGATCAATGTTGCAGGCAAGCCCCTTGATCTTGAAAAAACCTACAGCTTCGTTGCCTGTGAAAGAGAGGGTGACCCAGATACAACTATTTGTCGCCTTGAAAATGTGAGAGAACCTAAACGCCTAGGCGCAACTCTACATAGTGTGGTTGAGGAATACTTAAAAGTTAATTCTCCTATTGCTCCTAGGCTTGAAGGAAGATGCACTGCAACTGATGCTCCAAATACCCTGCTCACTCAGTTGATGGGCTTGGGTTATGAATTCAGATAAATACTAACTAACCCAAAAGAAAAACCCTTATGAAATTCATAAGGGTTTTCTATTTGATTTCTCATGTATATTTTAGTGGGGTAACTGGTCTCTGAATTTTCCATAAACCCATGTACCTGCAATGGCCATCAAGATGGTAACCGATATTGCAGTTGCACCATATCCGAGTTGAGCAAAGAGTGGACCAGGACAAGCACCTGTCATTGCCCATCCAAAACCAAACAACAAACCACCATAGATTTGTCCCTTGTTAAATGTTTTGCTAGGAAGCAAAATCTCTTCACCATTGATCGTTTTAATCTTGAATTTCTTAATGATGAAAACTGAAATAGCACCCACCACAACTGCAGAACCAATCACTCCAAACATGTGAAAACTCTGCAGCCTGAACATCTCCTGAATACGATACCAGGAAACTACTTCAGATTTAATTAATACTATACCAAAAAGTAAACCGAAAAATAAATACTTTAGGTTGTGCCAAGCTGGTGTATTCACCTGCTCTTCGTTCACACACATCGCATCAAGCGACCTTACTTCAAAATCAGTATTGTTATCTTTTATATTGTTTTGCATGATAATGGTTTAAAGAGATAAAATATAAGGAAGGATTAAATTGGCCATGATAAAACCTCCAGCCATAAATGAAATAGTTGCAATCAAAGATGGCAATTGTAAATTAGATAAACCCATAATAGCGTGACCAGAAGTACATCCGCCTGCATATCTTGTACCAAATCCAACAAAAAAACCTCCAATTACCATGATGATTAAACCTCTTGTTGTTCCAAGAGATTCCCAACCAAATAGTTGTTCAGGAATCAACCCATTAATTTCTGTAATCCCATAACCCGATAATTCGCTGATTAATTTTGGATCAACAACAATTGCTTGTTCTGTCTTAAAGTATAATGCAGTAACAATACCTCCAAGAAAAACCCCAAACACAAAAAATAAATTCCACAACTCCTTCTTCCAATCATACTGAAAGAATGGAATCTTTGCTGGCAGACATGCTGCGCAAACATGGCGCAATGAAGAAGAGATACCAAAAGTCTTGTTACCAAAGATGAGCAAAGTTGGAACCATCAAACCGATGATTGGTCCAGCTACATACCATGGCCACGGCTGTTTAATCAATTCAATAAATGACATGTTTAAATTTTATGTTTACAATTATAGGAATTACAAAAATGAATGATTCCGAACACACAAACTGTGATATTTGTCACACTGATTTATAGAGTAGAAAAGATTACCCTTTCCAGTGTATATTGTTCCTCTCTACAACAACCATTCCGTTGTTTTCTAATTTCTTCAATAGCCTTGAAACAACCTCTCTCGATGAATTAATATCTGTTGCTATTTGCTGATGGGTAAGATTTAAATTGGGACCCATCACTTCCGATTGTCTTTTTAAATACCACTCCAATCTTTGATCCATGTTTTTAAATGCAATCTGATCAATTACATTCAAGACTTCTTCAAATCTTGATCGATAGGTCTCTATTACAAAATGATACCAAGATGGGAAATTCTTCATGAGATTGTCCATGTGCTGAATGGGTATCATTACGACTTCCGTTTCTTCTATAGCTACCGCCATTATTGAACTCAACTGACTTCTTGCCATACACAACATACTCAGTGCACATGCATTACCTGGCTCCAAATAATACATAAAAAATTCTTCGCCTTCCTCTCCCTCTCTGTACAACTTCACCCTTCCCCTAACAACAAGCATGGCATACTTGAAAAACTGACCAGGACGCATCAATACTTCTCCCTGATTGAATGTTTTTGTTTCTGCTTCTTCACTAATAAACGAAGCAAGCTCTTGATCAAATAAAGGAAATTGTTTGATGAGTTCTTTAGGCGCTAACGAAAACATGATACACTAAATATTTACTACAAGATAAATTATCTGCCCATGTAAACCATGAGTATCTGCACATCACTTGGATTGATGCCTGATATACGAGATGCTTGTCCCAATGTACGTGGCTGTATTTTTTTCAACTTCTCTTTTGCTTCATTTCCAATGGCCTGAACACGATCAAAATCAAATGATGCAGGTATTTCCAAACCTTCCATTTGTGTCATGCGCTCTACCATCTCTTTCTCTTTCTCTATATACACATCGTACTTCATTTGAATCTCCGCTTGCTCAATTTCTAAATCAGTATACGACTCAAATTCTTTTTTTAAATCCTCGTGATACGTTATCATCTGCTTGGCACCTACACCTGGCCTCAATACCAACTGTGATAATTTTTGTTTCTGCTGCATCGGCGATGAACCAATTGATTCAAACAAACTATTCATGTGCATTGGATCAATCGAAATCTCATTGAACTTCTTGATGATTTCAGCAACATGCTGATTCTTCTTCATCATGTTCTGATATCGCTCTTCAGATGCTAAGCCTAATTCATAACCTATTCCAGTCAGCCTCAAATCTGCATTATCCTGTCGCAATAAAGTCCTGAACTCCGCCCTGGAAGTAAACATCCTATACGGCTCCTCTGTTCCCTTCGTAATCAGGTCGTCTATCAACACTCCAATATAGGCTTCACTCCTTTTTAAAACCAAGGGCTCTTTTCCATGGGCTTGGTTGTGGGCATTGATACCGGCCATCAGCCCCTGACAAGCAGCTTCTTCATATCCCGTAGTTCCATTGATTTGACCAGCAAAAAACAATCCACCTAAGTGCTTGGTTTCCAATGAATAATGTAATTGGTGCGGTGGAAAGTAGTCGTATTCGATAGCATATCCAGGTCTGAACATTCTTACGTTTTCAAAGCCTGGAATCTTTATAAGTGCTTGATACTGAACATCTTCTGGAAGAGATGTGGAAAATCCATTCAAATAAATTTCCACCGTGTTGAATCCTTCTGGTTCAACAAAGAGCTGATGCCTTTCGCGATCTGCAAATCGGTTGATTTTATCCTCAATACTGGGACAATATCTGGGTCCGGTTCCCTCAATTCTGCCGGCAAACATGGGACTCCTATCGAAACCAGTCTTTAAAGTATCGTGAACCTCCTGACTTGTATAAGCAATCCAACAACTTCTCTGCTGTTCAGGGCTAATACGCTCTACATCCATGTAACTAAAGCCCGTCATCTCTTCATCGCCCTTCTGCTCCTCCATCTTACTGTAATCCAAACTCCTTCCATCTATTCTTGGAG
>CAZVYI010000110.1:2010-4956 GCA_964631755.1 uncultured Sphingobacterium sp. | reverse complement strand
CTTCCCAAACAACAAACTCCCCACCCTCACCATCGTACTCCCGCTTTCAATAGCCAACAAATAATCGCCGCTCATTCCCATTGACAAAATGTTGAACTGAGCGGCGTTTTTTTGTGCTGATTTGACATCATCAAAAAGTTGCTTAAGCGATTTGAATTCAGTTTCAACCAATTGCTGATCATCAGAAAAAGAAGCCATTCCCATCAAGCCACAGAGTTCAACATGATTAAATTTATTTTCAAGAAAATAAGATGATGCCGCTTGTTGAGCTTCTTCAAGATCCAGTCCGAACTTGGTTTCTTCCTTTGCAATATGTACCTGTAAAAGACAATTTATTTTTCGGTTGATTTTCTTTCCTTCTTTATCGATTACTTCGAGCAATTTGATGCTATCCACACCATGTATCATATGGACGAAAGGAGCAATCATTTTTACTTTATTCGACTGCAGATGTCCTATAAAATGCCAGCGGATATCTTTGGGTAATGCTGCTTGCTTTTGAACCAGCTCCTGAACATAGTTTTCTCCAAAATCACGGTGACCAGCATCGTATAATACTTGCAAATCTTCAACTGGCTTGGTCTTAGATACAGCAATGAGCGTTACCCCTTTTGCATCTAATGCAGATTTTAATTGTTGATATGCATGTAAATCGACTGCCATTTATAATGCAATTATTTTAAAATACTTCTGCCAATTACCATTCGCTGAACCTCACTAGTTCCTTCATAAATCTCAGTAATCTTAGCATCGCGCATCAAACGTTCAACATGGTACTCCTTCACATAACCATATCCACCATGAACTTGTACTGCATTTGTTGTAACCCACATGGCTGTTTCTGAAGCATATAATTTAGCCATTGCTGCACTGGTTGAATAATCCATTCCATTGTCTTTTTCCCAGGCAGCTTTATAACAAAGTAGTCGCGCTGCTTCAATACGTGTAGCCATGTCGGCCAACTTAAATTGTATTGCCTGGTGTTGCGATATTTCTTTACCAAATGCTTTTCTTTCTTTTGAATATGCAACTGCACGTTCGTATGCCCCAGCTGCAATTCCCAATGCCTGTGCTGCAATTCCAATACGTCCTCCATCTAAAGTCTTCATCGCAAAAGAAAAACCAAAACCTGGCTCCCTGATCAGATTTTCCTTTGGCACTTTTACATCAGTAAATGAAATACTATGTGTATCACTTGAACGAATTCCCATTTTGTTTTCTTTCGCACCAACCGTAACACCTGGCCAGTTTTTCTCAACAATCAATGTATTGATTCCTTTATGACCCTTTGCTGCATCAGCCTGTGCCATCACCAAATAAACTGATGCTGAAGAACCATTGGTTATCCAGTTCTTGGTACCATTCAATAAAAAATGATCTCCTTTGTCTTCAACAGTTGTTCGCTGAGAAGTAGCATCAGAACCTGCTTCAGGCTCACTCAATAAAAATGCTCCTAAATAGAGTTCTCCGTCTTTTCTTCCTTGAGCAAGTGGCGTTAAATATTTTTTCTTTTGTTCTTCGTTTCCGAATTTTTCTAAACCCCAGGCAACGAGACTGTTGTTTACACTCATGCAGACTGCAACACTTGCATCTACTTTACTGATCTCTTCAATAGCCAACACATAACTCACTGTATCTAAACCAGCACCTCCATATTGAGGATCTACCATCATACCCATAAATCCTAATTCGGCCAATTGCATGATGTGATCTTTTGCAAAAATTTGCTTTTCGTCACGTTCAATTACTCCAGGCAAACACGACTGTGCAAAATCTTTTGCAGCCTGTTGAATCATCATTTGTTCTTCGGTTAGTTTGAGTTCCATATGTCAAGATTGTATACCAAATTTCGGGATATTTCTTCAATGAAAATGCCACTAAATCAAATAGATATGCATTTCAATAAAAACGCCAAAAGCATAAATTATATGATATATTTATTACTTTCACTTTGAATTTAATCAATGAAACCGACTCACGCTGAATTGAATTTTAAAGTACAAAGGCTAGTAGCAATAGTAGCAGTACTCCTCTTTATCCTAAAGGTAATTGCATGGTGGCTAACACAATCGGTTGCCGTACTTACAGATGCACTTGAAAGTACCGTAAATGTAGTTGCCGGATTCATCAGCTTGTACAGTCTTTATGTTGCTTCAAAACCTCGAGATAAAGATCATCCATATGGACATGGAAAAGCAGAGTATGTTTCAGCTGCCGTAGAAGGTAGCCTGGTCAGCATGGCTGGCTTGGTGATTATTTATGAGGCAATAGACAATCTTATTCACCCCCACTTAATTCAAAAATTAGATACTGGAATGTTGATTATTGCCATAACAGCTGCATGCAATTACGGCATGGGATGGTATGCAATTCATACTGGTAAAAAAAATAATTCACTCGCGCTTGTAGCCTCTGGTAAACATTTACAAAGCGATACTTATTCTACCCTTGGTATCATTGCCGGTATGGCCATTATTTATTTTACAGATATCATCTGGCTGGATAGTGCAGTTGCCATTGGATTTGCGTTTTTTATTATTTACACCGGATATACGATTGTAAGAAGCTCTATTGCCGGAATAATGGATGAAGCAGATATGGAACTACTTGAAAAACTGGTAGCGCGTATGAATGAAAGCAGAAGAGAGAACTGGGTTGACTTACACAATCTTAGAATCATCAAATTCGGTACAATCATCCATATTGATTGCCATCTTACTGTACCTTGGTATCTGAATGTACATGAAGCACATCAGGAAATAGAAGCATTCTCTGCTTTAGCGAAAAATGAATTTGGAGAAAGCGTTGAACTCTTTGTTCATGCAGATGGATGTATGGATTTCTCTTGTCGCATCTGTTCGAAAAAAGATTGCTTAGAACGCAAGTTTCCTTTCAAGAAATCAATCAACTGGGATGTGCATAATATTTCCAGTGATCAGAAGCATA
>CAZVYI010000110.1:0-1910 GCA_964631755.1 uncultured Sphingobacterium sp. | reverse complement strand
AATTTCACGATCGGGAAAACTCTGTTGTATAATCTGTAATACTTTATCGTCTTTTTCACTTCTGAACGTTGGGACAACCACCTGCTTATTAGCAATATAGAAATTGGCATAAGAAGCTGGTAACATTTGATCTTCCCAAATCACAGGATCTGGCATCGGCAACTCCACAATATTCAACTGCTTGCCATTGAGCAAACGCATTGCCTTTAATTGCTTCAGGTTATGCTGTAACAAATTGTAGTTGTCATCTTGCTTGTTCTCTTCAATTACAGTAATCACTGTGTCTTCGTTAACAAACCTCACTGTATCATCAATATGTCCGTCGGTATCATCACCTACAATACCTTCATCCACCCACAACACTTGATCCTGACCATAAAAATCCATTAGGTATTGCTCAATCTGCGATTGATTCAAATGAGGATTTCTATTAGGATTCAATAAACAAGCTGTTGAAGTAATAACTGTTCCCGCACCATTAAAATCAACCGAACCTCCTTCCATAATAATACCAGGATTAAAAACAGGTAATCCCAATTTATTTCCGATTAATGTCGGAATTACATCATCCAAATCAAATGGAGGATACTTGTTTCCCCAGGCGTTGTAATTCCAGTCGACAATTGCTTTTTTAGACGCGTCTAAATTGTTCAACAAGAAAGCGGGACCATGATCTCTGCACCAAGCATCATTCGTAGGATGCAGGTGAAAATGCACTCTTGATAAATCTACTGACGCTGCCTGTAAAAGCTGAGTAGCTTTTTGCTGCATTGCTGTATCACAGACATTGATGTTGACATCCTCAAAACGAACTAAAGTTTTGATGAATGCAACATAAGATGGAAATATCGTTTCAATTTTGCCCGGCCATGAAGCTTCCTTATGCGGCCAACTCAACCAGGTTGATTGATGAGGAGCAAATTCTGCAGGAAAATAATAGCCGAGAGATTTGGGGGTTGGGGTCATGGTCTGAGAGTTGTCGAAGTTATCGTTGTTGTCGGGTTATCAGGTTGTCGTGTTTTGATAACAACGACAACAATGACAACTTTTTTTTAACTAGAAATTTAATCAATAAACCTCTTCACTATATCTCCATACGAATCAATTCTACGATCGCGCATGAATGGCCAATGGGTTCTATAGCTATCGGTTTTAGACAGATCTAATTCTGTTACAATTACTTCTTCTTGGTCGTGTGTCGCTTTTACAATAAGACTACCAAATGGATTGGAGACAAATGATCCACCCCAGAATTTCATGGCACCATTCTGCTCAAACCCTACTCTGTTTACACTTACCACGTGAACACCGTTTGCAACTGCGTGACTGCGTTGTATGGTTTGCCATGCATTGTATTGCTCATTATTGGTGGCTTCATCCTGACTGGTTGCCCAACCAATTGCAGTTGGATAAAATAAAATCTCAGCACCCATTAAAGCTGTAAGTCGTGCTGCTTCCGGATACCACTGATCCCAACAAATTAACACGCCAATCTTGCCATATTTGGTCTCAAATACTTTATACCCCAAATCGCCAGGAGTAAAATAAAACTTCTCAAAATAAGCAGGATCATCAGGAATGTGCATCTTTCTGTACTTACCCAAATAGGTTCCATCTGCATCCAGCACTGCTGTTGTGTTATGGTACAACCCTTGTGCTCTTTTTTCAAACAAAGAAGCAATCACCACCACTCCAGCTTCTTTTGCTACTGCTGAAAGTGTATCAGTAGAAGGACCAGGAATAGGTTCTGCCAATTTGAAATTCTCATAGTCTTCTACATCACAGAAATAAAGTGAAGTAAACAACTCTTGTAAACATACAATATTAGCACCCTTGGCTGCAGCATCCTTAATACCAGCGATGGCTTTGTCCATATTCGCTTTTGCATCACCACTGCAACTCATTTGTAC
>CAZVYI010000109.1:0-5003 GCA_964631755.1 uncultured Sphingobacterium sp. | reverse complement strand
GACATCAGACCGGGGCGGTTTCAGGTCTTACCCGTTGTTATCAAAAACCTGATTATTATTAATGCGCTGGTTTGGTTGGCACAAATTACGGTAGGGAAGGATCTGATTTCAATTGAAGATCTGTTTGCTTTGCATCATTTCAGCTCACCCTATTATCATTTCTGGCAATTTATTACCTACATGTTCCTGCATTCATCAGAATCGTTTTTTCATATCCTGTTCAATATGTTTGCATTGTGGATGTTTGGGTCAACATTGGAGAACTTGTGGGGACCAGCAAGGTTTCTTGCCTTTTACATTGTATGTGGATTGGGTGCGGGTATTACACAGGCCTTGGCTTTAACCTATGATATCTCTCAGTACAATACGATGTATGCACTTGGACAAATCAGTGTGGATCAATTGTACATGCTGGTGAATGTTCCAACACTTGGAGCATCTGGTGCGGTGATGGGAATCTTTGCAGCATTTGCTTATACGTTCCCAAATAGTCAGATGATAATCTTACCCATACCTTTTCCTATTAAAGCCAAATGGGCCTTACTGGGTTTAGCAGTGTTGGATATATTGGGGGGTATTTCAAGCGAATCTACTGGTATTGCACATTTCGCCCATCTTGGTGGTGCGGCTGTGGGTATCATTATCGTATTAATCTGGAACAGAAAAAATCGCAATCATTTTTATTGATCAACAATGGGGTACAGGGAGTATAACAGTTCAGGAAGATCAACATTGTGGAATACGGGTAACCCGTTGGTGATGCTCATCATCCTAAATATTCTATTTTTTATTCTCTTGAATTTTATCAAAAGCATATACACATTTTCTCAGCTTCAACCAGAAGCGTTTTACAAGAATATTTATCACTGGTTTGTGCTTTCTGCAGATCCTGGAAAATTATTGAGTAGACCATGGACTTTACTCACTATGCAGTTTACTGAATTGAAAACAATTGTTGTAATCAGTAACTTAATTTGGTTGTGGACCTTTGGCCATCTTGTTCAGGATTTGATTGGCGGGGATAAATTGTTTCCGATTTATATTTATGGGGCATTTGTAGCGGGACTTAGTTTTTTCATTACCGCTCAAATCGCATTTCCTGGTAATACTTCATCTCTGTTCTTTAATGGCCCCTCTGCCGGTATTTTGGCATTGGCCATTGCTGCAACCACTGTTTCGCCTACATACAGGTTCTTCCCAATGATTGGTGGAGGAATACCACTTTGGATCATCACTATTGTATATGTTGCATTGAATGGAGTTGCTTTGGCTGCATCACCATTGTTGTTGATTCCTCACTTTTCAGCAGCTGTGATTGGATTTGTATTTATCAAATTACTCATGTCTGGAAATGATACAGGAAATTGGATGAACAGTTTATTTAATAAGGTAACAAATGCATTTACCCCTAAAAAGAAGGGGTCAGCTTCACTTCGCACAACCAGTTTTTATCAACAAGGCAAAACAAAAGCTTTTGTCAAAAAAAATGGTGTAACACAGGAGCGAATTGATATGATTCTTGATAAGATCAATCAGAAAGGTTATGAAAATTTAACCGAGGAGGAGAAAACCATTTTAAAAAAGGCCAGTAAAGAAGATCTTTGATGACCAGCATGATAAAAAGAGTATTTCTTTCTCTGTTGATCTTCGTCAATTTTCTGATGGCGATAGCATTTCTGGTTTCTAGTTATGCTTCTTATTTACATCCCAAAGAGTTTTGGTTTACAGGTTTTCTTGGTCTTTTCTTCCCTTATTTTTTGTTCAGTCTTTTGTTCTTTTTGGTCTTTTGGTTGTTTGTGAAAAAGTGGTGGGCGCTGTTATCCCTGATTACATTGGTTGCAGGCTATCGTACTGTACTGCTTCATTTTCCAATGAATTTGAATGGGGATTTTCAAATTAAAAAAGAAAAACAGGATTTAAGACTGATGAGCTGGAATGTTCGTCATTTTATACCCTTTGATGAAAGCAGTTTCAAGCCTGATAAATTAAAACACAGGCAGGAAGTCTTCGATCAGATTGAAAAGTACAATCCAGATATCATCTGTATGCAAGAATTTATTTCAATGCCTGATGATGGGAAATCAGATCCCTTTACTTTTTTAAGAAAGGAGTTGGGTTATAAATATTTTCAGTTTGCGGGGAAAGATATATTTGGCACCAAGCAATATAGTGGGATAGCCATCTTTTCAAAGTATCCTATTATTGATGGAAATACTGTTCCGTTTCCTGAAACCTTTGGGTCCAATACAGAACCTCCTGTTTATGCGGATGTTTTATTGGGTAATGACACTTTAAGGGTTTTCTCGATACACTTGCAATCCTTTGGTTTTGGTGCTAAAGAGTACAGGACCATTGATGATATTCAATCAAATGAGGATAAAGATCTGCTTGCTTCCAGAAAGCTGGTATCAAAAATGAAGAATACTTTTTATGTGCATGGATTACAATCGGATTATATCGTTGAAGAGATAAAAACATCACCCCATCCAGTTATTGTAGCTGGTGATTTAAATGATATTGCAGGATCTTATTCCTATGCAGTTATTCGAGGTAATCAAAAAGATGCTTTTTTGGAAAAAGGGACTGGTTTGGGAGCGACTTTCATGAGCTCCTCTTCTTCTATCTTGCAGCATTTACCTACGTTGAGGATTGATTATATATTTCATCCGGAACTTTATCCGACAAGGCAATTTACCCGTTCCGGGAAAAAATTGTCAGATCATTATTTTCTCATTGCAGATATTACCCTTCCTTAGTGCCTGAATCTTGCCTTCTTGTAGCAGGCAATCTTTATCTTTGTGTCTTCAATCTATACTATGTCATCATTGCATTTTTATAATTCTCTAACGCGTCAAAAAGAACAGTTCAAATCGTTGATACCTGGGAGGGTGGGAATGTATGTATGCGGACCAACCGTGAGTGGTGAAAGTCACCTCGGTCATGCTCGTCCCTTTATCACTTTTGATATTGTCTACCGCTACCTGCGTTATTTGGGTTATCAGGTGCGTTATGTAAGAAATATAACTGATGCGGGTCATTTTGAGGAGGAAGGAAGAGCAAGTGAAGACAAGATTGCTTCAAAAGCTGCACTTGAGAAACTGGAACCGATGGAATTGGTGCAGAAATACACCAATCTTTTTCATTGGGCGATGAGAGAATTTAATAATGTAGAGCCTAGTATTGAGCCGACTGCAACTGGTCATATTGTTGAGCAAATTGTAATGATTGAAAAAATCATAGCAGATGGCTATGCTTATGTTGCCAATGGCTCTGTTTATTTTGATGTAGAAAAATACCACAAAGACTTTGGTGCCAAGGGAATGCAATATGGTATTCTCAGTGGAAGAATCATCGAGGATCAACTGGAGACTACACGTGAGCTGGATGCACAGGATGAGAAGAGAAGTAAAATGGATTTTGCCTTATGGAAGAATGCAGCACCCGAGCACATCATGCGCTGGCAAAGTCCCTGGGGTGTTGGTTATCCAGGCTGGCACATTGAGTGTTCTGCCATGAGCACCAAATACCTTGGCGACGAGTTTGATATACATGGTGGTGGAATGGATTTGCAGTTCCCGCATCATGAATGTGAGATTGCACAAAGTGCAGTATGCAATCACAAAATGCCTGCCAGGTTTTGGTTGCACAACAACATGATTACCATCAATGGCAGAAAGATGGGTAAGAGTTACAACAATGTGATTAAACTGAGTGAATTGTTCAGTGGTACGCATGAAATCCTTACCCAAGGCTATTCTCCAATGACCGTCAGGTTTTTCATTTTGCAAACCCATTATAGAAGTACACTTGATTTCAGCAACGAAGCTTTGCAAGCAGCTGAAAAAGGATTGCGCAGGATGTGGGAAGGGTTCAGTCAATTGAATAAATTAGATATTGAAAGTACAGTTACCATTACAGCAGGAGATGCTGATCTGGAGCAGAAATGTTTCTTGTTGCTCAATCAGTTGGATGAGGACATGAATGATGATTTGAATACTGCAAAAGTATTAGCAGGATTGTTTGAGCTTGTCCCGGTAATTAATTCAATAAAAGATGGACATATCAAGCTGACTGATTTAACAACTGCTACGTTGCGATTGATGAAGGAGAAGTTCAACAGTTATTTAGTCGACATATTCGGACTCAAAGACGAGAAGAAACAAGACGACCAAAAATTAGGCGCAGTGCTTCAATTGATAGCAGATATCAGAAAGGACGCACGTGCTAAGAAAGATTATGCTACTTCAGATAAAATCAGAGATCAATTGTTGAAGGCGGGTATTCAGTTGAAGGATGAGAAAGATGGAGGATTCAGTTGGGAGCTTGTATGATTTCAGCTAATATCAGGGTAAATTGGAGATGAAAAAGCAATGATATTTATAAAAATATAAAATTATGAATGCGAATGAAAATTTACCCAATTCAAAATTTCATAAAACAGTTATTACAATTTTTATTGCTACTGTTATGGTATTTTTATTCCTAAAAGTATTATTCTTCTAGCATGGTAATTGAGATGATTAATAAATTATTGAAAAATTGGAAAACGTATCAAACTGCATTAATCATTTTTAGTCTTTGTTTTTTTATTGGCATGTTAGTTCCCGCAATAGGCTATAAAAATGGTTATTTATTGTTGGGGGGTATTATTTATATCGGGTTATTAATTTATTCATTTATCAAGTATGAATTTGGGTTTTATATTTCACTTACGTTTGGTTTTTTAATTTTTATTTTAGGACGTATTACAAGTTTTTCATTTCCCTTAGGGGTATTAATAGAACTTCCATTATGGCTTAGTTGTATTAGTTTACTTATTCATAAAAAAAGTAATAACCAAATTGATTTTTCAATTTCTAATCATGTTATTACTTTATTCATGATAATTTTTATTGTATACTCTTTGATTCAACTGGTTAATCCTAGCTCATTCTCCTTTCTTGCGTGGCTTTATACCTTTAGAAAGGTTTTTATAGGATATTTAAGTAAAATAATCCATCTTT
>CAZVYI010000108.1:0-5095 GCA_964631755.1 uncultured Sphingobacterium sp. | reverse complement strand
CAGGATGTAAAATCTTTGCACCAAAATAAGCAAGCTCTGCTGCTTCATCAAAACTGAGATGCTCTACAGGTCTTGTTGATTGCACAATCCTTGGATCATTGTTGTGCATACCATCGATGTCTGTCCATATTTCACAAACACTTGCATTTACAGCTGCTGCGATCAAGGATGCAGAATAGTCGCTTCCTCCACGTTTCAAATTATCTACCTCCCCTCTTGCATTTTTACAAATGTATCCTTGTGTAATAAAGAGTTGAACACCTGAATGTTGAGCCAAAATATTTGTCAGCTTAGCCCTTATATCCAACACTTGAGGCTCATCATTTGCATCAATTGCCATGAAATCTAAAGCGGGCAATAAAACATGTGCTTGTCCAACCTGCTCCAAATAACAAGAGAAGAGTTTTGTACTCATCAATTCACCTTGTGCAAGAATATCTTTATTTAAAGCATCGTTGAAAGAAATCTTTGTGATGATATTGAGAAAATCAAAATGCTCGTTGATTAATTTTTCAGCTTTTGATTTCACCTGCTCATCTGGAAGCAATTCATTGATGAAACTTTTATAATGTGCGTGCAGTTGCTCAATCAAACTTGTCGCTTTATCCTTGTCACCAGAAGACATAGCATCACCAATTGCCACCAACGTATTTGTTGTTCCACTTAAGGCACTCAACACGACTATCTTCTGTTCATTATCCCTTGTAATCAAATCTCTAACCTGAAACATTCTCTCTGGCTTTCCCACAGAGGTTCCTCCAAACTTCATGATCTTCATATGCTGTCTGTATTTGACGCGAAGTTAAATCTTGATCTTTAATTTTTCAGCAACAGCAACGATATCTTCCCAAACAACTTCCAATAAGGGTATTCCTTCGCTACGTCGAACCAACTCCATTTCTCTTTCAGGATCTCCAGGTATGAGTACAGGATAATTTTCATCAATTGGCTTTGCTTTTCTGAATCTTCTGATCCATTGATCCATATCTTTTTTGAAATCTTCTTTCTTCCTAAACGCATCAATACGCATTGCTCCCAAAAAATGTCCAATTCCCTTTCCAGGCTGGTTTTCAGGCATGGGGACATAAGCAGGAAAAGGAGGAACCCATGGACCATAGTTAGCTCCACTGAGTACTGCAGAAAAAATATCGACAATTGCACCCAATGCATAACCCTTGTGGCTACCATGCTCCCTATCACTTCCAAGTGGCAACAATGCACCTCCATTTTTTAGTGCATGTGCATCGGTTACAGTTTTTCCTTCCTTATCCTGGATCCAACCCAATGGGGCCTCAAGTCCTTTGCGCTGCAAGATCTCCAGTTTGCCATTAGCAGCAGTTGTAGTTGCCATATCTGCAACAAATGCAGGCTCTTCACCTCCAGGAACTGCCACACAAATAGGATTAGTCCCGAGCATTCTTTCATTTGAGTGTGTGGGTGCCACCAAGGCACTTGCATTGGTCATCACCATACCAATCATATCTTCTTCCAAAGCCAACATAGCATGATAGGCAGCTATACCAAAATGATTGCTATTGCAAACACTAACCCAGCCAGTACCAACTTGTCTGGCCTTTTCAATTGCTACTTTCATAGCAATTGGTGCCACAACCAATCCTAAACCCTGATCACCATCAACAACAGCGGTGGAAGGTGTTTCATGAATGATTTTCACATCAGGTGATGCATTAACTCTTTTGGCTTCCCACAAGCGGACATAGCCTGAAAGTCTTGCAACACCATGAGAATCTATACCCCTTAAGTCTGCCGAAACCAGCACTTCAGCTGCTGATGCAGCATGAGTTTCTGAGCACCCCATTGCAAGAAAAACACCAGTGGTGATGTCAATTAACTTTTGATATGCAACTACCTTTTCCATATAAAAATACTATCCTGCAATATACTTCAATTGAGTCAGGTCGATTTGAACAATGGATGAAAACAACTCTCATATGGTGGAAAACTCTCCCCTATAATTGTAGATAAGCACGTTGAATTGACTTTACTTTGATTAAACTTCGAGCAATAAAATAAACATTATGATAAAGCTACAGGTTATTGGACATTTGGGTAAAGACTGTACCACAAATGTTGTAAATGGAAAAAATGTCATCAATTTTAGTGTTGCCCACAGTGAGCGTTACAAAGATGCTTCAGGTGTTCAGAAAGAAAAAACCACTTGGGTAGAGTGTGCGTATTGGACAGACAGAACAGCAATTGCGCCTTATTTGAAAAAGGGACAATTGGTTTATGTTGAAGGAAATCCTGAATCCCGTGCGTATCAAAAAGCTGATGGCACATCTGCAAGTTCTCTGAGCATGAGGGTATCAAGTGTACAGCTTTTGGGCGGAGCCAAAGGCGATGGCAACAATGACGGTGGAAATGAAGTACCAGGAAGCGGATCAGATGAAGGAGATAACCTTCCTTTTTAATCAATTTCAAATTAAAGAGAACGCCTGATCGATTCTACCAATTGAGGAATATCGATCAGGCTTTTTTTATACTCAATTCTATTGGCAAGAACAGGACTGATAGTGTTTAATTTAGTTATTGCCTCTCCCATCATCTGTTCTATTTTTTGTACTCCTTGCTCATTTAATCCTGCTTCAAGAATAGCATTTTCCTCCCCATGAAGCAGATCGTTTCGAATATCAGCAAGATCATCCATCAATAAAAAATAAGTAATCATTGCATACCAGGCATCAATTGCTTTCTGTATATCAAAACTATTTCCAGGAATGCAGGACAATGCAAGCAAATAGCTATCGGCCCTGTTCAGAGAAGGGAAGTCTGTTCCCAGCCTGCATCCTTCAGTCTTGATGGGTTTATTTTTGAGCAGGTACTTTTGCAATTCTTCAAAAAGAGAAAAATGCTGGACATGAGGCTTTACAATCTCAATACATTGACGGACATGCGCATTCCAATCAACTTGCTGGTGTTCAAGCAATGCTGCACTATGAAGTATAGACTCGTTTATTGTTAAAAAAACTTCGCTCAACAAAAAACTTGTTTCAGCTCCAGATCTTTTTAGCAGGTCAGCATAAATAGGCATAAAAATATAGCCTGATGCTCCTGGAACATAAATAGATCTGCCCTTCCAATATAGATTATCTTGAGGCACTTGTCGATCTACATAAAATTTGCCTATAGCCAGATCAACACCATAAGAAAGCTTAAGATCATCCTTGGTGAGAAACATATTATCTTTTTTTAGTTGTTCTTCTTTTTATAAAAACATCTGTCCTGCCCCTCACTGCACGCTCATTTGCTGAATCCAAAACCGTCTCTAATTGAATCGGATGTGCCTTATAATACAAATAACTTTTGTTAAAAGCAGAAGAGCTGATACCATAAACTTTTAGCACTTTATCCATTTCTACTTTTAATAGGGAATCCTTATTCAGGGTCGTATCTAACATTAGATATGACTCCACATAACTTTCTGCAAGCAATACATCATACAGCACATTGGCCATTTGATCTTGATTCAAAATCTGCTCTTTATCGCTTACTTTACTGGAACAGGAAAGAACAAATGCATACAAAACAAAAAATAGAGTCAACTTCATTTTCATTTCAAATCCTGACGGTATTTTGAAGCATTTGCAATATCCATTTTTGAACACAAGTCAATTATACGAGCTTTTTCCTGAGGACTTCCTTTTTTATAAACCCTGATAATTTCGTCAGTTTTTCCCTGAAAGAAAAAAGGCATGATCATAAGATTAGGCGTTTCAATATTAAGCGTATTCAGCATATTGATGCTATTTAACATTTGCTCTCTTGCTACAGATTCATTCTCAATTAACTTGTCCATTCCTTGTCTGTAATAAGTATAGATTGCATCATGCACAAGGGCATACCTTGTATTTTGTAAATTTTCAGCAAGCCAATAACGATTACGCTGACCATCAAAAGGCTTCCAGCCAGAAATGGATCTACCTTCAGGTGCTGCATTGACAATAAGATTTGCTTTTTGAAAATATGGATCCCCACCTCTAGGAGAATAAGAATCATAATCTATCCCCAGGATGATGTTGATGTAATAAGCCATTAAAGCTGGAAGATTAGCCGCCAAAGGTTCATTACCTGAAATCCTATTTTCATTGAATTCAATTGGTTGAAACTCGACAAATCTGAAACTAATATCGTTATCAATAAAATTAACGAGTGGAGAAAGATAGGAAGAATTGAAAACAGGTCGTCCTGCCTGAACAGTTAATGTTCCTTTGTATACATTAGGCTCTACAACAGACTGAAGATTGATAAGAAAGCTACATTCAATTTTCTCATTGACTTCAAACACATCGTTCGTCCATTTTCGTTTGTTGATAAATGAAACCAATGATGTTTGTAAATTTTGAAAAACTCTTTTGTCTACCGTATTTCCAATTTGTGCAGAAATAACTGTCACTTTTGCATTGATCTCCTGTGCTTCTACTTTACTTGCCACAAGAAAACCACAAAACACCTGAAGAGAGAAAATAAATAAAAAGAATCTCATCCGCTGCTTAAATTATTCAATAATCGAAGTTAAATAATCTTCAATTGAAAATCCGAAAACAAAAAAAGGCGATGGTTCTGCCATCGCCTTTTTAACAATATGATCATCAATTAGCGGAAAAGATCTTCTTCATTCTTACGGAAATAAACCTTGTCCTCCATAAACTCCTGTGTTGCGAGTAGGGCTGGATTTGGCATTTTCTCATATGCCTTTGAAATCTCAATTTGCTCCTTGTTCTCATGAATTTCTTCAAGACTATCTGTATGACTTGCGAATTCTTCCAATTTATTATGAAGCTCTTCTTTCAAGGCTATATTAATTTGACTTGCTCTTTTGGCAATGATAGAAATAGACTCATACAAATTACCAGTCTTACTCTTTATTTCATTGAGATCTTTGGTCTCAACCACATTGGTAAGGTTATTTCCCAACTGCCTGCGAAGTTTGCTCATTATTCAGTGATTTAAGATTATTAGTGGACAAAGTTAAGTAACGTTCTGCTTCTTTCAATAATTTACTTTCCGGAAATCTATCCTGGAAGTCCTCAACCTCAGTCACAACCCTAGCATAACGCTCCTCTTGCTTCTCTTT
>CAZVYI010000107.1:0-5105 GCA_964631755.1 uncultured Sphingobacterium sp. | reverse complement strand
AAAAGCAATCAATTATGAGTACAGTTAAAGTAGCCATCAACGGATTTGGTAGAATTGGACGACTAGTTTATCGTCAGATCTTCAATATGCAAGGAATTGATATTGTAGCCATTAACGACCTAACCAGCCCAGCAGTTCTGGCCCATCTCCTTAAATATGATACCGCTCAAGGTCGTTTTGAGCAGGATGTAAAGGCTACCGAAAACTCTATCGTTGTAAACGGACACGAAGTAAAGATCTATGCACAAAAAGATCCTGCTCAAATTCCATGGGGTGCTCATGATGTTGATGTGGTATTAGAATGTACTGGATTTTTCACCGATAAAGACAAAGCTGCAGCTCACTTGACAGCTGGCGCAAAGAAAGTCGTTATTTCTGCTCCTGCTACAGGCGACCTTAAAACTGTCGTTTTCAACACCAACCACGAAATACTCGATGGATCTGAAACTATCATCAGCTGTGCTTCTTGCACCACCAACTGTCTTGCTCCAATGGCGAAAGTATTGGAAGAGCAATTTGTTATTCTAGCTGGTTTGATGACTACGGTTCACGCTTATACAAACGATCAAAATACGCAAGATGCTCCTCACCCTAAAGGCGATCTGCGCAGGGCAAGAGCAGCTGCACAAAATATTGTTCCTAACAGTACTGGTGCTGCAAAGGCAATCGGATTGGTTCTTCCTTCATTGAAAGGAAAACTGGACGGTACTGCTCAGCGTGTTCCAACCCTGACTGGTTCTCTGACAGAACTGACTGTAGTGCTTGGCAAGAAAACTACTGTTGAAGAAATCAATGCTGCCATGAAAGCTGCTGCCAATGAGAGCTTTGGTTACACCGAAGATGAAATCGTTTCAGGTGATGTGATTGGCATTCGTTTTGGTTCTTTGTTTGATGCAACACAAACAAAAGTATTGACTGTAGGCGACCAACAATTGGTAAAAACAGTCAGCTGGTACGACAATGAAATGAGCTATGTTAGTCAGCTCGTTCGCACCGTACACTACTTTGCACAATTGATTTCAAAATAATCAACTAAATAACCAAACCCGGCAGTCGACCACTGCCGGGTTTCTTTTTTAAAGCCCTACACTATGAGCAAATTCAACCAATACAATTTTAAAGGTAAAAAAGCCCTTGTGCGTGTCGATTTCAATGTGCCTCTAAATGAAAATTTTGAGGTGACCGACGATACGCGCATGCGTGCGGCAATTCCAACCATTCAAAAAATTATCAAAGATGGTGGTACCGTCATACTAATGAGCCATTTTGGTCGGCCAAAAGAGGGACCAACAAACAAATATTCCCTATTCCATCTTGTTGCTCATCTACAAAAACTAATTGGAGACCAGAACGAAGTATTCTTCGCGTCTGACTGCATCGGCGAACCGGCAGAAAAAGCAACAGCGCTTCTCGAAGCAGGTGATGTACTCTTGCTTGAAAACCTTCGCTTCCACAAAGAAGAAGAAAAAGGCGATGCAGGTTTTGCAGAAAAACTAAGCAAACTTGGTGATGTATACGTGAATGATGCATTTGGCACAGCACATAGAGCGCATGCTTCTACTGCGATCATTGCTGATTATTTCAGCAATGACTCAAAAATGTTTGGTCTGTTGATGGAAGGCGAAGTGAAGAGTGCAGAAAAAGTAATGCTGCAAGCAGAAAAGCCTTTCACTGCAATCATCGGTGGTGCAAAGGTCTCAGACAAAATATTGATCATTGAAAACTTGTTAGAAAGAGCTACTGATATCATCATTGGTGGTGGTATGGCCTATACCTTCTGGAAAGCGCAAGGAAAAGAAATTGGAAATTCTCTTTGTGAAGAAGATCGTCTGCCACTTGCAGCTGAACTTTTACAAAAAGCAGCTGAAAAAGGCGTAAACATTCATTTGCCAGTCGACAGCACCATTGCAGATAAATTTGCAGCGGACGCGAATACCAATAACTGCGATAGCTATGCCATCCCCTCTGGTTGGATGGGATTGGATATTGGCAGCAAAGCAAGAGCAGATTTCAGGAATGTGATTCTAAGCAGCAAAACCATTTTATGGAATGGCCCAATGGGTGTTTTTGAAATGGAAAAATTTCAGGCTGGGACCAAAGCTATTGCGGAAGCTGTAGCTGAAGCGACTGAGAAAGGCGCTTTCTCTCTTGTGGGCGGTGGAGATAGCGTTGCAGCTGTCAATCAATTTGGATTTAACGATAAGGTAAGTTATGTATCGACTGGCGGTGGCGCCATGCTGGAATTCTTCGAAGGAAAGGTACTTCCGGGGATAGCCGCCATTAACAAATAGCCGTTTATCCCAAATTGTTGCACTACATGCAACCTTTTGGGTAAATCTGCTATCTTTATTCATAAACCTAATTTTTTCAAAAATGAGCACACGTAATATTGTTTTGCTTTCAGTACTCGGACTTCTTGTATTATTGATTGGTTATGGCTGTAATGGCTACAATGGTCTGGTACAAAAAGACCAGAATGTAAAAGCCAAATGGGCCAATGTTGAAAGTGATTACCAGCGCAGATCCGACCTTATTCCAAATCTAGTCAATACCGTAAAAGGTGCTGCCAACTTTGAGCAAGAAACCATTACACAGGTTATTGAAGCAAGAGCAAAAGCAACTCAAACAACTATTAAGGCAGATGATTTGAGTCCAGAAAAGATTGCTTCTTTCCAAAAAGTACAAGGTGAATTGAGTGGGGCAATAGGACGCTTGTTGGTATCCGTTGAGCGTTACCCAGAATTGAAGGCTACTGAAGCATTCAGAGATTTACAGGCACAAATTGAAGGGACTGAAAACCGCATCAAAGTTTCCAGAAACGATTTCAATGCTGCTGTACAAGACTACAACACCAGCGCAAAGAGATTCCCATTGGTACTTTTTGCTAGTATGTTTGGCTTCACAGAAAAAGGATTTTTCACAGCCGATGCTGGCGCTGAAAAAGCACCGACCGTCGATTTTAATAAATAAGCAGTGGGCATATTTGATTTTCTTTCAAATAAAAAACAGTCCTTCTTCACCAAAGAAGAAGAGGAACGGATGGTGGAAGCCATCCGTTCTGCTGAAAAGCAGACCAGCGGAGAGATCAGAATTTACATGGAACAGCATTGTAAATTCATCAATCCACTCGATCGCGCAAAAGAAGTATTTGTAGAATTGGAAATGTACAAGACCCAAGATCGCAATGCTGTTTTGTTGTATATCGCGACAAAAGACCATCAGCTGGCACTTTTGGGTGATGAGGGAATCTATCAAAAAATGGGGCAAGCGTTTTGGGACAATGAAGTGAAACTCATGTTAGCTGAATTCAAACAGCATCATTTTATTGATGGCGTTTGTCACATCATCGGCGATATTGGTGAAGCACTTAAAACAAACTTTCCTTATGCATCAGATGACAAAAACGAATTGGAGGACGGTATCGTTTACGGAAAATGATTAAAAAATTATCACTCATACTTTTGTTGTTTTCTTTCTCTTTTGTGCAAGCACAGATTGAAAAAGAACTGCCTGCAAGGCCAAAGCCAGCGCGACTGGTTGTCGACTATACCAATACATTAGCGCCTGATCAAACAGAAGCACTTGAAAATAAACTGGTGTCATTTGACGACAGCACATCAACGCAGATTGCAGTTGTTATCATTGAAAGTACTGGCGACTATGACATTTCCGATTATGCAGTCGCCTTAGGACGCGCATGGGGCATAGGCAACAAAGACATCAACAACGGTGTCTTACTACTGGTAGCCAAGAATGATAGAAAAATGTGGATCGCCACTGGCTATGGTTTAGAAGGAGCACTTCCAGATGCAACAACTAAACAGATCATTGAAAATGAAATCAAACCCAATTTCCGCGAAAATGATTTTTACCGTGGTTTAGATGAAGGAACGGATGCAATCATTGCCGCAACCAAAGGAGAATATTCAGCACCAGAAAATTACCGCAATAAAAAAGATAAAGATGGCATACCTGCAATTGTCATCATCATCATTGTTTTCATTATCATCAGCATCATCAAAAAAGGTGGTGGTGGCGGACACTATAACCGAAGAGGTTACCGCAACAATGTACCAGGCGCACTATGGTGGCTGGGTGCAAGCGGTTTTGGTGGTGGCCATAGCAGTGGAAGCAGCAGCGGTGGCGGATTTGGTGGGTTCGGAGGAGGTAGTTTTGGCGGTGGTGGTTCCGGTGGTAGCTGGTAAACTAACCCAAGCCAATTTCCTGGTGCAATTCAGGCACCATCACATCAGTGAACCCTTTACGCAATAACCTTTCTTTAAAATCTTCCTGCACATTGTATTCGCCGTGCACGAGAAACAGTTGTTTTACTTGCTTTGGATCCTGACAAGATAAGTATTGCGAAAGGTCTTCATAGTCACCATGTGCACTCATGCTTCTAATACCACCAACCTCAGCATGTACTTCATGTGGAACTCCGTAAATCTTCACTTCTTTTCTGCCAGATAATAACTTAGCACCTAATGAATGTGGTTCACAATAACCTGTCATTAAAATTGAGTTTCTTGAATTCTCAATGTTATTACTGATATGGTGTTTCACCCGTCCAGCATCTGCCATTCCACTAGCTGAAATAATTACGCAAGGCTCACTGCGAAAATTCAACATCTTTGATTCTTCTACTGATTTGATGTACTTCAAACCAGGGAAACCAAATGGATCTTCGTCCTTCTCCAATACTTTTTGAATACGGGAGTTGAAATATTGCGGATAGCTTTTTACTATTTCAGTTGCATGTACACTAAGGGGACTATCGACAAAATAATCGACTTGCGGTAATCGTCTTTCTAAATCCAACTGGTTCAGTGCGTACAATAACTCTTGTGTGCGGCCAACACTGAAGGCAGGAATAATCAGTTTTCCTTTTTTATTGATGCATGTTTTTTCAATCCATTCCAGCAAATTATCTGGTGTTGCCTGGTGAAGATCATGCAAAGAATTGCCGTAAGTCGATTCAATAATAACAATATCCGATTGCTCAAATGTAGCAGGCGACCTTAATATTGCATCTCTGTAACGTCCAACATCTCCACTGAAAGTTAGCTGACGCGTTACATTGTTTTCTTTGATACGCAGGTGGACAG
>CAZVYI010000106.1:2927-5119 GCA_964631755.1 uncultured Sphingobacterium sp. | reverse complement strand
TTTACTCAATCCAAGGCTTGTTACCATGGGTACATAGGTGAGTGACAAAATGAAAGCACCTACTAAAGCAAAGGCAACTGTTTGTGCCATTGGCTTAAACATCTTTCCCTCAATTCCAGACAATGATAATATAGGAATATAAACAATCAGAATAATAACCTGTCCAAATACAGCTGCATTCATCATTTTAGCTGCAGCCTTTTCTACAGTTTCATTCATATCGGATGAAGAAAGCCTTTGCAGTCCCTTATTTTTAGCATGTAACTGGTGCAAAACCGCCTCAACAATAATAACTGCGCCATCTACAATCAATCCAAAATCCAGCGCCCCCAGACTCATTAAATTACCTGATACGCCAAAGAGGTTCATCATGCCGACTGCAAAGAGCATGGACAAAGGAATTACAGAAGCTACTATTAATCCAGCTCTTATGTTACCCAAAAAGAATACAAGTATCAGCAATACGATTAATGCACCCTCCAGCAAATTGGTCTTGACAGTACTTAATGTGCGGTTCACCATTTTTGTCCTGTTCAAAAATGTTTTCACTTCCACACCTTCTGGCAAAGTCTTTTCAATTTGCTTCATGCGTTTTTCAATACCTTGAATTACCTGTGAAGCATTTTCACCTTTAAGCATTAAAACCACAGCTCCTGAGACCTCACCTTGATCCTCATAGGTAAGTGCCCCATATCGGATGGGACTACCAATTTTCACTTCGGCAACATCGCTGATAAAAACAGGAGTCCCAGAGGCAGATTTTGAAAGAAAAATTGAATTGATTTCCTCTATATTCTTGGCCAATCCTTCTGTCCTGATGAACAATAAACTTGGACCCTTCTCAATGTAAGCAGCCCCAGAATTCTGATTGTTTTTTTCAAGCGCATTAAATACCTCCTCTAGAGTTATACCAAGGCTCTTCATTTTTGCTGGATCAATTGCAACTTCATATTGCTTGAGTTTACCACCAAAACTGCTAACATCCGCAACACCAGGAGTACCCATTAATTGACGTCTGATGATCCAATCCTGAATTGTTCTTAACTCAGTTAAATCATATTGTTGCTCATAACCCTTTTTTGCCTTTACGACGTATTGATAAATCTCACCTAATCCAGTAGTAACAGGTGCCAATTCTGGTGAACCAGCTTCTTTAGGAATCTCATCCTTTATCATTGTCATTCTTTCACTCACTTGCTGACGACACCAATACACATCCCTATCGTCATCAAATACAATGGTCACAACAGATAAACCGAATCGAGAGATTGATCTGATTTCTTTGATGCCAGGGATATTAGAAGTTGCCTGCTCTATAGGGAAACTAATCAATCTTTCAACCTCCAAAGATGCTAAGGTGGGTGATACAGTAATTACCTGAACTTGGTTGGAAGTGATATCAGGAAGCGCATCAACTGGCAAATTTATCAGTTGAATGGTACCCCATATGATCCAAGCCAATGTAAAGAGACCAATTACTAATTTATTTCTGACCGAAAATCGGATGATCGCATTCAACATAATCCAAGGTGTTATAAAACAGGTATTTGATGCTTATTTACAACATTCCTTTTTGGTCAATAAACCCCTTAGAAAAGAAAATATTTTAGACAAAGCTCCTAACACCTGTTTCATTTCTTAAATGTATTGAAAAAAGTCCTTTCAACACTCAAAGAAAAGCTTGGTGCTGCATTTGCCATTCTGAAAGCATTTCCCTTTAGCTGAAATCTATATCCCATGTTGATTTTCGTATTGCTGTTGACAATAAACTGTAAAGCAGGAGCTAAATCAACAAAGTATACCTTTCGATCCAACCCTTGACTACCGATAAGCTCCAGATAGACGTTAAAATTGGTTTGCTCATAACTTTTGTATTTCCTGGGAAAAAGCAAATAACCGGAGGAAATTGAATAATTAAAACTGCTATACCCAAATCTTCGTGAACCCCCATACTTTAAAAATCTCTCTCCATCCAGAACCTCGGTTAGAGATAGAGTAGAAGAAACAGCAAGTTTATCCACCAATTGAGTTAGGATTAAACCAGCTTGAACAACGGATTGATCCCCATCGGTTGTCAACTCTTCAAATTTCAAACTGTTTGAACTGTATACCCCCTTCAGAAAGGCTGCAGCACGAAAATGACGGTGAACATCATCGCTACTAAGGAACCTGTATTTAGCATAAAGACTAAC
>CAZVYI010000106.1:0-2827 GCA_964631755.1 uncultured Sphingobacterium sp. | reverse complement strand
ACAACACATTTGGTAATGTTCCCTGGTTTATAACAATCCAGGTTGGATCCACCTGCTATCTTTTTATGATCTTTCGGTGTCAGGTATTCTTTATCTATGATATGCAATGTAATCGGACCATTGTATTGCTTAGGCTTTACATTTACAAAATGATAAAAACTGTTTCCTACTTTTATGTGTGTATCATGTTCAATTTTATGGTTATCTGCAGCAAACTCAAGGTGCAACTGTGAAACAGAAAAACCTGCATCTTCCACTTTCTTTCTGATGGCTTCGGGATCAACATGTTGTCCTTCTTTAAAGTTGATCACAAATGAAGATGCATTCAAATCTGTATCTACATTATCGACAAAACTCAAAGCTGAAAGATTAGTGTATACTGATTTTGCACACATTGCACAGGTAAGTCCGCTTGCCTGCAACGTTGCTTTCTTAATTTGCGACTGACTGACAGTTGTAAAAAATAAAAAAGCAGTTATAAATAAAAGAATTCTTTTCATGACATAATGATTTATTGCGCGGGCGCTTTGCGCCCGCGCAATGTAAAAAACTTAAAAATGAGAAATAACTGGCTTAATGCTTACTGCATTGCTTGCAATCTTTGCATTCTTTTCCGTTCTCACACTTACCGTCTTTGCAATTTTCGCAAGCTTTTTCTTTCATGCACTTACCATCTTTGCAATTCTGGCAATCCTTCCCTTTTTCGCATTTGTCACCTTTGCAACAATCCATTTTGCCTTCTTGTACACTTACAGACTGCTTTCTCTCATACTGACAACATCCATGCAACTTATTGTACACTTCGTTTGGAGCAGTAAAATCCTGGGTATCATACCCTGCAGCAGCTATAGCCTGCTGTATTTTGCTGGCATCGGTCTTCTTTGAATTATAAGATACAGCTAGCACTTTGGTCTCTTCGCTCCAGCTGGCTTTTGTTGCACCTGCATTTGTAGCAGCTGTTTCAATTACCTTCTTACACATGCCACAATTGCCCCAAACTTTGATTTCCTGTTTTTGCTGAGCAGTTGCGCTAATTGAAAAAAACACAAATAATGCGATTGTTGAAAATATCGTTTTCATGATAAATGATTTGAATAATTTTAAATGTTTTTCCTGTATTGAAATTAACTGGATATCAGGAATAATTATAAAATAGATGGACGAATGAAAGAGTCACCCAATAGACAAATCAATACAAATCAAATTCTGAAAATACAATTGCGAAGATATATGGGAGGACCACCATACTTTGGTGGTGAAATACATTGTATCGTTTCTTGTCTGTCAAACAGTATTTCAGGTGAGCGGAAACTTAGTTTCTGAGTTAATGGCAGGAAGTTGTTTTCAATCAGTACAGATGAAGTCTTCAGCATTTGACTATCATCCAACTTGACCACCTGCAAAAGATCGTGACAGCATCCGGCATCATCCATTCCACAATAACCACAAGCGTCCTGTTCTTTTTCACCAATACTAACACCGGCCAGTTCACCCATGCAAAAATGGGCACTCATCACAGTGCCACTGCTTGCAGCAGTGTAAACCAATAATACTAGTATGGCTAATATCTTCTTCACACCACAAAATTAGCACTTATTTTGAAAAAGAAAAGCAACCAACTAGAACCAGTAGCTAATTAATTGACAAAATTCCAAAAAATACCTAGCCTAAATACCATGCCCGGATTGGGGTAAAGCGGAGCTGCAAGGTTATTGTCCTTAAACCCGAAACCATAACGCTGGGTTATTGTATTTAAATTTTCAACCCTTACATAAGTAGTAAAACTCCTGATGCGGAAGTTAGTATATGCTGCAACATCCGGACGAATAGTGATTTTTCTTTCTGACTGATAGAAAAACTGACCTAAAACAGGTGAATAATTGTCAGCAAAGTATGGACTATAATATCTTATATCTAAACCAGTGGAAAGAACAAGATTTCTAAATGGCTGACCCTCATAAGCAAACCGATTTCTTGTATAAACCAAAGGCAAGTGAATAGGCGCATTACCTGTAACGGTTTGGACATATAAATCTAAATACCATTTCCACCTTCGACCTAAATTTGTTTCTTTATTGACCCCTACCCTGATAAAATTAAAGAGCGGAGCATACTGATCTGATTCCTGAAATCCTTTGAAGTAAGTATAATTTGAAATCAGGAAATACTCAAGACTTAACCTCGTTTTAATTTTTGAAAAATTTAGACTGCCAGTCAATGCTGTTACATTTTCATTAGCATAATTAGCGCCTCTTATCACCGGAAAAGACAAGTCACTTGTAAAAAGATCAGAAGGTGTTCTATTGATATTTTCAAAACCCAATTCCAATGCTCCAAATTTTTCACCCAATGAGCGCTGTAGATTAGCTTTCACCCGATAATTTCCCAAGTCCCTTCCCAAGAAAAAAAACTCACCATACAACAACATATCCCACTTCTTGTTCCTAGTTCTGTTTCTATACTCCCCATGGGCAATGGTATTGGTAAACCTGCCGGCTCCATTTACAGAAATAGGATCATACAACAAAAAGGATGCACCCGCTTTGATGAACTGTAGTGGATTTTTGGAGTCAGGAAATTGAATAAGTGAAAAATCAGTTTTCAATACATCTAAACCTGTTTGATAATTAACAGTATCTGGAACATTGGTAAATGAATAATTTTCCGTGTAAAAATCAGATGAACCTGAAGCCTGAACATCTAAAAATTGATAACTGTATTTACTCAATTGGGTTGTATTCTCAAATCTTAACTTAGGAAGGAAATATCGAACGACTGAACTATCAGTAACAATAGAGTCTTTCTTTCCAAAATCATATTGTTGCCG
>CAZVYI010000105.1:0-5348 GCA_964631755.1 uncultured Sphingobacterium sp. | reverse complement strand
TGGATGTGTGCCTCGACTGGCATCCGGATTATGAAAACAAAGCCAATATGCAAAGCTCGCAAGCTGTTGTAAGTTATACGGTAAAATTTAAAGGAAAAAGCGCACACGCAGCAGCAGATCCCTGGAATGGCAAAAGTGCATTGGATGCAGCAGAACTCTTTAATATTGGTATGAATTTCCTGCGTGAACACATCAGACCCAGTGTTCGTATTCACTATGTTTATAAACAAGCAGGTAATGTACCAAATGTAATTCCTGATGAAGCCAGTGTATGGATCTGGATCCGCGATTCTAAAAGAAGCGGTGTTGCTGCAGTTGAAGAGAGAATGAAAGAAATTGCTGAAGGTGCTGCAAAAATGACCAGGACCGAAGCGAGTTTCTTCATGGAAAACGGACTATATGAAATACTGGTAAATGAGCCAGGAGCGAAAGTGCTTCATAAAAACATGGAGCTGGTTGGACCCATCAAATACACGGATGAAGAAATTGCATTTGCGAATAAAATCATGAAAGAATATGGTGCGGAACCACTTGGCATTAATGGTGCTATCAAACCCATAGAAGCTACCAGACCAGATCCAGATGGGGGTTCTACAGATGTAGGTGATGTAAGTTATATCGTTCCTGAAATTACTTTGAATGCAGCAACAGCCCCTTATAAATCTCCATGGCATTCATGGGTGGTAGTCGCTTGCGGCGGAATGAGTATCGGACACAAAGGGATGTTGTTTGCTGCAAAATCATTGGGCACAACAATGGTCGACCTTTTTGAAAATGAAACATTGAGAAAAGAAATTCGTGCTGAATTTGAAAAGAGAAAAGCAAATGAAGTCTGGAAAGCCATGTTACCAGACGGTCCACCGCCTGTCCCTAAATATTAATTGAACAGAAGTTAATAAAAAAGAGCAGCTATCAACTGCTCTTTTTTATTTCATGAATTGATAAACCAATTTTACTTGGCAATTCCCAATGGAGAGAAATAAAGGAAAATACCTAATATAACTGCTAGTACAAATAATGATAAAACAACATCAACCCAGTTCCATGTAGCCCTGCTCGCTGCTTTATCTTCTGCAACAGTTGTAGCAAAAGTTAATCCTCTTACTTTTTCTTCAGATGGTGCTTCACTCATGAAACTGATAGCAACAAAAACAACAACACTGAACAAAAACAACCAGATACAAAAATAAAGGAAGCTCAAGGTTGCAAACTGATGCAATAAACTACCTGCCTCAAAACTATCCTGAAACAATTGCATGGTAAGCTTGGTAATTCCCAAGATAAACCCTGATACCATAGCTGTATATGCACCCTTCGCATTCAACCGCTTAAAGAAAACACCCAGCAAAAAGACTGCAGAAATTGGTGGTGCCAGATAAGATTGAACAGTCTGTAAATAATTGTACAAGCCATCATCAATTCTTCCCATCAAAGGAATCCATGCCATACCCATCAAAACAATTACTCCTGTTGCAATGCGACCTACCTTCACCAACTCTTTTTCAGTCGCGTTGGGATGAGACTTTTTATAAATATCAATCGTATACAAAGTGGAACAAGCATTGTACACCGATGCCAGTGAACCCATCAATGCAGCAAGTAATCCTCCAGCCAATACACCACGCAAACCAACAGGCATGATTGCTTTCACCATCACTGGAAATGCAGCATTGGTATCATCCAGTTGAATCTTTCCTTGAACACTTAACGTATAAGCAATCAAACCAGGAATCAAGAAAATGAAAAATGGAAGCAGTTTTAATAAAGCAGCAAAAATTGTACCTCTTCTTGCCTCTTGTTCATTTTTTGCAGCAAGACATCTCTGCACGATATGTTGATCAGTACACCAATACCAAACACCAACAATGGGTGATGCAAATAAAATTCCCAACCATGGAAACTCAGGATCACTCAACGGCAAGAACATATTCAATTTCTCTTTAGGCAATGATTGCATCAAATTGTCCCATCCTCCAACTTCTCTCAATCCAAACACCAACAATAAAAAAGAACCAGATAACAAAACAATCGCTTGAATAGCTTCTGTATACATCACTGCGTGTAATCCACCTAAAATAGTATAGACACCTGTTACCAATACCAGTATAATAGCGCCCGTCCAGAAATCAACTCCTAAAAATTGATTGAACACCAAGGCGCCTGCAAAAATGGTAACAGAGGCTTTTGCAATTACATAACTGATTAACTGAATAATAGTAAGCAATCTTCTTGCTTGCGGATTGAAGCGTTTTTCCAAAAATTCAGGCATGGTGTATACAGAGCTGCGTAAATAAAACGGGACAAACACCCAACCAAGAATAAGAACGATATAGGAGTGTAATTCATAATGCCCCAATACGGTACCTGATTTTGCAGCAGAACCTGCTAAGCCTACAATATGCTCTGATCCTACATTTGAAGCGAGAATAGAAGCGCCAATAACAAACCAACCCAAATTACGGTTGGCCAAAAAATAATCTGAAGTTGTCTCTTTACTTTTTTTAATACTCCATACAGAAACTGCTCCAATAACAAGAAGATACAAGACGACAAATAGCCAATCAACAGGTCCTAAAAATTGCATAATGTTGGTTTTGGTTGTGTTTCCGAATATAACTCAAAATCACGAACCTTTTTAGCAACAACATCAATGCACTTTCTTTTCTCCAGCTTTTATAGGAATGGGTAATGTGTTTGCTTTTGTAGGAATGGGACAAGTAGAAAACTCAGAAAAAGCACAAGGGGGATTATATGCTTTATTGAAATCAATTTTAGTCATACCATTGGCATCTGGCTTGGGTATATCAATAAAGCGACCAGAAGCATAAGTCTCATCTCCATTGGTTGCATCTCCAAATACAATGTGATATTGACCTTCTACTCCCTCATCTACTACATCCAAAGAATAAGACTTCCCGCTTACTGTAAATGTAATTTTACCAGGATGAGGTTGCTGATAGGATTGCCCCAATACATTTGTTGTTGTAATCGTAGGCACCAAAGAAGGTTTAAACTCAGCATCAAATATCCAACCTTCGCTTACTTTAAAACGATCAATTTTTTTCAATGCATCTAATGCTGGATTAGCTAAGTCTCTGAACCTTACACCAATTAAATCTTCTCGTTTAATGATACTCCACCTGAATGTTTTATAAGCGAGGGATAAGGCAGTCGGTGGATCTGTTTTAAACACAAGACCGCTTTTAAACGGAACATTTTTCTCGGTTACATCATTCCCTTCTGCAGTCTCCCATTTCACTTCATTCCCTTCAAGAATAAATTTTCCTAAGTAGGACGGAAACGCATCGTGCTTATAGACCAATGCATTGGTTGATGCGCTTCCAAAACTATTTTCACCCTGCTTCAACCAAAACAAACCTGCAAGATTCACCCATCCAGTAGCTCCTTTCAATTCTGCTAATCTTTTTGCGTCCCATTGCTTGATCTCATCGGCATATCGCTTCGATTGCTGCTGGGCAGAAACATCTGTCATCAATTCAAGAAAAAAGGCAATCATCAGTATTGGTAATAAATAACGTGTTGTTGTTTTCATTTTCAAAACAAAATTAATAAAGTTTTATTACCATACCAAATTAGTAGACTATTAAACCGCTACATATTTCGCCTGTACTGACCACCGACTTCATATAAAGCATCCGTGATTTGTCCCAATGAACAATATTTAACCGCCTCCATCAAGGCCTCAAACAAATTGCCTTGTTCGCGGGCCACTTCCTTCAATTTATTCAATTGTTTTTGTGCATCCATTTGATTGCGGAGTTGGAAAGCTTGTAAATTTTTGATTTGCTGGTCTTTCTCTTCGGTTGTACTCCTGATAACCTGATCGGGTATTAAAGTGGGACTACCAGACTTTCCAATAAATGTATTTACGCCAACAATAGGAACCTCCCCTTTATGCTTCAAGGTTTCATAATGCATACTCTCTTCCTGAATTCTATTACGCTGATACATTCTCTCCATCGCACCCAACACACCACCACGTTCTGTCAAACGATCAAACTCTAACATGACTGCTTCTTCAACCAAATCAGTCAGCTCCTCGATAATAAATGAACCTTGTATAAAGTTTTCCGTCTTCGCTGATCCCAATTCTTTATTGATGATCAACTGTATCGCCATCGCCCTTCTTACACTTTCTTCTGTGGGTGTAGTGATGGCTTCATCATATGCATTAGTGTGCAATGAATTACAATTATCATAAATAGCATAAAGTGCCTGCAAGGATGTTCTGATATCATTGAAATCAATTTCCTGTGCATGCAAGCTTCTTCCACTGGTTTGAATATGGTATTTCAATTTTTGTGAACGGCTATTGGCATTGTATTTGTGCTTCATCACTTTCGCCCATATTCTTCTGGCTACCCTTCCAATTACACTGTACTCAGGATCCATCCCATTGCTGAAAAAGAAAGAAAGATTCGGAGCGAAATCATCGATATTCATTCCTCTCGATAGATAATATTCTACATAGGTGAACCCATTAGACAAGGTAAATGCAAGTTGTGTTATTGGATTGGCACCAGCTTCAGCAATATGATAACCACTAATGGATACACTGTAAAAATTGCGAACATTATTTTCAATAAAATAAGATTGTACATCACCCATCAAACGCAAAGCAAACTCTGTTGAGAAAATACAAGTGTTCTGCGCCTGATCCTCTTTTAGAATATCTGCTTGTACCGTTCCGCGGACTTGTTGTAAAACCTTGGATTTTATTTGATGATATGTTTCTGCATCTAAAACCTCATCACCACTGAGTCCTAGTAATTTTAACCCTAAGCCATTATGCCCTTCAGGAAGAACATCTGGTGTTTGAGTATCTCTGTATTCAACTGTTGGAAACTGATCATACTTCTTTTTCCTGATTCCTTTTACCTTTTCCCATAACTGATGTTCAGTAATGTACTTTTCACACTCTTGATCGATGGCCGCATGCAAAAAGAAGGCAAGCAACATTGGAGCGGGACCATTAATCGTCATCGATACAGAAGTATTGGGATCTGAAAGATCAAAACCACTGTATAATTTTTTTGCATCATCAACCGTCGCCACACTTACACCACTGTTACCCACCTTACCATAAATATCAGGTCTGGTGTCAGGATCTTGTCCGTATAACGTTACACTGTCGAAGGCAGTCGATAAGCGCTTAAAAGCCTGCGCAGCTGATAAATAATGAAAGCGCTTGTTGGTTCTTTCCGGACCACCCTCACCTGCAAACATCCTCGTAGGATCTTCACTGGTATTGCGCAATGGAAATACCGAAGCTGTATAAGGAAACTTACCTGGAAAATTTTCCTGCAAACGCCAGCGCAAAATATCAC
>CAZVYI010000104.1:0-5363 GCA_964631755.1 uncultured Sphingobacterium sp. | reverse complement strand
GCATATCTTCCTGAGGGAATTTTTGCAATTGCCAGTCGAGGAAATCAAATAATCTTGTAGGAGTCATGGTAAGCAAGTTTTCGTTTACGTCAAGATAATAAAAATAATGATTTGCTGTTCAGAATGATTATCTGATTAATGCACCAGGCATGTCTTTTTTCAACAGGTGTTTGTAAATGAACATGTTATTTTCGTTGGTGGAGTGGGCATTTTGATTACCTCCCCATCCATGTCTGCCACCTGGATATAACATGAATTCAAAATGCTTTTTTGCATCTTGTAATTTTTTTACCAGTTGAAGACTGTTTTGCATATGTACGTTATCATCCATGGTACCATGGTAAATTCTGAGTAATCCTTTGTATTTATCAGTATAGGTCATAACAGATCCTGCCTGATAGCCTTCTGGATTTTCGGCTGGTGTATCCATGAATCTTTCTGTGTAGTGAGAATCATATAATTTCCAATCGGTTACACTACCACCGGCAAGTCCGTGAGTAAAATAATCTGCACCAGCAGTCAGTGCCATTGAAGTCATATACCCACCATAGCTGAATCCAGCTATGCCTACTCGGGAAGCATCAGCGCCATTGTTTCTCAACCATTTTACTATGGTGATCCAATCTGTTAATTCCCATTTGCCCAAGTTCCTGTGCATGTAATTGATTCCCTCTTTTCCAAAATGTCCACTTGCTCTGTGGTCCATTGCGACTTGTATCAATCCTTCTTTTGCCCACCATTGGTTCAATCCGTTGAATTGCCAGCCGTCTCTTACAGTGCCAGCGTTTGGACCACCATAAATATTGATCATCACTGGATATTTTTTTGTGGGATCATAATTCAATGGCCATGTGATTCTAATCGGAAGTTGATATTTACCATCTTCTGATGGAATGCGAATAATTTCGGTTTTAGCTATTTCAAAGTTTTCAAAATCTGCACCTTTGCTATCGCCCAGCTCCATGATTAATTTTCCTTTGTTGTTGATGAGGGCAATTTTCTCTGGACTAGAAGCATTGGAGTATGTAGTGATGAAGTAGGTTCCTTTTGGTGATAAGGAAACATTGTGCGTATAATCCCCAAAAGAAAGACGTTGCTGATTTTTACCATCCAGATCTACCCTGTACAAATCAAACCTTGTAGAGTTTTCCTGACGTGAAGTGAAATAGAGCACATTTTTTATAGTATCAATAAACCGAACATTTGTGCTCCAGTTGTTGCCTGATGTAATTTTATTTTTCAGGCTACCATCCATATTGTGCCAGTACAATTGTTCCCATCCGTCTTTATCACTTTGAAGAATGAAACCTTTTTTGTTGGGTAAGAAAGTAATTCTTCCACCTTGGTCGTCCAGATCAATCCAGGTTTTTTGTTCTTCTTTGTACAATTCTTTTTTATTGCCAGTCGATGGATCGACTGCATAAATAATTAGCTGATCTTGTCCTCTGTTCATCCATTGCACCAAAGCTGTATTGCCATCAGGTGTCCAGTAAGGCATTCCAAAATACTGATCATCTTTTTCGTTGAAGTCAGCCCAGGTAAGTTTGCCTCCTTCTGGAGAGGTAAATCCAACTCTGACTGTCGGGTTAGAATCACCTGCCTTTGGATAGCGTGTGTTTTCTGAATAACCATGCTGACCAGCTTCGCTGTATATAGGGAATAGAGGAACGTTGGTATCATCCATCCTCATGAAGACCAATTGTTTGCTGTTGGGGCTCCACCAAAACGACTTGTATCTAGAAGCGCGTCCTAAAATTTCTTCAAAGTAAACCCAGCTGGCATAACCATTTAAAATAAGATCAGTGCCGTCATGAGTAAGGCGGTATTCTTTGCCGGAAGGGACATGTATCGTATACAAATCATTTTTTCTCGTGAATGCAACCCATTCCTGATCGGGAGAAAGTGTTGGATTGAGTTCAGCTTCAGGGGTTGAAGTAAGCTTTCTGGCTGATCTTCCAGGGAAGTTGAGGTAGATGTCGCCTTCACGTATTGTGACGCTATACACTTCACTTTCTTTCTTATTCAAAATAGAAGTGGAGGAGAGAGTTGATTTCCCGGTTTTGCAATCGACCAAAAATGGTTTGAATGCAGAATCTGGATGTTCTTTTTTGTTGATCAAAAAACTTTCATCGCTTACCCATCCCAGTATTTGTGGAAGAGGGGATACAATATTTGTTTTTTCATTACGCAACATTTGTTGCTCAGTTAATTGTTTTTTTTGCGCGACGCCATTGATACAGAGCAAAAGGGTTGCACCCAGAAAAATATTTTTCATGTTCACTAGTTGTATGTGTTGAAATTAATCGCGGTAGTTCAATGCAGGCTTTCTATTGCCCAATAAAGCTTCATATTTATAATCACCCTTCACCTTTAAAAATTCATCTTTAGATTTTTGAATCAGGGTTGGGTCGGTAAACAAATCAATTGCTGTCAATGCCATGGTTTTAGCGGCAACAAGCATTCCTTTTGTACCAATGTCAGTCCCGCCGCAAGCCACAGCCTGCCAGCTGTGAGCAGGTGTACCAGGTACCCAGGTTGCAGCACGGAGTCCGACTGTTGGTACAGCATAGCTAACGTCACCCACATCTGTTGATCCACCACCTGCATCCATTTCTATTTTCAATGGAGCAATGCTATCAGCCTGTGAAATGGCTGGTGCTTTGTAAGTGAAGCTTGATTGAATTTTTTGTGCAAATTGGATTTCTTCTTCAGTATATTTTACGCCACCTACTTTTTCCAAATTCTTTTGCATGGCTTCAGCCAGTGTTTTATTGAGTAAAAGATCATGTGTGCCACCAATGATTTCATAATCCATTCTTGTTTCTGTTCCCATAGCAGCTGCTTTGGCAGCAGTAACTACACGTTCAAAAATTTGTTTTACCTGATCGCGTTTTGGGTGACGAACATAATAATATACTTCTGCGAAATCAGGAACAACATTAGGGGCTTTACCACCACTTGTAATTACATAATGGATTCTGGTTTCCTGCGGGATGTGTTCACGCATGAGGTTGACCATGTAATTCATCGACTCGACTGCATCCAATGAAGAGCGTCCACGTTCTGGAGCTCCTGCCGCATGTGCAGATAGTCCGTAAAACCTAAATTTGGCAGAACTATTGGCCAAAGCGCTGGTCATGGTTACGCCATTCTCAGCACCTGGGTGCCAGTGTATTGCAACATCAACATCATTGAACAGTCCCGCTCTTACCATATACACTTTTCCTGATCCACCCTCTTCAGCTGGACAACCGAAAACCTTGATGGTTCCCTTTAGCTTTTTCTCTTCGATCAATTTCTTAATTGATACACCTGCAGCTACAGAAGCAGCTCCAAACAAATGATGACCACATGCATGTCCACCTGCTTTTCCTTCAATGGTTTTTTTCTCGGGAATGGCTTGTTGTGCAATACCGGGTAATGCGTCATATTCAGCAAGAATTCCAATTACGGGTTGTCCACTACCGTAAGTTGCAACGAAGGCTGTGGGAATATCTGCCACACCAGCTTCCACAGAAAACCCTTCTTTTTTGAGGGTTTCCTGTAGAAGGGCAGTACTTTTTACTTCTTTATAACCCAATTCGGCATGATCCCAAATCTGTAATGCAATCTGTTTGTATTGTTCATAACCACCTTCAAGCATTTTCATGCTTTCTGTTTTAAGGGGTTCATTTCCTGGAACGAATGTTTTCTTTTTCTGTGCAAAACCAGCGCTTACTTGCAGTAAACAGGCCAGTAGAATTAACTTCCTCATTTCGGTTTTTTTTTCAATATACTCACTTGTGACTGAAAAACAAACCTAATGAGGATTTATAATCCAGCACCGTCTGCGATGGCTCTTCTAACTGCATAGCTTGCTACTTTTCTACCTACTGTTAACCCAACGGTACAATCACTTTTATAATGGATAGCACCGTATAAACGCGACAATGAAGCTTCTTGTGCCATTGCATCAAATTGTCCTTTCGCAGCAGGCACCAGGTAGCCTAGAATTTCTGCTGCAGCCCCACTGAATGTGCTGTGTCCAGAAATATAAGCGGGGAAATTAGGAACCCCTGTCATTGATTTGATGCCAGGGTCCATTTGAGAAGGACGTGGATTGTAGTACACATATTTCGCATCCCAGCAGGCAATGGCAGCATCCATGAGCGACATGTTCAACAAGGCGAATGCCCTTGCCCACCTCACTTCACTCCAATTGAGTTTTACAAATTCATCAGCTGCTATGGCATTCCAATGACCAGGCGGTGTATAGGTTCCTACACCATCTGCCCAAAAATGAACGATGCGGATTCTTTCTCGAGTAGGGTTTTGGCTGTAATACTTGACTTCTTCCAGCTCTTGTTTAAATTCTGCGGATCTGGTGGAAGGAGGTGGTCCAGGTCTGATTTCATTGACCATGGTTAATGAATCAAACAAAAAGGTTTTTACTTGACCAAAGAAGGGAAGCATTGGAGGTCGTTTTGGAGATTCAAGACTCATCCATGGCACTTCATTTCGTGCGATACAATCTGCCTCAAGTTTTTTCCATAAGTCAACACCATTCACAATACCAATTGCTGCACCTGCTCTGTCGCCTCTAGCACGCTGGATATAAATTTGTGCAATTTTATTGCCTAAAGCTTCTCCTGCATCCAGGTCGCTTGCAGTTTCTAAGCCTGATTGAATTCTTGCTTTTTTGTGCAGAGATAGTTGCTGATCAATCCAGTTGATTTCACCTGGGAATAATAATTTCAACATTGCCGCACTAACACCATAGATAACACCGTCTGCAGATGGATATGCTTTTGTCCCTTGATCAGGCAAAAGTCTTTTGATACGTGTATCTAATTGATAGGCAGCTGGTCGCTGGAAATTACTTTTGAAGTGATAGGCAGTTACCAATGCATCATATTGTGCAGCGCTTACATAAGCATAAGCTCTTGCAGCATAAGGTGGATTAGCAAACGGAAAAAATGGATAAGCCAATGGATTGGCTGCACTTGGAATGGGATAAGTTCCATCTGGGTTATTCACTGGCGGTAAATTGTATTTTGCTACCAGTTCTCTGAGAATTTCATTCCACCTCAATACACCACCAGCTCCCCAATATTTCAAGTTTTCAAGATCCGCATCATCCATCTTGGATTGTGCATCCACAATCTGGTTCAACTGGTCTTTGAAAGTGGGAGCCTGAACATCTCCTGGCGCTGTAGGTTGAAAATCTGTTTTATTGATGGTTTGAATTGTTTTCCAATCCCCCGCATTGAGATCTTTGGATTTAGCATCAAGCACGGGATACAACAGATTATTTTTTATGATTCCCTTATCACACGAAACAAATGCGATCAAGAGAATGAGTATATAACGTTTCATATTATTTT
>CAZVYI010000103.1:0-5421 GCA_964631755.1 uncultured Sphingobacterium sp. | reverse complement strand
CGTATAACAAAAACATATAAGCGCTTTGAAATTTATGCATCGGCTTCAATGGCTGTGAAGAACACTGACGCAAAAACGGCATGTTGTTGATATCATCGTCCACACCATCAATATTGGTATAAGTGTGGTGAATGATGTTGTGTTTCAATTTCCATAGAAAAGCATTCCCACCCAAGAAATTATTGGTGAGTCCAAACACATAATTCACCCAGCCTTTGGTAGAAAAACTTCCATGACAAGCATCGTGCATGATGTTAAAACCGATTGCAGCCATGTTTAGACCAAATACAAACCAAAGAAAAACTGCAAGAAACCAAGGCATCGGTACAAACATCAAAATACTATACAAGCCAATTGCTCCGGGAATCAAAATCATGGTCTTTAAATACAATTTCCAATTGCCCGTCTTCTTAATTCCATTGCGCTCAAAATATGCATCAACCTCAGACTTTAATGCATTAAAGAACACCTTGTTTTTGTTGTTAAATGTAACCTTGTAACCCATTGCCTTTACGAATTTTACTAGTTGAGTAAAGTTAAGACAACGAATGTTAAAAAAGACTAATTTCTTTTGAATGGAGCTTCCATGTAAAACACAGGGATATTGACTTCAAAACGTTTTCTGGTATTGACATTCTCCATCAAATAAGTGCCATGCATTTTACCAAGTTCAGACTTTAAATTACAGCCGGAGATATACTGGTATTGTTGATTAGGAGCTATCACAGGTTGAACCCCAATTACACCTTCTCCTTCAACTTCTTTTTGGTCTGCATTACTATCAATGATGTACCAATGTCGTCTGAGCAATTGGACTGGAAATGAATTATTGTTTTCGATTGTAATCCTGTATGCAAACATGAACTCCAATTGCAAAGGATTGGAATAATCCGGTTGGTAGAATTGTTCTACGCTGATTTTTATCCCTTCTGTTACTTTCGACACCATGCTGCTAATTTTTCAAATTTAAAAGTAGTGCCATATCAATTGACTGACAATATTTTTTGTAAATTGAAATTCAATTATTGATCATTCTCACAATTATACTAACAATTTTAATATGAAAAAGTTCTACTTTGTTGTTGCTGCCCTTCTTTTCTCTTCTTTCGTTTCAGCTCAGGAGAGAAAAGGAGATCCCACTTTGACTGAAATTTGGAATCCCGAACCAAAGGTTGTCGCACCAGGTAAGACCAGTCAAGACGCTCCCGCGGATGCAATAGTATTGTTCAACGGAAAAGATTTTTCTGCATGGACAGGTAAAGGCGGGAAGCAAGTTGAATGGACCATAGCAGATGGCGCAATGACTGTTAAAGGTGGAACAGGCGAAATCATATCTAAACAAGGTTTCGGTGATTGTCAGTTACATATAGAATGGAGAACTCCATCTGTTGTGAAAGGTAGTGGTCAAGGCAGGGGAAATAGTGGTATCTTCTTGATGGGCGAATATGAATTGCAGGTGCTTGACAGCTACAACAACAAAACATATTCTAACGGACAAGCTGGAAGCATCTACAAACAGCTTGTACCTTTAGTGAATGCCTCAAAAGCACCTGGCGAATGGCAGACTTATGATATTATTTTCACTGCCCCAAGATTTGCTGCCGACGGACGACTTCAGTCACAGGCCAGAATTACGGTGATCCACAATGGAGTCCTCATCCAAAACAATCAAGCAATTTGGGGTGGTACTGAATTTATAGGTATAGCAGAATACAAGCCACACAGCATGAAAGAATCTTTGGTATTACAGGATCATGGAGATGCGGTAAGTTTCAGAAACATCTGGATCAGGGAGTTGTAATATTGTTCTGCAACCTTACTTCTTGGATGGTTGCATTTAATTCTTGTAGAAAAGTAAACAATTGCTCCATGTTGTTGACGGGCTCGGTCACCATCATGAAGTTTTTACCTACTTGTTTGAGGTGACTCTTATTGGTCTTTGTTTGCAGGTGAAGCAGAATTGCATTAAAAGTAAGCGAATGGAAATAAGGTGAATCTGGATTGTTCACAAAATAACAACGGAGTATATTTTGTTTTAATGTCATTCTTTCAAAACCAATATCTACGGCTAATCTTCTGCATCTTACTGTTGTGAATAGTCCTTCTACTGAATAAGGCATCGGCCCAAATCGGTCGACCATCTCAGCATGAAATCTCACCAACTCATCCTCGTCCCTGCAATTGTCCAAACGCGTATACAACGTTAAGCGTTCTGCAATCTGATCAACATAATGATCTGGAATTAAAATCTCAAGATCTGTATCGATGGTGCAGTCGCTTACAAAATCATCTTGTTTACTGATTTCATCTTTAAACACTTCTTTGAATGCTGTGCGTTTTAATTCACGAATCGCCTCGTCTAAAATTTTTTGATACATCTCAAATCCAATCTCAATCATAAATCCACTTTGCTCTCCACCCAGCATATTTCCTGCACCTCTGATATCAAGATCTCTCATGGCAATCTGAAATCCACTTCCCAGCTCAGCATGCTGTTCCAAAGTTTGTAGTCGCTTTCTAGAATCAGCAGGTAAAACGCTAATTGGTGGTGCCATCAAGTAACAAAAGGCTTTACGATTACTTCTACCTACTCTCCCTCTTAACTGATGAAGATCACTCAAACCAAACTGATGGGCATTATTGATGATAATCGTATTCACGTTGGGAATATCCACACCACTTTCTACAATATTGGTACAAACCAATACATCATATTTTTTATGAATGAAGTCGAATATTCTCTCTTCTAGTTCGTGACCTTCTAATTGTCCGTGCGCAAATCCAACGTTTAAATCAGGACATAAACTTTTGATCAAGTCAGACATTTCAGATAACCCCTTCACCCTGTTATGGATAAAAAATACTTGACCTCCTCTCTCAATTTCAAAATAAATTGCATCCCTTATTTGGTCTTCATTAAAGACAATCACTTCTGTTTGGATAGGTTGTCTGTTTGGTGGAGGCGTGTTGATAATACTCAGATCTCTTGCCCCCATTAAACTGAATTGAAGAGTTCGCGGTATTGGAGTTGCAGTAAGTGTTAGACAATCAACATTTGTCTTTAGTGTTTTAATTTTCTCTTTATGTGCTACGCCAAATTTTTGTTCTTCATCTATTACCAGTAAACCCAGGTCTTTGAACTTTATATCTTTAGAAAGCAGTCCATGCGTTCCAACAATGATGTCGATTTTTCCTTCTTCAAGTTTTTTGAAGGTTTCTTTTTTCTCTTTAGCCGACTTAAACCTATTGATAAAATCGACAGTCACAGGTAAATCTTTCAATCGCTCACTAAATGTCTTATAATGCTGAAATGCAAGAATAGTAGTTGGAACAAGAACTGCAGCCTGTCTTCCATCGATACAAGTTTTGAAAGCGGCCCGAACGGCTACTTCTGTTTTTCCAAATCCAACATCACCGCAGACCAGACGGTCCATTGGATGCGGACTTTCCATGTCTTTTTTTACGTCCGCTACAGCCTTGCTTTGATCTGGAGTATCTTCATACATGAATGAAGCCTCTAACTCTGTTTGAAGATAATTATCCAGACTATGGGCAAATCCTTCCTGTGATTTTCTTTCTGCATACAACTTGATCAGATCAAAAGCAATTTCCTTCACCTTTCCTTTGGTCTTTTCTTTCAACTTCACCCAAACATCACTACCCAGCTTATTGACCTTTGGCACATGTCCTTCTTTGCCTGTATATTTTGAGATCTTGTGCAAAGAATTGATATTCACATACAAAATATCATTATCCCTGTATATGATTCTTACTGCTTCCTGAGTTTGTCCTCCATTTTGTACTTTCTGCAATCCACTAAACACCCCAACTCCATGATCTATATGTACAACAAAATCGCCCGGCTGTAGCTCTTTAAGCGCCCTTAGGGTGATTGCCTTACTCTTATTATATGCCTGTTTGATTTTGTATTTATGGTATCTCTGAAAAATCTGATGATCTGTATAGGCAACCACTCCATGTTCTTTATCTATGAACCCTTGGTGAATTGCAGCGGGTATGGGTACAAACTGAATTTCAGATTTAAGATCTGTAAAAATGGAATAGAGTCTTTCCAGCTGTTTTGGATTCTCAGAAAAGATATAAAGTTGACGCTGTTGAGCTTCATGGCTTTTAAGATCTTTAATCAACATCTCAAACTGACGGTTGAATGAAGGCTGGGGTGAAGTTTGAAAGGCAAATTCAAGTGTTGGACTTTCTATACTCGTCACTGTACCAAATTCTACAACAGTTTTGGTATTTAGTCCCTTTTCAAAATCATCGGCAGCAGTAAAATCAACTAATTGTAACTCAACATGTTTATCATCCTGACTACTTGACTCCTTAGAGCCGTCGTGGTTCTCAAAAAAAAGTTTCAGATTGTCTTCATAGTCCCTAAAACGATCAATAACCAACTGCCAGTTTGAAGTATAAACAATGGTATTGGCAGGTAACAGATGAAGAAAATCAACTTTTTCTGAAGCTGTATAATTGGCATCTGCATTAGGGATGATGTTAACTTGCAAAAGTTTTCTTTCGCTCAATTGAGATTCAGGATCAAATATTCTAATTGAATCTACTTCCTGTCCAAACAATTCAATGCGATAGGGTTTTTCATTACCAAAGGAGTAGATATCAAAAATTCCACCCCTCATGGCAAACTGACCAGGTTCATACACAAAGTCAGTCCGTTCGAAACCATACCCCACAAGTCTTTCCATCAACTCGTTGGTATCAAGCTTATCATTAACCTTAATTGAAATAATATTAGATGATAATGATTTTGCATTTGCAACTTTCTCCATCAAAGCTTCCGGATAGGTAACGATAATCTTTCTGTTGCCGCCAGTTGCCAATCGGGTCAAGGCTTCTGTTCTGAGCATTACATGGCTACTGCTCTGAAGCCTGAAATTCTTATTGGTTTTAAATGAAGAAGGGAAATAAAATAAATCTATTGGCGCTACCAGCTGCTCTAAATCGTTGTGAAGATATGCAGCCTCTTCAGCATCTTCCAGGATTAGCAAGTGATTGTAACCATTGAGTCGGTCTCCTGAATAGAGGGCACTGAAAACAAAAGATTTGAAAGAACCGGAAACACCTTTTATGGCTATCTGCTGAGGATCAGGCAACAAAATGCTGTCCGCAATCTCTAAAATGCGGGGAGATACAGCATATTTTTCCAGTAGAAACTTCAGGTTCATGACTTCACTACAGTTACAAAGATAGGCCTAATGCTACTGAGTTGTTTCGTCATTTAATTATGACAGAAAAATTAAACCCTAAGGCTAAAAATTGGTTAAATTGCCCTTGAGAACAATTACCCATGAAGAAAAAAAGTTTGTTGTTGCTTACCGCCCTGCTATTATTGGCATTTGCATCCACGTTATTCATCAAAACACAAGCAGATTTTCCCAAAAATAAGAA
>CAZVYI010000102.1:0-5464 GCA_964631755.1 uncultured Sphingobacterium sp. | reverse complement strand
TTTTTCACGAAACAAAATGACAAATAAATATATTGCCAAAATGATAGTAAATTGTCAAAATGGTAGTATATTTAGGTACGGATTTACCATTCTTTCCAATTTAACTTATCGGCATAAAATAAGTGGTTACAGCTTGCTGTATGATTAGTAGCATGCAAGCCTGAACACCGTAAGGGCAGATTTTTTCTGCCCTTTTTTTAAAGGTTGTTTCTGTAGGGGAGATGACGAATTATGACTAAATTGAAATCTCAATTTTGCCATATGACAAATTTTTCACGCCGTTCTGTTTTGAAGCAATTGGCACTTGTTTCGGTAGGGGTAGCAATGATGCCTTCCTGCATGGAAGACAGAAGCAAAGCCAGTCTATTACTCAAGAACCTCAAAATTTCTGCAGCTGATGAAGCCATGCTCGCTGAGTTATGCGAAATCATCATTCCCAAAACAAATACACCAGGTGCCAAAGACATATCAGCGCACTTATTTGTGCTCACAATGGTAGATGATTGCACAACAAAGGATCAGCAAGCCTTATTTATGAAGGGAATGGAGGAGTTTAAAAATCTATGTAAATCAACTACTGGTAAATCTTTGGTGGATTGCAATGCTTCAGAAAAGCAGAAAATCACTGATGCGCTTTTGGCAATTAAAGAAGAAGATCAACCAATCATGCAATTTATAGGAATGGTAAAAGGAAGAACTATTCAAGCTTATACCAGCTCTGAATTCTTTCTGACGAAGGTGCATGTTTACGAGTTGGTACCCGGCCGCTTTCACGGCTGCGTCCCAGCATAACCCCTAATCTCTAGTCCCTAATCCCTATTCCCTAAACCTCAACTATGCCTTCTACAAATACATACGACGTAATCGTTATCGGATCCGGACTCAGCGGTGGCTGGGCTGCTAAAGAGTTTACTGAAAAAGGATTGAAAACCTTGGTCCTGGAAAGAGGACGTGAAGTAAAACACTTAAAAGATTATCCTACCACCAATCAAATGCCTTGGGAGTTTCCTCATCGCAATGAACTTACGCAAGAAATAAAAGATGCAAATCCTGTCATCAGTAAATGTTATGCATTTCGTGAAGACGCCATGCATTTCTTTGTGAAAGATGCCGAGCATCCATATGTACAAGAGAAGCCATTTGATTGGATCAGGGGTTATCAGACAGGAGGTAAGTCGCTGATGTGGGCTCGTCAAACACAGCGATGGAGTGCTTATGATTTTGAAGGTCCCGCTCGCGATGGTTTTGCTGTCGATTGGCCAATTCGTTATAAAGACATTGCACCTTGGTACAGTTATGTTGAAAAGTTTGCTGGTATTTCTGGAAACAGAGATAACCTTGATATCCTTCCTGATGGTGAATTTTTACCTGCACTGGAAATGACCTGCGTCGAAAATTATTTCAGTGATTTTGTGAAGAAAAATTATAGTGGACGTCATGTTGTTTATGGTCGTTGTGCACACCTGACTGTCCCACAAAAAATACACCTCGAACAAGGAAGAGCACAATGCCAGAAAAGAAATCTTTGTCAGCGTGGTTGTCCATTCGGCGGCTATTTCAGCTCCAATTCCGTTACACTTCCTTGGGCGGAGAAAACGGGTAACCTCACCATGATATCTGATGCAGTAGTGCATTCCATCATTTACGATGAGAAGTTGGGTAAGGCAAGTGGTGTGCGTGTGATAGATGCAAAGACCATGAAGGCGACAGAATATTTTGCCAAAGTAATCTTCCTGAATGCAGCTGCATTAAATTCAAACTTGATTTTGTTGAATTCTACATCCAGTCGTTTTCCAAATGGTTTGGGTAACGACAGCGGCTTACTTGGAAAATATGTGGCGTTTCACAATTATCGTTCTCGTGTGAGTGGCAAGTACGATGGCTATTTAGATAAAACGACTGATGGAAGATCTCCTACAAGTGGCTATATTCCCAGATTTAGAAATGTAGAAAAACAGGAGACTGATTTCTTACGCGGTTATGCAGCAGGTTTTTATGCAGGTCGTGGTAACAATACCAATACAGAAGGCTTTGGAGAAACATTAAAAAATAATTTAGGTAAAAAAGAACTGGGTCCTTGGCATGTAGGTTCACACATGATGGGTGAAACCATTCCTAAGGAGAGTAATTTTGTTTCGCTGCACAAAGACCAAAAAGATGCATGGGGTATGCCATTGTTGAACATCAGTGTCGATTATGACGACAACGATGATAAGATGGTAAAAGATTACCAGGAACAATTGGTAGAGATGTTTGAAAAAGCTGGCTTTTATGATGTGCAAACTTCTGATTCAAAGCAACCTCCTGGATTGGATATCCATGAAATGGGTGGTGTTAGAATGGGACATGATCCTAAGACATCGTTATTGAACAAATGGAACCAGATGCATGCATGTAAGAATGTCTTTGTTACCGATGGGTCTTGCATGACATCGACATCTACACAGAATCCATCATTGACTTATATGGCGCTGACTGCCAGAGCTGCAGATTATGCAATGAATGAAATGAAAAAAGGAAATATCTAAGATGAAACCAATTTATGCAGGGATACTAAATTTATTGGGCTTTGTGCTTGTGATTGCTGTAAATGCACTTGCCAATATTTTGCCCATCAATGGGTATAACACGGGACAAGTATCTGCTTTTTATCCCAATTATTTTGTGCCTGCAGGTTTTACTTTTGGTATCTGGGGCATTATTTATTTGCTCTTAATGGGTTATGTTATTTGTAGTCTTTTGTCGCCATTGCCATCATTTCCCGAACAGGCAAGAAAGTTGATCATCAAGACAACTCCATTTTTTCTGCTTACCTGTGTGTTGAATGCAGGTTGGATTGTTGCTTGGCATTATTTGTATTTGGGACTTTCTCTAATCATCATGTTGATTTTCCTGATTACTTTGATCAGGTTATTTCTTACAATCAATTCCCATAAGTTTGAATTACGTCCTTTTTATCGTTTTTGGATCTATCATCCTTTTGTAGTGTATCTCGGATGGATATCAGTTGCAACAATTGCCAACTTCACAGCATTGTTTATTGGAATTGGTTGGCAAGGTGAACCATTAGCGCCAACTACCTGGAGTATATTGCTGATGGGTATTGCATTGGTTTTAGGTATTGTGCTTGTTGGTCTAAAAAAAGAACCAGCCTATGGATTTGTATTGGCTTGGGCTTTCTATGGTATTTATGGCGGACAACTCAAAGATTCCACAGCCGTGGGCTACACAGCCGCTATCGCTTCATCATTTATCCTGGCCTTATCGTTTACTATCTTGATAAAATCCAAGAAAGCCTTGCGATAGAGGTTGTTTGTGTAACTTTGCAACCATGAACATTAGCAAGCTTTGTATTCAGGTTTTTCATCAATGTGTGAAGGATTATCATGTGCATGATCATGTAGATCATCCCATAGGAAACCCATATGCTCCTCAAACTTTCGAGCATTTATTGTATTTAAAAAATCATATCGATACCGTGCAATGGCATTTGGAAGACATTGTAAGGGATCCAAATATAGATCCACAAGAAGGAATTGCCTTAAAGAGGAGAATTGATAAGTCTAATCAAGAGCGGACAGATTTGGTTGAGAAAATTGATGATCATTTTTTATATCAGTTCAAAGAAGTGCAGACTTTACATGATGCAAAAGTGAATACCGAGAGTCCCGCTTGGGCCATTGATCGTTTATCAATCCTAGCCTTAAAAATCTGGCACATGCAAGAGGAAGTTAACAGGCAAGAGGCAACAGAAGAGCACAGGATGAAATGCAGCAACAAGCTGAATATTTTGCTTGAACAACAGGTTGATCTTTCAACTTCTATTGATGAACTCCTTACAGATATTGAAGCTGGGAAAAAGAAAATGAAAGTGTACCGTCAAATGAAAATGTACAATGATCCATCCTTGAATCCGGTCTTGTATCAACTTTCTCAAAAATAATTATGGTTGATCCTAAGCAACGCATTTTAGTCGTTCGGTTTTCTGCATTGGGTGATGTTGTAATGACTGTTTCGGTAGTCAAAGCATTTTTAACTGCACACCCTGAAGCAGAAATTATTATGCTGTCTGATAAAAAAATGGCAGATCTGTTTTTAGGAATTGAGCGACTCATATTTGTTGGTGCGGATCTCAAGGGCAAGCACAAAGGTTTGCTGGGAATTTATCGGCTTTATCAACAACTAAAAAAATCCTACCAGTTTGATAAAGTGGCCGACTTACATGGAGTAATTCGTTCGCATATCTTGCGTATGCTGTTTCGAATGAGTAAAAAAACAACAGCTGTAATTGATAAAGGACGATTTGAGAAATTTGCATTGGTTAGAAAGGAAAATAAAATTTATCGTCCACTCAAACACAGCACAGAAAGATATCTTGATGTATTCAAAACACTTGGATTTAAAGGATTGGGCAAACAATCGTTTATTCAAGAAACAATTCGTTTTGATGGCAGCAACAAAAACATTGAGAAAGCGGCAAGAATTAAAATAGGATTTGCCCCCTTTGCTAAGCATGTTCCTAAAATGTATCCACTTGATCAGTTCATTGAGGTGATGCGGTATTTTGACAACGATCAATACGCACTGTATTTTTTTGGCGGTGGCCCAGTTGAGATGGCTTTCATTAAAGAATGGGAAAAGACATTTAAAAATGCAGTTTCATTTAACCATCAGCTTGGTTTAGCCGATGAATTAAAACTGATGTCGAAAATGCAGGTAATGGTTACCATGGACTCTGCAAATATGCATATGGCCAGTCTTGTTCAAGTGCCTGTTGTTTCAATATGGGGGCCAACTCATCCCCATGCTGGATTTTATGGGTTGGGACAAGATCCAACAAATGCGGTTCAGTTGAGTCTTGCATGCCGGCCCTGTTCTGTTTTTGGCAATAAAAAATGCTGGAGGGGAGATCATGCTTGTATGCAAGAGATTACTCCCAAAACAATTATTCAGAAAATTGAAAATCTAATCAGTTAGTTTTTTTGCTCAGTACTTTTTCTGTTAATTCCATCTGTTCTGGGTGGATGAAGTATTCAAAGCTTCTCTTATCGAATTCTGATCTTTGTTTTTCAATCACATTGAATTTACTATCAGATACAATTTCCAGTTTGTCGTTGATTGAGCCAATTAAATCACTCCTGAGTCTTTTCTGCACTTCTGCATTCCGTTGAGAAGCACCAATCACCTTATTGATTTCTTCAATAGTAGTTAGGCGCTCATCCAATGAATGGGTATAAATAAATTCTAATAGCAACTTCTCTCTCTCATTGAGCAGTTCCATGAGTTTGCCCGATCTAAAGGTGACCTGAGTTTCTTTTTTATCATTTTCAAGAGTAGTATTTTCCTGAATACCCCCAACTATTGCAACAGGTTGTGATATACCCTTTTTCTTGTTTCTTGCTAATAAGAAAACACAAGCCAGACTGAGTAGGATGATTGATCCTATCATTATTTCTCTTTCGCC
>CAZVYI010000101.1:0-5600 GCA_964631755.1 uncultured Sphingobacterium sp. | reverse complement strand
GGTTGTTTTAATTTCATTTTCTTCTTCACACCGTAAAGTCCTGCTGCTAATGAAGCTGCAATTGCGAGGTAAGGGTTAACATCAGCACCAATCACTCTGGTTTCAATTCTACATGAATTGTTGCTTCCGTTTAAAACGCGTAAAGCGACTGTCCTGTTATCAATACCCCATGTAAGGGTAGTCGGCGCCCAGGCGCCTTCAACCAATCGTTTGTAACTGTTGATGGTCGGCGCAAACATGGGTAAAATATAAGGCAGGCAATGCAGTTGTCCAGCTAAATAACTCTTTGCTGTCTCACTGAGTTTTTGTTTATCCTTTTCATCATAGAAAAGATTTTTCTTTGCTGATTTATCCCATAAACTTTGATGAACATGTCCGCCGCAGCCTGGTAGATTTTCATTGATCTTGGCCATGAATGTTGCCATGATCTTGTGTTTGTAAGCAATCTCTTTTACACTGGTCTTGAACAATACTGCACGATCAGCTGCTTCAAGTGCAGTCGAGTGCGCTATGGCTGCCTCATAAGTTCCAGGTCCTGTTTCAGTATGTAAACCTTCAATGGGTATATTGAATTTGGTGAGCTGTTCAAATAAGTCGGTAAAAAAAGGATTGTTCAGGCTCGTTCTTAAAATTGAATAACCAAACATACCAGGGGTCAATGGCTGCAAATTTTTGAATTGCTTTTCATTGGCAGATTGTGGTGTTTCTGCAAAATTGAACCATTCAAATTCCTGTGACATGAATGGGGTATAGCCCATTTGTTCTGCTTGGGAAATAATTTTTTTGAGCAATTGTCGCGGACAAACTTCTGATGGATTTTTTTTGTGGTCTTTTAATTCTGCAAGGAAGAAAGGGATATCATTTTCCCAAGGAACCTTTCTAAATGTTTTTAGATCAATAGAAGCGGGACTATCCGGATAACCGGTATGCCATCCTGTAATTTCTGATTTATCATACAGTACATCGGCTGCATCCCATCCCATGATCACATCACAAAAGCTTGTTCCTTTTTCTGCAATCGAAAGGAATTTCTCTGTTGATATATATTTACCTCTAAGTATTCCATCCATATCTGCAATAGCAATCTTCACTTTTCCAGAAGGATGGTTCTTAACGTATTGAATGATTTCTTTGGTCTGCATATAATAGTATTAGAAATGTAAATCAACTAGTTTTATTCTTATCAAACAAGGAAAACGCAACAAGGCTGACTGCAATTATTGCAAGATAAATACCACCTAAAAGAGGGTTGTAATAAATCATTGCAATGATAGAAATTAGAGCAATGACCAATGCTAGAATAGGTAATAACGGAAAGAGCGGAACTTTAAATGGTCTTTCCAGATTGGGTTCTGTTTTTCTCAAACGCAATACAGAAATCATCGATACAGCATAGAGCGTCAGTGCTCCAAAAACAGATATGGTAATGATTTCAGCTGTTTTTTCAGTTAATAAGGCACCAATTCCAATCACCATGTTAAAGAGCAAAGCATTTGCTGGGGTCTTGAACTTTGGATGAATCTTCTCCAAGGCTTTTGGAAAATAGCCTACTCTGCCAAATTCAAAAGTTGCCCTTCCTGCAGCCAAGATCAAACCATGAAAAGATGCTATCAGACCTAGCAACCCAATTGTGATGAGTAAGTGATAGAGACTACTGTTGTTTCCGAAAATTTCACCCAATGCAAGTGGGAGTGGAGAGTCTGATGTGCTACCATCTGATTTATAAACTATCTTTTCCCATCCTCCAACCCCAATAGAACTGAAGAACGTAAGGAAACAGAGAACAGTCAGCGTGATAATGGCAGATCCAAAACCAATGAGTATGGTCTTTTGAGGTCTGATTGTTTCTTCAGCAACATTGGCAACCCCTTCAATACCCAGAAAAAACCAAATGGCAAATGGAATTGCAGCAAAGATGCCTTGCCATCCATTGGGGAGTGCGTTCTGGTTGAGGTTGCTCATCTCAAAATGAGGAAGTGTTAGTCCTGCGAACAGCAGCAGTTCACCTACTGCCAGAATCGTAATGACCAATTCAAATAAGGCAGCTGCTTTAACACCAGAGATGTTTAGGGCAGTAAAGATGATATAACTGACAATTGAAATATAGAGTACCGGAACATCAGGGAGGAACAAATTAAAATATGCTCCAATTGCAAAGGCAATTGCAGGTGGGGCAAAAGTAAATTCAATGATTTGCGCAATACCAGCGATAAAGCCCCATTTTTTACCCAATGCTCTATTGGCATAATCGAAACCACCTCCAGCTTTGGGTATGGCGCATGCAAGTTCAGTATAACTAAAGGTGAAAGAAGCATACATGAGGATGATGAACAAAGTAGCAATAGCCAATCCCCATGTTCCACCTTTTTCAAGTCCCAAGTTCCAGCCAAAATACATCCCTGAAATAACATAGCCCACGCCTAGTCCCCACAGCATTAATGGGGTCAACGTTCGCTTGAGTCCTTGTTGTTCCAAAGCAGAGGTTTTGATTCTTGTGAAAATAAGAAATATTGTAGTCTAAGTTTCTTTATTTTGAGGTTGTTTTTATGAATAAACAATTGGATTATATCGTCATTGGGGTTGGCTCCATGGGTTCTTCTACTTGTTATCACCTGGCTAAGTCGGGTGCAACGGTATTGGGTATCGAGCAATTTGATGTTGCACACGAAAGGGGTGCCCATACTGGTCAATCTAGAATTGTCCGCAAGGCCTATTTTGAACATCCTGATTATATTCCTTTGTTGGAAAGGGCCTATCAGAATTGGAGAGAAATAGAAGAGGTCTCAGGGAATAAAATCTACCATGAAACTGGATTGTTTTATGGTGGTCCCCAAGGACACGTAATTATTGAAAATGTTAGAGCTGCTGCACGGCAATACAAAATCCCTTTACTTGACAGTACGAAAGGGGATCAGTTGGAAATATTGCCTTTATTTGACTTGCCTGAAGGGTACGAATGGATATATGAGCCAGAAGCAGGTTTTGTAGAGACTGAAAAAGCAATTTTAAGCTATGTAGAGGAAGCTAAAAAATTAGGTGCAGTAATTCATCAGCAGGAGAAAGTTTTGGGTTGGGAGATGATTGGTGATGGGGTAGAAGTAAGGACTTCAAATGGAAATTATTCTTGTAAAAAAATCATCGTTACTGCAGGTCCATGGTCGGCTAAATTGATACCGAGCATCAATGACGAGCTCAAGATAACGCGACAAACTTTGATGTGGATTAAACCTGATGAAGCCAACTCATTTAAAACTCCAAAGTTTCCTTGTTGGTTTTTAGTTGATAAAGAAAAATCAGGTGCTTATTATGGTTTTCCAATTGCTGAAATCAATGATACCAAAAATCCAATTGGATTTAAGTTCGCCTACCATTATCCTGGTGCAGAAACCGACCCAGATGATGTGGACAGAAATATTACTGAAGCTGATAAAGAACCGCTACTTGGCTTTATCGAGAAGTATATCCCTAAAGCAAAAGGTCAGGTGCTTGATGTCAAGACCTGCCTTTATAGTAATTCAAAGGATGAAAATTTTGTGATTGATTGCTTAAGGGGAACTGAGGGTAGGGTTTGTTTTGCAAGGGGCTTCAGTGGTCATGGGTTTAAATTCGTTTCTGTTGTTGGGGAAATCATGGCTGATCTTGCCTTGAAGGGAACAACAACATTACCAATTGGATTTTTACGGGCAGATCGGTTTAGTTAAGATTGGTCAGCTTTGTAGAATGATTCTACTTCATCCATTTCGCCGTCCTCTACTCTGACTGTCAGGTATTTTCTTTCTCCTTCTAATTTTATCACCCAGATATCTCTTTCGTATGCTTTAACATTAATCGCTCTGATGATTTTATAATTATCATATACTTTTAATACATCATCTTTAATTGCTTGTGGTAAGTGTTGTTGATATCCATAACTGATATCATACTTCATTACTCCATTCTTTCTGAATAATGCATTATGATCCATGTCCTTCATGAAAAATTTAGCCAGATAGTCTCTGTCGTATTTATACCAACGAAGATTTTCTGCTTCGGGGAATGCTCTTCTAAATGAGCTGTAAACGCTTGTTGTAACTGCACTTGCAGCTGTAATTCTGACTTCAGGTAAAGTGATGATGGTATCTCTTTCCTGTGACAAGCCTATTAAACATTGAGAAGCAGCAAAGAGGGTAATGATGATTTTTTTCATGGTAGAGCGTTTTGATGTTTCAATTTGTTCAACAAATTTGCACATCCTTTACGCTGTCAACAATGACAATCATCAAGTGAGTTGATGAGAAAGAATAGTTATTTTATTCCAGAACCTTCACAACCCTTGTCATTTTCCCATCTGTATTTACTCCTTCTAATACGATATTTAATTTTTTACTAAAGTCGTTGTTGAAGAATTGAATTTTAAATCTTGGATGTTTCTTATTGGTAATCACATATGGGCTCCAGAACAGGGTTGTCCTGATGTCATTTTCCGGATTGTCTCCTGGTACATCATATTGAGGATTGAAGAATTCTTTAAATCTCGTATAACCTGGAATAAGAGTGGAAAGCATACCCTTGTTGTTGTTCTTGCCATCACCGGTAGGTCTTACATCACCTCCTTTTTTGGTATAGATGGCAATTGCACCACCACTGCCACCTCCAATACCTCCAAAGAATGGGGGTCTAAAGATTTTGATAATCGCAATATCTCTGATATTCATCGACTGGATGAATTCTGGTCCAACCAATTGTTGGTCTAAATAGACTTCTGGGTTAGCACCTCTCCAGAGCAGTTGAACCTGACTGCCAGATCGGCTAATCATTAATCCAGGCACTCTTCCTTGTAAATAGGTAAACAAATCCAGTCCACCTAAAGAAGCAGGATCATTCATGAAGTCCAGTACTTGCGCATCACCTCCAGAGAAAAGTCCGCTCGCATATCTTTCATCCAGTGCATCTTCTTTTGGTTTTTGCCTCGACTTAATGATTACTTCCTGAAGGGTTTTGTATTGGGATTTGCTTTTCCAGTCTTCTTGTAGTTTTAGAAAATAGGCCATTCTAGCTTTTGCAATGCTGTCATTCCAAAGCTGAACTTTCTCCAGTTCATTGATGCCAATAAGTTTTGAAGAAGGTTTAAGTAATCCGTTGTCAAATTGAATCTGTGTGATATCATTCAACTTTGGATTATTGTTGAAACTGTAAAAAAGTTTTGCAGTATCATAGAACATTTGTTCTCTCGTCTCGAAATAGCCTTCTTTGGAAACTTGTTGAAACAAAAAGCTTTTACTGCTGTCCTTATTCTGCAATACCATGTTTAACAACAACTCATTTGCACTTACATTTTTTAAACCATAAACCAGACCTCTTATTTTCATGCTTTCTGATTCTGGTAAATAGGTGAGTGATGGTCCTTTACCTGCTCTGATTTCTCCCCAATTGAATCTTCTCCATCCGTTGGTCAGCATTACCAAATCAAGATTAGACGTTACCTCATCTGAGTCGCTTGATAAATAGTAGCCAGGATTGTGAATTTTACCTTTGAGCTCACTGTTGAGCAATAAATCGGCATAGATTGTATTACCGAGACTACCATCATCTAAATTGCCATCTGTGATGGAAATCGACAT
>CAZVYI010000100.1:0-5613 GCA_964631755.1 uncultured Sphingobacterium sp. | reverse complement strand
TTTTCCTATCTTTGCTAAAATAATTTTTTATGCCATTTACCTTATCACCTTTACCATACGAGCACAGTGCTTTGGAGCCGCATATCGACACGTTGACCATGCAAATTCACCATGGCAAACATCATCAGGCTTATGTTGACAATTTAAACAAGGCTATTGCTGGAACTCCAAATGAAGGAAAGTCACTTGAAGAATTAGTAGCCAATGCTGGTAGTATTTCTCCGGCAGTACGCAACAACGGTGGCGGCCATTGGAACCATACTTTCTTTTGGGAAAGTCTTGCTGCTAATGCAGGTGGTCAGCCCACAGGAGCGCTAGCAGCTGCAATTGATGCCGCATTTGGTTCATTTGATGCTTTCAAAGAGAAATTTGCTAACGCAGGTATGACCCGTTTCGGTAGTGGTTGGGCCTGGTTGTTGATCAAAGACGGTAAACTGGAAATCTCTTCAACACCAAACCAGGACAATCCTTTGATGGATGTAGCAGAGGTGAAGGGTGCACCAATTTTGGGTGTAGATGTTTGGGAGCACGCTTATTATCTCAAATACCAGAACCGCAGAGCTGATTATCTTGGAGCATTTTGGTCGGTTGTAAATTGGACTAAAGTAGCTGAACGTTTTCAGGCAGGATCATAACCGCTGTCCCCCCAGGGGTGGCAACGTGATATTCTTTTAAGGGCCTTCCAAAGGCCCTTAATTATTCCATACTTTCTAAGTGCATCCATAGCATATTGGGAACAGGTAGGGGTGAATCTGCATTTTTGTCCCAGCCATGGAGAAATAATCCACCTGTAGAGATGAATCAAGAAAATAAATGGGGCAATTATCACTTCACGAAAGGTGATTTTTATCCTTTTCATTTGATGTAAATCTATTCATTCCACTTCAAATAAGCATCACCAGTTAGGGTTAATCTTCTGCAAAAACAGATAATCTCACTTGTTAGGGAAAAGGGAGCTTTTGAATTTTATCAAAACAACCATTATGCCCATGTTTAACCGAGTAAGAGATAAAATCGGGATAACTGAAATCCCGAAAGATGCTCAATCATTATCTGATCAAGACATGCAGGAAGTCGTTTCCAATTGGATTGAACTTTTTAGAATGCATCGAATTTTACTTTCATTTAATGAGGAAGAAATCGATTACAAACGAAGGTATGTTTTCATTCGAAATGTATTTCTGGATATGCAGTTGCCTGTTCATCCACCTGAAATGTACTTTTGTTTCTTGTACGACCATTATCGGCAGGACGTTTTTCCTGAGGAGCCTGAATCTCTTGTAGGCGATTTATTGGCTGGGATTCTGGGAGGAGGTCGTCAAATGAATACGGGTATCATCCACAAACGCATCAAGCTGAATCATTTTCATAATTTATCCGAGCCTGAGTTTCTTTATGTATTGGATTGTCATCAAAGAAAATATGCTTCAATTTCCGGGATTTCTCTGATGCATGAAGAGAAAACGCTGGCTGGGAATCGTTTGGTTTTGAAAGGGAGTCATACCACTGGGTTTTGTCAAAGGGATCTTTGTACAATCAGGCGAGGAAAATGGAAGGTAGAGCTATTGAGAAATGAAGGGAGCTGGCTCGTTTCTGGAATATTTATTGAAGGGATAGAGTTTTGAGTCAACCTCCTTTTTGATTAACTTAGCAATTCCAAAAAAATGACAATTGTCGGATTCCAGATCAATATTCAAAAGGCTTAGGACGGCAGGCAATGAAGAAGAAGAGATGAGCTTTATTGATCATCTTGAAATTCTCCGTTGGCATATTGTCCGTTCCGTAATTGCTATTCTCACCAGTGCAATTTTATTCTTCATCTATATCGATGAGATTTTTGATACAGTGATCATGGGTCCTACCCGTAATGATTTCATCTCCTACCGTGCTTTTTGTAAGTTAAGCCACCTATTAGGCATGGGAGATTCCTTGTGTATGCCGCCCATGAAGCTCAGTTTGCAGGTAACATCTATCAGCGGTACATTCATGTCAAGCATCACCATTGCGGTTGTGGGGGGATTACTTGTTGCGCTTCCTTATGTCTTTTTTGAAATCTGGAAATTTATCAAGCCTGCACTAAAACCCTCTGAATTAAAATATACCCGTGGTATAATTTTTTGGGTGAGCATGTTCTTTTTCATGGGAGCTGCTTTCGGCTATTTCATGTTGGCCCCATTTACATTTAATTTTCTTTCTAACTATACAATTGGTGATATTGGTGTAATTGATTACCGACCTACCTTGGCTGATTACCTGGATAGCCTTATTGATATTACATTGGGTGCTGGTATTGCATTTGAATTACCCATGGCCACTTGGTTATTGTCGAAATTGGGTATCATTACCCCTACTTTCCTCAAAACGTATAGAAAATATGCATATGTAGCCCTTCTTGTGGTGGCTGCTGTTATTACACCTTCGCCAGATTGGGGATCACAGTTGATTGTAGTGGTACCATTGGTCTTGCTATATGAGATCAGCATCCTGATTGCTGCAAGGGTGAAGAAGAAACAAGATGCAGAGTGGGAATAGAATTTAAAAATCGATTTTTATGAAAATAGCGGTTGGTTCAGATCATGCTGGTTTTGATTACAAGAATGGGGTAAAAGATCATCTTGAAAATGCAGGTCATGAAGTGATTGATTTGGGTACATATACAGATGCGTCTTGCGATTACCCTGATTATGCACATGCCGTTGCAGCTGCAGTCGAGAACGGAGAAGCTGAATTTGGAGTTTTGATTTGTGGTTCAGCCAATGGAGTATGTATCACAGCCAATAAACATGCTGGTATCAGAGCAGCATTGTGCTGGGAGAAAGAAATTGCTGTTTTAGCAAGATCCCACAACAATGCCAATGTAATAGGTATTCCTGCTAGGTTCGTAAGCATGGATGCAGCTTTAGAAATGACTGATGTTTTCCTGTCCACTCCATTTGAGGGTGGAAGGCACCAAAATCGCGTGAATAAAATTTAATCAATAAAACCATAATTATGGCAAGGCTCTACTCATTGGCTTTAGCATTATTGTTTGTTCATTTTGCCACTGCGCAAAAGCAAACCACAAAAGTTCCTGATCCCAAAAAATATGCTGCAACAATCACCTCAGAAGATTTGAGCAAGCATTTGTATATCGTTGCAGGTGCTGAAATGGAGGGTCGCGAGACCGCGACTGAAGGGCAGCGTAAGGCAGCAGCTTATATTGAACAGCATTTTAAATCTCTTGGATTGATTCCAGGAAATAACGGCAGTTATCAGCAGCATTTTCCAGTGTATAGAGATGAGGTTGGCGGCGCTGAAGTGGTTGTAAATGGTAAAAGCTTTGAAATGGGAAAGGATTTCGTTCCTTTTACCATGTGGAACAACAACGCCACGTCATATTTTTCCGAAGTGGTATTTGCCGGACATGGTATTGTTGATAAAGATGTAGATGATTATAAGGGACTCAATGTGACTGGCAAGGCTGTTTTATTGTTGGATGGCGCTCCAGCAGGATTCAAACCATCTGCTGCTGGTTTTCGTTCTTCAACCAGTACCTACAGTAAAATCATTGCAGCAAGAACCAAAGGTGCAGCTGCTGTAATCCTTGCTGGTAATGGGTTTCCACGTAAAGTAAGTACCAGTGGAAACATGTATGTTGAACTCTATAAGGCTGATCAGTATCCCAATACATATACTGTTTCTGAAGGTGTTGCTAAAGCCATAGCAGGAAATGATTCTTGCTGGAATGCATGGTCAACTGCAGGGAAATCTGCAAAAGTTGAGGGCACAGTAGTTTCAACTAATATCAAATTGTCTTATACGAAGAAGACGGTTGAATTGTCGAGCAGTAACGTCTTAGGCTATGTGGAAGGATCGGATAAAAAAGATGAGTGGTTGATTGTAACAGCGCACTATGATCATGAGGGAATTAAGAACGGACAAATCTATTACGGTGCTGATGATGATGGCTCTGGAACAGTCGGCGTACTGGAAATGGCAGAGGCATTTGCTAAGGCAAAAGCTGAGGGAAAAGGTCCTAGAAGGAGTGTGTTGTTCATGACGGTCAGCGGTGAAGAAAAGGGACTATGGGGTTCGGAGTATTATTCTGAACATCCCACTGTGCCTATGGAGAAAGTAACTGCAGATCTGAACATTGATATGATTGGCAGAACAGACACAGAAAGGACTTCAGCTGATACGCTCAATTATGTTTACGTAGTGGGTGATGATAAATTGAGTACAGAGTTGAAGCCTATCAGTGAAGGCGTAAATAATAAGTATACCAAGTTGGTACTTGATTATAAGTTCAATGACCCCAAGGATCCTAACAGAATTTATTACAGAAGCGATCATTATAATTTTGCTCGCAAGGGTGTTCCAATCATTTTTTATTATGATGGAATGTTAAAGGCGGATTACCATAAACCGACTGATACACCAGATAAAATAAATTATCCATTGCTTGCCAAGAGAGCACAATTGGTTTTCCATACTGCTTGGGAAATGGCCAATAGAGAAGCATTATTAAAACGCGATATTCCACTTCAATAATTATCAGTAAAATAGCTTTTAAACTAAAAATACCTAGCAAACTTGCTAGGTATTTTTAGTTATTTTCTTTAGGTGTTTTTCACAAGTGAAAACACGTAGTAACATGTGTGTAAACACTTTTTATTCAACAATTTAATGGGGTATATTTGTGTACAACGCTCCTCCAATTTTTGGAGTGAGTTTTGTAGTATAAAAGACAATTATTTTACTTGGGCTTATGTTGATACATGGGACTGAGGAGGCGAAGCTTTAACCGAAAGACATGAAAAACACAGAAAAGAATTGGTATGCGTTGTATACCAAACCCAGGTGGGAGAAAAAAGTACATAAAGCACTAGAGCAAAAAGGTTTTGAGGCATATTGTCCTTTGAACAAAGTAAGGAGAAAGTGGAGTGATAGAATGAAGACCATTGAGGAGCCATTGTTCAAGAGTTATGTATTTGTTCATGTTGCAGCAACGGAGATGACTGAAGTGCGCTATGTTGATGGAGTGTTGAATTATGTTTACTGGAATGGGAAGCCTGCAGTTGTGAAAGATGAGGAAATTATTGAAATTAAAAAATTCCTATCCGAATATGATGATGTTAGTGTGAGCAGTATTGAGATTAAACCAGCGGATCAGGTAATGTTGAATACAGGAGTAATGATGGGAGCGACCGGCAGGGTGTTGCGTGTATTGGGTAACAATACAGTTGAAGTAAGGATTGATAGCTTAGGTTTTGTGCTTACTGCAAAGTTTGATAAGAAGACAATTGTAAAAGTTTAATAAGGAATTTTAATGCGTATTATTAGTTTATTGGCTTTTTTGTTTTACCTCAGTTCCTGTACTACTTACAAGCAATTGCAGGTATTACAAGGGGAGATTGATTCCACTCAATTTAGTCAGTTTAAAGTCCCGGAACAGAAAGTACAAAAAGGTGATCAATTGAGCATTGCTGTTTTCAGCGACAATGCTGCTGCAAGCGCCATGTTCAATACGGGTTTAATTCCATCAGTTGGTTCTTCTTCAATGCAGCTGACAGGAAGCGGTGTAAATAGTAATGCCAATGTTTATGAAGTAGATAGCGAAGGCATGATATTTTT
>CAZVYI010000099.1:0-5742 GCA_964631755.1 uncultured Sphingobacterium sp. | reverse complement strand
CATGGTGGATCATGGTGATGCATGAGCGACTTAAAAATGCTTTTGCTGAAAAAGATATACAGCAGATATTAAAGTTATCTGCTGATATTGGTCATTACATCGCAGATGCACATGTGCCTTTGCATGCAAGTAGTAACCACAACGGACAAAAAACGGATCAGTTAGGGATACATGCATTTTGGGAAAGCCGGCTTCCTGAACTTTTTGCAGAAAAGGAATACGATTTGTTTATTGGCCGGGCTACTTACCTCAAAGATCCCTTGCATTTTATCTGGGATCGGGTCTATGAAAGTGGCGCAGCAGCAGACACCGTGCTAGAAATTGAAAAAGAATTAAGCAAGCAATCTGCAGATCATGAAAGGATGTCTTTTGAGTACAGAAATGACAGGTTGGTTAGGCAGTATTCAGAGAAATATGCTGCGCGTTACCACAAACAATTGAATGGGATGGTTGAAAGGCGCATGCGGGGATCTGTGTATGCAGTGGCCTCGTTTTGGTATACAGCATGGGTAGAGGCTGGTCAGCCTAACCTTCCCTTTAACACTCCTTCAAATTAAGTATCTTTGCATCCTGCCTGCCAAATTCAAATCGCAATCTAACATCGGCATGAAACATAATTTTAATGCGGGTCCCAGTATCCTTCCAAAAGAAGTATTTGAAGAGGCGAGTCGCGCTATCTTGGATTTTAATGAAACTGGATTATCCATCCTAGAAATCGGGCATCGAACTCCGTTATTTGAAGGTGTACTCAATGAAGCAGTAACGCTTGTAAAAGAGCTGATGCAATTAAATGACGAAAAAGAAGTCTTGTTTTTACATGGAGGCGCTTCAACTCAGTTTTTTCAAATACCCATGAATTTTCTTCCAAGAGATAGAAAAGCTGCTTATCTGGATGGTGGTGTTTGGGGTACCAAAGCCATTAAAGAGGCAAAGAAATTTGGTGAGGTTGAAATCGTGGCTTCTTCAAAGGATAAAAATTACAGCTATATCCCTAAAGGATATGCGATACCTGAGGATGCAGTTTATTTTCATTATACAACCAATAATACAATTGAAGGAACGCAAATGAAGGCTATACCTGAGTCTGGTATTCCTTTGATAGCAGATATGAGTAGTGATATTTTGAGTTGTAATATGGATTTCAATCGCTTCTCATTTATTTATGCAGGAGCACAAAAAAATATCGGAGCTGCTGGGGTCAACCTGGTGATCATTGATAAGTCTTTTGCAGAGAAAGCAACTTTATCTGTCCCTTCCATGATGGATTATCGTCAGCATATTGCCAATGGTTCAATGCTAAATACACCACCAGTGTTTGCCATCTATGTTTGTTTGCTCACCTTGCGTTGGTTAAAGAACAACGGAGGTATAACTGCAATTGAAAAAAGAAATCTCGAGAAGTCAAATTTGCTCTATAATGCACTTGAAGCCTCTCCTCTTTTTCAATTGCCAGTCCCTAAAGAAGACCGCAGCCAGATGAATGCTGTCTTTACAATGGAGGATCCCGCTTTGGAAAAACTGTTTCTTGAAAAATGTAAAGCAGAAGGAATGGTGGGAGTAAAAGGACATAGAAGTGTAGGTGGATTCAGGGTTTCGATGTACAATGCTTTACCATTGGAAAGCGTTCAAGCATTTACAGATCTTACAAATGCATTTTCTAATCAATATGGTTCATAAACAGTTTTACTATGGCTCTTGTATTTCCATTTAAAGCGATAAGGCCTCAACCTCATTTTGCAGCAGCAGTTGCAGCACCTCCTTACGATGTATTGTCGAGTGAAGAAGCGCGTACAGCTGCAGCAAATGATCAATATTCTTTTTTGCATGTCACTAAATCGGAAATTGACATGCCAGTCGATTTAAGTATTTATGATCCTTCTGTTTATGAAAAAGCAAAAGCAAATTTGTTGCAATTTATAGAGCAGGGTGTGTTGTTCAAAGAACAGTCGGATTGCTACTACATATACGAATTGGTAATGGATGGGAGAAGCCAGACGGGATTGGTGTGCTGTTCTTCAGTTGATGATTACGAAAATGACATCATCAAAAAACATGAATTCACTCGTCCGGAAAAAGAGAAAGACCGCATCAACCACATCAGTATTACTGGTGCACAAACAGGTAATGTATTTCTTGCCTACAGAAATGTAGAAAAAATCGATACCATTATAGCAGGAATTAAATCAGCCCAAAAGCCTATTTATGATTTTACTGCTAATGATGGTATAATTCACCGCGTTTGGATAGCAGGGGAAAAGACTGTTGTTGATGAAATAACATCCATTTTTCAAAAGGATGTTCCTTGTACCTATATCGCTGATGGACATCATCGTGCTGCGAGTGCTGCTAAAGTGAGAAAGGCTGCTGCTGAAGGAACGAATACTGAAGATGATCGATTTTTAACTACACTTTTTCCCGCCAATGAACTAAAGATCATGCCTTATAATAGAGTAATCAAGGATTTGAATGGATTAAGCAAAGAGGAGTTTATTTCAGCTTTACAAGATGATTTTACAATATCGACAGCCGATGCTCCGGTTGAGCCTAAAGAGCTGCATGAGTTTGGAATGTATGTAGGTGGACAATGGTATCATCTGACATCACTGGAAGGCACCTATACGAATGATCCTATTGGTGTTTTGGATGTTACTATACTTTCAAAAAATGTTTTTGAAAAATTGTTGGATATCCAGGATCAGCGAACTGACAAGCGAATTGATTTTGTTGGTGGAATCAGGGGGTTAAAAGAGTTGGAAAGGAGAGTGGACAGTGGTGAAATGCAATTGGCTTTTAGCTTTTATCCTGTAAGTATTCAACAGCTTTTTGATATTTCAGATAACGGTGAAGTGATGCCTCCAAAGAGTACATGGTTTGAGCCCAAATTGCGTGATGGATTATTAACACATATGATCAGATAAAAATCTGCCTTCTTGCTTAACTTTGCCATGTTGCCATGAAATTCCTGAGAATAACCATATCTTTCTTATTGCTGGTTCAGTTGGCTGCCGCACAGCAAACTGTTCAGCAGTTGCGTGAAACTGCATTGGTTTTCCAAAGACAACAAGACTATAGCAACACCATAATGGTGCTGGCCAAGGCACTTGAAATAGAACCTGGCAATCTTGATCTCTTGAAAGATGTTGCTTTCACGTATTATTTATCAGGTGATTATGCAAAAGCCGCTCAGAGAATTTTACCCTTGACTGATTTAGAATCAGCTGATGAGCAAATGTTTCAAATAGCAGGCAGTGTTTTTAAAGAGTTAGAAGATTTCAAAACAGCTGAGAAGCTCTATAAAAAAGGACTTAAAAAGTTTGAGAATAGTGGCCCGCTTTACAGTGAGCTGGGTGATCTTTTTTGGATTCAGCAAAAACCTGTTGAGGCCATTTCACAATGGGAAGCAGGAATAAATTTAGATCCCTCTTTTTCTGGAAATTATTATCATGCTGCAAAATTTTATTTTGCCGCAGGTGATAAATCCAGGAGCATAGTTTACGGAGAAATATTTGTCAATCTCGAAAGTTACTCGGTTCGCTCTGCTGAGATCAAAATCTTGTTGCTGGAGTCTTACAAGAGAATTTATATGCCAGGGGATACCAAAAAGTTTTATGTAAAAGCACCATCACCATTTGAACTGGATTTCTTACAAACCATGGGTAGACAAAATGAATTGTCGCTTCATGGGATTACTCCAGAAACCTTGTTGATTATTCGTTCAAGATTTATACTGGACTGGTTCAATGCAAATGAAAATAAATATGCTTTTCACTTGTTTGATCACATGCGTTATTTGATGAGAGAAGGAATGTTCGAGGCCTATAACCAATGGTTGTTTGGACCAGCCTCGGATCCTAATGCTTATCAGAACTGGATCAGGACTCATGAAGATGAATACCTGGCATTCTCATCTTACCAGCGAAATAAAATGTTCAAGGTGCCAGCAGGGCAACATTATTTCTGATCATCTGATGCGTATATGCGTTCAACTGCATCAGCGTATTTCTCCATAATTACTTTCCTCTTTAGTTTCAATGTAGGTGTCAGTTCACCTCCGTTGATTGTCCACTCAGAATTTAAGAGTTCAAATTTTTTGATCTGTTCAACAGGGTTGAATTGAGGATTGTATTTTTCAATGATGGCCTTATAATGTTCCAATACTCTTGGGTGGTGTACCATTTGATCGTTGGTAGCAGTCTCAATTCCATTCTTTTCACACCAGGTTTTGAGGTTGGCAAATGCAGGAACAATAAGTGCAGCAGTGAATTTTCTTTCTGCTCCAACAACAATCATCTGCTCAATGAAAGGTGATTCTTTCATTTTATTTTCAATGGGTTGAGGAGCAACGTATTTACCACCACTGGTTTTGAAAATCTCTTTTTTTCTGTCGGTTATCTTCAGGAACTTATCCTCAACCCAAACACCAATATCACCTGTATGGAACCAACCATCTTTATCGATGCACTCTGCTGTTAGATCAGGACGTTTGTAATAACCCATCATCACATTAGATCCTTTGCAGCAGATTTCACCATCTTCGGCCAACTTCACTTCAACATTCTTAATCACTTTACCAACAGTTCCAAATCTTCTTCCAGAAGGATCAAATTGATTTACGCTGATCACAGGCGATGTTTCTGTAAGCCCGTAACCTTCCATGATGGTGATTTTTGCTGCTGTAAATACTTTTAAGAGTCGTACCTGACAAGCAGCAGCACCTGTAACGATGGCTTTTACATTTCCACCCAAGGCTTCGCGCCACTTAGAGAAAATGAGTTTGTTGGCAATGGCCAGTTGAATATTGTATCCAAGTCCCATGTTCTTATCTACTTCATATCTGCTGCCTACCGCGACTGCCCAGAAGAATAAATTCTTTTTGATGCCAGTCAGCTCTCTACCTTTGTTCATGATTTTTTCATAAACTTTTTCAAGTAGCCTTGGTACTGTCGAGAATAAATTGGGTTTGACTTCTTTCAGGTTATCACCAATGGTTTCGAGGTTTTCTGCATAATAAATAGATACACCTCTGAAAATATAGATATAGCTGATAACTCTTTCAAAAATATGATTAAGGGGAAGAAAACTCAATGCCCGATCTGATGCGCCACAAACAGGCACCAGCAGTTCTTCGACATTCATGATGTTGTCCAAAATATTATGGTGGCTAAGCATTACACCTTTGGGAAATCCTGTTGTACCTGAAGTATATAAAATCGTAGCCAGTTCAGTTCCTTTAATTCTTTCTTTTGAATGTTTCAATGCTTCTAATTCATGCTCTCCTCCAGAATGCAACAACTCACGCCAGTGCAGTGCTTCCTGAATGGGGTTGAAAGTATATACTGCTTGAACGCTTGGTGTTTTAGAGCGAATGGATTGGACTTTATCAAATAGTTCCTGATCACTGACAAAAACCAATTTGATGGAGGCATCATTCAAAATAAATTCCAGTTCGTTCACACTGATGGTAGGGTATATAGGAGTTAGAACAGCTCCTGTTTGCTGAACAGCCAGATCAAGTATTAACCATTCAGGGCGATTATTACTCAATACAGCTACTTTGTCTCTGCCCTCGATACTTCCATCCTGATAGCCTATTCCCGCTTTGAGTAAACCCATGCTCAAGCTGTCAGCTGTTTGTTTGATTTCCTGTGTGCTGTATTTTCTCCAAACACCATTTTCTTTTGCCGCGAGCATATCTTCCTGAGGGAATTTTTGCAATTGCCAGTCGAGGAAATCAAATAATCT
>CAZVYI010000098.1:0-5791 GCA_964631755.1 uncultured Sphingobacterium sp. | reverse complement strand
TTGGCAAATGTATAAATTTTCATCAGCATATATGCGTACTTTTGCGCTCATAAAATCAAGCAATCGTTAAAAATGAAAGTAATAGATCATATTAGACAGGCCAAGGATGTTTTGGTATCATTTGAAGTACTTCCTCCTTTGAAAGGAAAGAATATTGCTTCATTGTATAACCATCTTGATCCTTTGATGGAATTTAAACCTTCGTTTATCAATGTTACGTATCACCGAAGTGAACATATTTTCAAAAAGAAAACTGATGGCACTTTCGAAAAGATTGAAGTGAGGAAAAGGCCTGGAACAGTTGGTATTTGTGCTGCAATCATGAACCACTATCAAATTGATGCTGTTCCGCACTTGATCTGTGGTGGTTTTACACAAAGAGAAACTGAAGATGCATTGATTGATTTGAACTTCTTGGGTATTGATAATGTGCTTGTGCTTCGTGGAGATGCTACAAAGAACGAGGCTTCCTTTGAACCAGAAGCTGGTGGTAACAAATATGCAATTGATTTGCTGAAACAGGTCGATCGTCTCAACAATGGCATTTATCTAGAAGAAGATATTCGCGAAGGTTACCGTACAAATTTTTGCATGGGTGTTGCAGGCTATCCTGAAAAACATTTTGAAGCGCCTAATCTTGAAACTGATCTTCGTTACTTAAAATCAAAGGTAGATGCGGGCGCCGAGTACATTGTAACACAGATGTTTTTTGATAACCAAAAGTATTTTGAGTTTGTCGATAAATGTAAAGCAGCTGGCATCAATGTTCCTATTATTCCGGGATTGAAACCTTTGACGAATAAGAAACAATTGACTGTCATTCCAAGAATTTTTCATGTGGATCTGCCAACTGAGTTGATTGATGCAATGAATAAAACAAAGACGGATGAAGATGCTGAGAAGGTAGGAGAGGATTGGTTGGTTCATCAGTCCAAAGAACTCAAAAAAGCAGGCGTTCCTGTTCTGCATTATTACACTTTAGGCAAGCCTAAAATTATCTACAACGCAGTCAAGCAGGTGTTCTAATGAAGTGTGGAAAGCGTTTTGTTTAAAATGGATTGATTGATAGAGACGGGATATTTTTTCTTCAATTCATTGATCCATTTGTCTTCCAGCATTTGTTGGTAATCATTGATGACTTGAATTCTGGCTTCCTCAAATTCCATGACAGAAGGATCATTGTTTACTTTAAGTACATAAATAAATGTATATGTACCTTCTGCATCATTCGAAAAAATTTCAGTGATGTAACCAGCTTTAGCATTGGCTTGTCCTACACCCAATAGCACATTAGCTTCTTGTCTTGCACTGTCTATGTAAGCAACTTCACTGTATAGTTTTTTGATGGATTCAATGGATTTGTGGTTGTCTAAATCAGATTTGATTGCAGCAGCAATATCTTTATTTTGTGTAGTGATACTAAATGCAATCACTGAATTTTTCCATTGGTATTTTTCTTTTCTACTTGCATGAAATGATTTTAGTGCTGCCAAATCATTCGATGCCTTACTCCAAATATTTTTATCCATGATTTCAAAAAGCAGATTACCGTCTTTGAAGTCGTTGATCTGACTAGCGTAAGCGGGACTAAAATCTTGCTGTCGTTTTGAGATGTATGTCTCTTTGTCTTTTTCTGCGGCAGTTAATCCATGTTTGCCAATTGATTTTTCAATGAAGACTTTTTTGGCAACGGACACTCGCTCATCTTGCAGAACCAGTTCTTTGGTTTCAGCATTCAATTCTGCTTGATTGATTTTTAATGTATCCTGTGAAATTCTTTTGAGAATATGGAAACCAAATGCTGTTTTGAATACAGGGGATATTTGGCCATCTTTTTTTAAGCGTCTGATTTGTTGTTCAAATGCTGGGTCATAGTCTCCTGTTTCCATACCTACAATGATGCCATCCCTTGTATTGGTGCTTCTGTCTTCTGAAAATACGGCAACCAATGAATCAAAGTTTGCTCCTTTGATTGCTTCTTGATAAACATTATTTGCCAGTAGCTCTCTTTGTTTGATTTCGATTTCCTGTGCGTTTTCTGGAATGGCTATCAGTATTTGTGCCACTGATAAATTCCCTTCAATTGTTCTGCTGCCTTCTCTTTTGAACAGATGAAGTCCCGCTTCACTTTCCACTGGCAAGGAAACTTCTCCTTCTTTCAATGTATAAGCAATTTGTTCAAATGCATAGGGCAGTGTAAATGCTTTAATGAAGCCGAGATGACCTCTGTTGTGCTTTACTTCGGGGTCATTGGAGTAAGCGAGAGCTATTTCTTCAAAAGGCTCGCCCAGTTTCAATCTTTTTTGAACCTCCTCTGATTTTCTTTTTGCAAGTTCTTTTTCTTCTGTAGTGATAATATTATCTGCATTTTCATTGAAAGGCTGCTTGTACGCAATGAAAATATGGCTCAAATCAATCTCATGTAAACTGTGATCCACCGCTTCTTTCACAAGCTGATCCAAAGTGGAAGGGTCCAATAGATGAATCGGTTTTATTTGTTCCTCAAATGCAAGTCGGTCTGCTATTTGGTTGGGTAAAGTATCCATCCTTAGATCATACGCTGCCTTAACTTTCAACTTGAAATTGATGAAGAGGTTGAGGTAGTTTTGAAAAGCGTTTTTGCTGTGAATCGAATCTGGATTGTTTTTTTCAAATGATGCTTTGAATGCCTCTAGTGTAACTGTGTGTTTACCATAGGTAAACAATACCTGAGCCGTAGCATGTTGGAAGTAAAAGCAAACTAAGCTTACCAGAATTGTTTTTTTCATCATCACTGTTTTCGGTTCTTTCTTGTGAACTCCATGTAATCATCGAGTTGAAGAAAACTCAATTTTTTTGCTGCTATATTCTTGTCCTTATCCAGCAAATACAATATTGGCGTTTGGTAGATATCGTATAATTGACGGTAGCCTGGCTGACCAGCATTGATGATTTTCTCTTTGGTTTCTTCGGTCTGATAGATATGAACCCAATCTTTAAGTTTGTGCTCTCTGATGAACTTCAACCAGTTGTCTTTTCCTCCATCGGTCATGATACCCACCAGCTTCACACCTTGTTGCTTCCATTTTTTTTGGAAGATAGAGTCAACTTTCGGCACTTCTTCTTGACAATGACCGCAGGTTGGATCCCAGAAACAGAGTACTGTGAAGGGTCCTTGCAGGGCATAAAGTGAAAATTTATTTCCCAATGTATCAATCATGGGTAAGTCGGCAGCACGCTTACCAATAACATTGGCCATCATTGAATAGCCTCGATCGAATACAAATTTTTTATAGGCTTCACTCATCCATGCATCTGCTGCGCCTGTGAGGTAATATTTTTCAAACAAATGCACAAATACCGCGTCTTGTCCCATGTACTGCGGATTCACATATTTGTCGGTCAGACTCGAAAGAAAAAATTTGAACATCTCTTCACTCGACCGTGAAGCTTTCAGTATTTGATCAGCATACACAATGAGTGAGTCGCTCATTTGTGGAAGTATATTGTTGAAATACCTGTCGAATCTCGGCTGTAACACTGGTGTTCTCATTAATCTTTCATCTGTAAAGCTGATACCATCCCAATAATGCGATTTGTAATACTGATAAGCATATGTGCTGTCATATTTACCACCAGGATGCTTTGCAGCTGGAGGTATTTCAGGGTCTTTTAAAAGATTGAAGACAGCCGATAATAAATGGGCTGGATGTTCTTTTTGAAATGTATTGCGATAGGCAAGCATTTCCTGGTTGAGCGTTCTTATTTTATTGTTGATGGAATCATTGGCTGAGGGCGTTTTTGCCTGTGCGCCTGCAGTTCTTAGTTGAGCAATTTGTTTGCCAATATCCATCGACTTTTTCTGGTAAGCACTGAACAAGGTATTGTCACTTGATCCATTAATTTGGAGATTCAGAATTGGATTAGTTGTATCTGTTTGTAGTCGAAATGTTTGTTGCTGATCAATGACGCATTCGATCCAATTGTTTTTTTCGGGATAGATGATCATGTAAACGCCACCCTGTAATTTTTTTGGACCACTAAATACTGCATCACCATTTTCATTGATTTTTGCAGAATCGAGTAAATATTGTTTGTTGCCAAAATGGTAACCAAGGTAAAGGTGGCCTTTCGTAAACGGTTTGATATTGGCAGTTATCTCGTATGCGTTTTGTGCTTGAACATGAAGAGTAGAAAAAATGATAAATAAACATCCTGCCAGTATGCGCATTTTCGGGGGTTTGGGCAAAATTATTCAATAACTTTATAAATTAAAGTGAAATATGAGAAAGAAGCGGAATGTGATTTTAGAGGATTTACAGGTCTTGTCTTATGCTGCAGGAGGAAAATCTATTGCTAAGGTTGAGGGGAAGGTCGTTTTTATTGAAGGCGCAGTGCCAGGAGATCTTGTTGATGTGTGTTTATCAAAAAATAAAAAGGACTGGGCTGAAGGGAAGGCCATCAGAATAAAGGAACAATCAAAAGAGCGTGTTACACCATTTTGCAAGCACTTTGGGGTTTGCGGAGGGTGCAAATGGCAAATGCTTCCTTATGCTAAACAATTAGAGTACAAGCAGGAGGAAGTCGCCCAGCAAATGAAACGCATCGGTAAAATTGATTTACCAGAAATGCAACCTATTGCTGGTTCTTCAGAAACCACGCATTATAGAAATAAGCTTGAGTTCACCTTCAGCGCGAAAAAATATTTTACGGATGCAGAAATGCGATCCATGCCCATGCCTGAAGATGGTCCGCGTGGTCTCCCTTCTATACCTGCGTTAGGATTTCATGTGCCCGGATCATTTGACAAGGTGATTGATATAGAGACTTGTCATTTACAAGCGGAGCCCAGCAATGCCATCCGAAATGCATTGCGAACGTATGCCCTGAGTAAAGGGTATAGTTTTTATGATATCCGTAACCATGTTGGACTCTTGCGCAATTTGCTGATCAGGATATGTACCACAGGTGATATAATGGTGAATCTGGTTTTTGGGGAAGATGATGGCGCAGCAAGAGAAGATCTGATGCATTTTTTGAAAAAAGAATTTCCATCAATTACCTCACTTTATTACACGGTGAATACCAAGTTCAATGATAGTCTGCACGACCAAACACCTGTTTGTTACCACGGAAATGCTTTTGCTATTGAAAAGCTGGGTGATTTAAAATTTAAAGTGGGACCGAAATCGTTTTTTCAAACCAATTCTAAACAAGCTGAACAACTTTATTCCATTACCAAAGCATTTACTGAACTGGATGGTTCTCAAGTTGTTTATGATCTTTATTGTGGTACAGGTAGCATCGGAATTTTTGTGAGTGATCTTGCCAAACAAGTAATTGGTGTTGAGGTTATTGCTGAAGCCATTGAGGATGCTAAAGAAAACGCAGCGTTAAACAAGATTGCCAACACTGCTTTTTTTGCTGGGGATGCTGCTGAAGTATGCGATGATGCATTTTTTGCCTTGCATGGTAGACCAGATGTAATCATTACCGACCCTCCAAGGGCAGGTATGCATACCAAACTGGTTGAACAAATCTTGCAGATGGAAGCACCGGTAGTCGTTTATGTGAGTTGCAATCCTGCTACACAAGCCAGGGATCTGCAATTGCTTTCTGCCAAATACGATGTTACAGCCATTCGGCCAGTCGATATGTTCCCTCATACCCATCATATTGAAAACATCGTACAGTTAAAGCTGAGGAAAGATTGAGTGAGTTCGTTAAATTTGCAATACAAAGTACAATATGCAATCAGACATCAGACCGGGGCGGTTTCAGGTCTTACCCGTTGTTATCAAAAACCTGATTA
>CAZVYI010000097.1:2459-5900 GCA_964631755.1 uncultured Sphingobacterium sp. | reverse complement strand
GTCTTGGTTTTGAAGGGTTTACGCAAGAAGGCTTTCAGGTAAATGGTCGTTTAATCGATACTTTAGGTAATCCAATTGCTCGAGCAACTGTGGGTGTCTACATTGCTGGGGGCAAGGATACCATCAAAACGCTTTCCAATAATGTTGGTTTTTTTCTAGTTAAAGGAATTCCACAACGCAAATTTGTGCTTTCAATATCCAGTCTGGGTTACGGTACTAAACTGAAAGCCTACACTATTCCTGAAGGGGAAGAGGTGTTGAAACTGGATTCCATTAAATTATTACCAGAATACAGCAACCTTCAGGAGATTGTAATCACTACGCCACCAATTATTGTAAAAGAAGATACGGTTGAGTACAAGGCTGATTCTTTCAGACTAAAACCCAACGCAATGGTGGAGGATCTTCTCAAAAAAATGCCTGGTATTGAAGTAGATAAAAACGGAAATATTACTGCTCAAGGTAAAACTGTGTCAAGGGTTAGGGTAAATGGGAAAGACTTTTTCAGCAATGACCCCAAGGCCGCAACTCAGCAGCTGTCAGCAGATATGATTGATAAAGTACAGGTAATTGATGATTATGGTGACCTGGCCAATATTTCAGGTATAAAAGATGGAGAACCAGATAAGATCATCAACCTTCAATTGAAAAAAGATCGCAACAAAGGAGTATTTACCCGAACAGTAGTCGGAGGAGGTACAGAAGACCGCTATGCAGGTACAGCTAATATAAATGTGTTCAACAACGAAACCCAGTTATCTGTTTTTGGTGGGGCAAACAACAACAATACGAGTACTTTCAATTTTGACGGTGGAAGCAGCACTGGGGGTGGTAACTTTGGTGGTGGCGGCGGAAACCGCGGTTTCCAGGTAAATATTGGGGGAAACAACCAAAGTGGTATCGGCGGTGAAGAAGGGTTGAGGGTGAGCAATTCTGTGGGGATGAATTTCCGCAACGACTTCAAAGAGAAAAAGGGGTCTATATATGGCAACTATAGCTATTCTGAAAGAGAAACCAGTGTACTTCGTGATGTTGCCTCTCAAAACTTTTTTGAAAGCACTAAATTTTTAAACAGTCAAAATACGCAGTCGCTAAGTAATTCCAGAAACCACAGAGCGTCAATCAACGTAGAATGGAATATAGATTCATTTAACTACATTAAGTTTATACCCGAATTTAGTATGCGGGATAATAACAGTAAAACTGGTTCTGAATTTGGTTATTTGAGGAACGACATAGATCTTACCAGTAATGGTATTAACGATGATACATCTTATTCTAAGTCGCCTAACTTTAATGGAAGCTTGATCTTCAATCATAAATTTAAAAAGAGAGGTAGAAATCTTTCAGTAAATATTGGGGGAGGGATTAATTCTACTGATGGTGAATCGGATAAAGTCAATATTACCAATAATTATTTTCCAACTCTTTTTTCGGTCCTGCTGGATCAAAGAGTAGTTACAGATAACAAGTCCAACAATTATAGTATTCGTTTTAACTATTCAGAACCGATCATGAAGGATAGATATTTGGATATCATCTATGCCTATTCAAGATTTTATACACGAAACGATAGAAATACATCTGTATTAGATACGCTAACAGGTAACTATCTTTTTTCAGATCAACTGAGTAATGAATTTGAAAATGATTTTATTAATCAGCGGATTGGAACAAATCTAAGAACGGTAAAAAAGAAATACAATTATTCAATTGGTGCAAGTGCCCAGCCAGTTGATCAGCGGGGAAAAACATTTAACAGTACAGGAGAAACTGTGTATGCTCCAATCAAGCGATTGAACTTGTTACCATCGGCTAACTTTGCATACAATTTCACAAGAAATAAAACCTTGAGGTTTTTTTATAATGGTAATGCAAGACAGCCTTCATTCACTCAGTTGCAGCCAGTGACGGATGTTTCTAATCCACAATACCAGACAAAGGGTAACCCAGAGCTCAAGCCAGAGCAAGCTCACGTATTCAGTATGTCTTTCAATAACCTGAACTTCCTTACTGGTCAGACTTTCTTCGTGGGTATGAATTATAATTTTGTCAACAATCAGATTGTAAACAATACAAAGAGATTGGGTGGAAATGGAAGTCAGCTTACTACTTATGAAAATGTAAATGGAAATTATTCAGTGAGTGGATTCTATAACTTCAGTAAACCATGGAACAATAGGACACATATTATTTCTGCAAATGGTGTTGCTGCATACAATAACAACATAACATTAATCGATTCACAAAGGAATGTTGCCAGAAACATGTTGATCTCTCAAGGTTTAAAATATGAGTTCAATTGGAAAGAATGGCTTGAGATTGATTTTGGTGGAAGATATGGTTTAAATACAGTGAGGTATTCCTTACCCGGACAACCGAATGTAAATTATACCAGCTGGACACTGACCAATAATTCGAGAATTGATATTCCTGGTGGTATTGTTTTCAGACATGATTTAGAGTACATTATCAATCAGGGACTTTCTTCTGCAGTGAATCAAAATATAGTGTTATTGAATGCTTCAATTGAGAAGACATTGTTCAAAAAGAAGAATGGAATTTTCAGGTTATCAGGTTTCGATATATTCAAACAAAACCAGGCAATAGCCAGAACAGTCAATGGAAACAATATTGTAGATACCAGAGTAAATCGTCTAACTCGTTATTTTATGATGAGTTTTATATATAGGTTCAATAAATACTCTGGTAAACAACCTGCAACATCTCCAGGTATGGGTGGTAGCAGAGAAATTAGAATGATGTAATTGTTGTTGTTTGATAACTTTTTAAAATGACATTTGAATAACTTAGTATTGTTGATTCAAATGATTACATGGATTCAATTACGCATATTGTTTTAGGCGCCTGTATTGGTGAATTGATTTTAGATAAACAGGCTGGGAGAAAGGCGATATTGTGGGGAGCACTTGCACAGAGTGTTCCGGATATTGACTTTGTTGCGGGGATGTGGATGCCTGTGTCGACTGAATTACTTGCCCACAGGGGTTTTACCCATTCTTTTTTATTTGCTTTTATTGGCAGTTTCTTTCTTGCACTAATAGCAGCAAGATGGCATAAGGCTGAACCAATTACCCTTCGAAAATGGTTCTGGTTTTTTCTCATTGAAATTGCATGTCATCTCTTTCTTGATGCCATGAATAATTATGGAATTGGTTGGCTGGAACCCTTTTCTGCAAAACGGTTTTCATTTAATGTTTTGTATGTAGCAGATCCATTGTTTACCATTTTTTCTTTGATTGCATTTTTATTACTGCTTTTTTCGAAAACGGATCATAGACATCGTATACGGTGGGCTAAAATTGGTGTATGGGCGTCTGTCCTTTATTTGTCTTTTGCACTCTACAATAAATACAGCATTGACAAATATGTCAAAAATGAAATGAAAAATTCACTCAAGGCTGATGCTGCTTATTTCTC
>CAZVYI010000097.1:0-2359 GCA_964631755.1 uncultured Sphingobacterium sp. | reverse complement strand
GCGTCAATTGCATCCAGAAACTCTTCTGTATACAGGTAATGATCACCATGATTCACTTTGTTTCCGTGAATACAGACAGCCAAATCCTTGGTCATTTTTCCTTCTTCAACTGTCTCGATGCAAACTTGCTCCAATGCATTGGCAAAGTCAATCAGCGCTTGATTTTCATCTAGTTTACCACGAAATGCAAGTCCTCTTGTCCACGCAAAAATAGAAGCTATAGGATTGGTGCTCGTTGGTTTTCCTTTTTGGTGATCACGGTAGTGTCTGGTTACGGTACCATGTGCCGCCTCAGATTCCATGGTTTTCCCATCAGGAGTTACAAGCACTGAAGTCATCAATCCCAATGAGCCAAAACCTTGAGCAACAGTATCACTTTGTACGTCGCCATCATAATTCTTACAAGCCCATACAAATTTTCCGTTCCATTTCAAGGCACTAGCCACCATGTCATCAATGAGTCTGTGCTCATATGTAATACCGGCAGTTTCATAAGCTGACTTGAATTCATTTTGGTAAATCTCTTCAAAGATATCTTTGAATCTGCCATCGTATTTTTTCAAAATGGTATTCTTGGTACTCATATACAAAGGCCATCCCTTTTGAAGGGCCATATTGAAGCAGCTTCTTGCAAAGCCTTTAATGCTTTCATCTGTATTGTACATGCTCATTGCAACACCAGCACCTTTGAATTGGTATACTTCATGTTCAATGATTTGTCCGTCTTCACCTTCAAATTTTACAGTAAGCTTTCCCTTGCCAGGAACAACGAAATCAGTTGCGCGGTATTGATCACCAAATGCATGGCGTCCAACGATAATTGGACTATCCCAATTCGTAACAAGACGTGGAATGTTTTTAATTACAATTGGCTCACGAAATACAGTACCATCAAGAATGTTTCGAATGGTGCCATTCGGGCTCTTCCACATTTGTTTGAGGTTGAACTCCTTAACACGAGATTCATCTGGTGTAATGGTGGCACATTTAATTCCCACCCCATATTGTTTGATGGCATTTGCAGCATCAATGGTAACCTGGTCATTGGTTTCATCTCTGTATTCTACCCCCAGATCGTAATATTTGATATCCAATTCGAGATAGGGAAGAATCAATTTATCCTTGATGAATTTCCAAATAATTCTGGTCATTTCATCTCCATCGAGTTCAACCACCGGGTTGTTTACTTTTATCTTTGACGCCATAGTATTGTTATTACGGCGGCAAAGGTACAACCTCACTGTTAATTTTACAATCGAAATACAGCATTTAGGCTTCTATTTGTTCATAAACTCTAGTGGGTTCAGCATGTTTTTCAGCAATCTGACGAAGTTTGTCTACTGCCATAAATTTGAAGTGTTTTGCCCTGAACCTGATCAATTGTTCCTGGTCAAAATCTGCTAGAATTCTCGAAACCTGCTCTTTTGTTGTGCCTGCAAGGTCTGCCATCTCCTGGCGGTCGATATGAACCTTGATGCCCATTCCAATTTGTTTGTAATTGTAGGTTTCTGCCAAGTGCACTAAAATACCTGCTACTTTTTCACGAACAGTCTGTTGCGCTATTTGGAGTAGTTTGATTTCTGTGTTTCTGATTTCTTTTAAGAAAATCTTTCTTAATTCTTCCTGTAGGTTTTCATTTTTCTGCATCAGATTCTTGAAGAAGCCCAATTCAATAAAGCATACTCTTGTGTCTTCAATTGCTGTTGCGCTATACGGCTGCAGTCCTGTGTAGCTTAAGAAACGATGGCCCATTGTTTGTCCGGGACCAATCAATCGCAGGATAAAAGGACGTTGTTTGTCGGCGTTCATTTCCAGTTTAATAACACCAGACTGGACAAAATAAAGACCATTGATTTCATCACCCTCTCTGAAAATCAGTTCACCTTTTTTGAACTCATAGTGATGCTTGTAGGGCTTGTACACATTCAGCTGATCTGGACCGAAAGATTTTAGCATGATGCAATTCTTTACAGTACAAGTTTGGCAATAGGACGTAATTCGGGTCATAACGTAGGGTTTAATTGGTTTAAAAAACGGGTTACCCTACTAATCAGAAATAACGGACTCGAACTAATCAGGCTTTAACGCTGTAAAGGTTTCAGATTCGAATGTAGATAAAAATGACAAAAATTGATCTATGATATGATTTATGTCATTTTTTATTGCGATTAGTCAATTTTGTTTTCATCGGGTTTATCTTTATTTTTGCAGCCCTTAACATTCAGGCGAGGTAGCTCAGGTGGTTAGAGCGTCGGATTCATATCCGCCGCGGCGGACTCTGGGTTCAACTCGGTAGAAAAAATTAGGCGAGGTAGCTCAGGTGGTTAGAGCGTCGGATTCATATCCGCCGCGGCGGACT
>CAZVYI010000096.1:0-5942 GCA_964631755.1 uncultured Sphingobacterium sp. | reverse complement strand
TGTTCTAGGGCCTATAGCTCAGCTGGTTAGAGCATCCCGACTGAAAGTCGGGAGGGTCCCGCTTCAATAAACTAGAAACTTCCCTTTTGATTTTAACCTTTGGATTTATTTCTTAAATTTGCAGTCCTCAGAACATTTACTGTTCTAGGGCCTATAGCTCAGCTGGTTAGAGCATCCCGACTGAAAGTCGGGAGGGTCCCGCTTCAATAAACTAGAAACTTCCCTTTTGATTTTAACCTTTGGATTTATTTCTTAAATTTGCAGTCCTCAGAACATTTACTGTTCTAGGGCCTATAGCTCAGCTGGTTAGAGCACCTGACTCATAATCAGGGGGTCCCTGGTTCAAGCCCAGGTGGGCCCACAAAACGTGGGGGTCTCCCGACAAGTCGGGATGGCCCACAATAAAATCAAGGGTTTATGAAGTTAAATTCATAGACCCTTTTTTATACTCTTGATTTCTTTTAAATCAGCAATATCCTGACTTCTGCCTGATGCAGTTTTATTATCGATAAAATCTTTTAACCCAATATAATTTATACCAATCCCATTTACATCTACTTGTAATTTATTAAGGAAAGCATCTTCAAATTTCACACCATCGATTGTATTTAAAATATCTATCCTTAATGGCGGGTAGCCAATTTGGGTTACATAACCTTCTTGTATAAAATCGTTTTTAGTTAACCCTAAACTTGCTAAACCAAATTCATGAATAGCATTTACTAATTTTTCAGCATTAGCTTCTGAACTATTAATCCAAATATCCAGATCACCTGTATGCCTTGGTTTACCATGAAATGCCAATGCATAACCACCTACCACCATATAATCAACATGGTGCCTATTGAGTAACTTTATGAAATCCTCAAAATCCTGAGCTAATGTCATTATTTTAATTTTCTTCTTACCACATGCGTCTTATCTAGTCTAGTGGTTGTTAAATCCACAGTTTGGGAAACTAAAAATGTGACAGCCTCCAGCCTTTTTACTACTGGTTGCATTAGCCAATAACTTAAATCACTCAACTTTTCATCAAATGATTTGATCAGTGCTTTATGTACAACAGGAGCGATTTTCATACTAAGTATTGACTATAAAGTTACATAATATATAAGCTAATTCAATTGCTCTTCATTGTAATACCTTTAAATATCGGGGCTGGTTCAAGCCCAGGTGGGCCCACAAAATGTGGGATTCTCCCGATAAATGGGGATATGTCAAAATCAGAAAGGCAATGATCAAAACTCATTTCCTTTCTTTATTTGCGGGGACGCCCATTTCTTTTAAATGGGTTTACCTAACTTTAGTGGATGCGCAATTTTGTATTATATGTTGGCCTTGCTTTGCTAATCGTATTTGAGATTCTTCGTGTTTACCTCATCATGCCAATGCCAGGTAGTCAGGAATTTGACTCAATTAATTTGGCTTATTTTTTGGGATCAAATAAAGTTCTTTTTCGAAGTATTGGACTAGCTATTATTGCATACCCATTATATAAATCATTTCGTAACGGAAGACTAAAAATCAAAATTGCACTGAGTATAATATGTCTAATATACATTTCTATTTTTTATGTCTTTACCTTCAAGATGGAAGCTGATAAAATGTTCTATCAGCCGACAGTTATCAATTTATCTGCTGCAGATTCAAATAAAATAGCAAGAAATAAACTGGTCATTGGTGTAGTCTTGAACGGAGAGGCCAGAGCCTACCCTATTCAGTTGATTGGCTATCACCATCAAGTCGTTGATACCATTAACTCTGTTCCAGTAATGGTCACCTATTGCACTGTTTGCAGAACTGGAAGAGTATTTAATCCTGTTGTGAATGGGAAATATGAAAAGTTCCGATTGGTGGGAATGGATCATTTCAATGCTATGTTTGAAGATGAAACAACCAAAAGCTGGTGGAGACAATCTACCGGAGAATGCATAGCAGGACCACTGAAAGGATTAAAACTTAGTGAAATTACATCTGAACAAGTTGCACTGAATACCTGGCTAAGAAGGTTTCCTAACTCGCTCATTTTACAGGGCGATGAAAAATTCAAGTCGTCTTTTGAAAAAATGGATAACTATGACAAGGGAAATTCTAAAAGCAACCTGACAAAACGCGATACTGCTTCATGGAATGCCAAATCCTGGGTTGTCGGTATAGAAAATGATCTTACTGCAAAAGCTTACGACTGGAATCAACTTGTTGCAAAAAGAATAATCCAAGATTCATTTCCAAATCTACCCTTGGTTATTTTATTAGAAAATGATTCTGCTTCTTTTCACACCTATAGTAGAAAGCTAAATAATGATATACTGAACTTTAGCATTCGAAATGATTCAATTATTGACTTGAATAGTCAATCAATATGGGACTTCGACGGCAACTGCATAAATGGAAAACTGAAAGGAGCTTCTTTAGAAAAAATAAAATCCTATCAAGAGTACCTTCATTCATGGGAATTTTTTCACCCAATAAGCACAAGACATTAAATACACATTTTAAGCAATTATGCATTCAAGCATCATAGCTTTTGTTTATTTGCATTCAATTTGATCAATTCAAAAAAGCAGAAAGTGCCACAGTAGGTTTACCACTTGCATCAAATGCTCCCAAGGTATATCCATTCCATTTGTTGTATGATTGCGGCTCCCAATAGAGTACTCCAATACCTTTCTTATTGTTGACCGACTTCACCTTGGCAATTAAATCAGTTAAAAACAGTTTACATTCATTCGGAGAGTCCCAAGGCATACCCACTTCCACAACCATGATTTCTTTTCCATACAACTCAACCATGTTATTCATGTTGTATAATATCTGATCATTTTTGGTAGTCCAATCTGTAGGTGAAGGATAAAGCGACATCCCTATCACGTCAAACACGGCACCATTTTTTATCAGTCCTCCTATATTCCATTTAAACAACTCATTATTATATCCATTGGAAACATGCACCATCGTCTTGGTCTCAGGAAAAACGGACTTCACGGCAAGGCAACCAGTTTTAATGATGGCTGCATAATTGACCATGTTAGTCGAAGCCATTGCATCAGGCCATAATAAACCATTGTCTGTCTCATTGCCAACTTGAACCCAATCGGGTATAATACCATTGCTTTTTAATTCATTCATTAAGCGAGTAGTATAGACGCTTACAGAATCATTCAATTGTGAAAAATTTGCACTTGTCCACAAAACTGGCTTATTCTGTTTACCTGGATCTGCCCAGCTATCACTGTAATGCAAATTAATCAAAAGACGCATGTCTAAAGCTTTTGCTCTTTTTGCTTTTGCAATTACATCAGCAGTTGAACTCCATTGATTAATTGGATTGACCCATGCCCTTAGCCTGATGGTATTCATTCCAAGGGATTTCATCAAAGCAAAACAATCCATGCTTACACCATCCTTGTTGTAAAACTTGACATTAGATGCCTCCATCTCTGTCACCCAACTGATATCTGACCCTTTATAAAACGCAGGAACAACATCTTTAGTCTGCTTTTTTTGTGTTGATTTTTGACAAGCCGCAATAGTCAACAGAAATGAAATGGATAAAAGATAAAATGCCAATAAACGTGACTTCATAAAATATAAAAAGATCAACTACCTCTTGCTCCTCCAGTTTTGACAGGTTTCTTCATGGCCCCTGAGGATTTGGTGTTGGATTTTGCGATAAATTTTGAAGCACCAGCTTGAGCAACACCTTTGGCGTTTTTAGAAACGTTCTTTGCTTCTGTTTTCTTATTGATGTGAAATCCCATAAAATGTAATTGTGCTATAAGTTAACGAAAATTTTTTAAGCTGTATTGTTAATTCAGAGAAGATCATTTATTTAAAGCACTAATTCGATATCCTATGCCAAATCCAAGATGCCAACTGCCATCTTCGGTTGTTGTTTTCACATTGTAGTACACTGGGAGTTGAAACGACAAATTTTTGTAACTGTAAGTCAACCCAAAACCAAGGTTAGGATATACAAACGTGTTTTTAGGAGAATCTTTATCCACTTTAAATCTAAGTGAAGGGAGCATGCCAAATAAGAATTTTGAATTTTTAAAGGTAGCACTTAGTCCTGGGCCAGTAAAATTTAGAAACCCTCCATTGTTGACATAGCCAGCATTAATAACTCCATCAAAAAAAACTGGCTTTACTTTTTCGACTTGGGCTTTTAGTGAAGCAGCAAAAATGACTAGTGTGAAAAATAACAAACATGTCTTTCTTGTTACCCGCATTGTGAATTTTTTATGATTCGCAGACCACTACAGATGAAATAAATTTTCAAACACTATTACCTGAATAAATATATACAAATTAATTTACCCCACAAACCAAAACCGCCATCGCCGTATTGCTATCATCAATTACGACAGTCACCCTGTCACCTATTTTCAAGATTGATTTCGTTATTTGTCCACCTGCATTGCGCATGTCAGTTTTTTCCGTGAGTACAACTACCTCGTCCTTACCATCTCTTCTTTTAATGGTGATTGTATTTTCTGCGATAGAGATAATCTGTCCAGTACCCATTGTACCGTTACATGGATCAACGTCTTTAGAAACGCTATCTTTGGTTTGTTCCAGGCGATTCGGTTGATTGCGTTCATGCTTTGGCTCAAAACCCAATTCGTTTTGTTTCGCAAAGACAAAAAGGGAAACAATTGCTGCAGTGCTTAAAATTGAAATAACAATAATTGCAACTCTTCTGTAGGAAGACAACATGATTTTCTGAAACCATTCATAGATCCAAAAACCAACCATCACTCCTAGTCCATTCAAAATCACATCGTCAATATCAAAAATACCGAGGTGTAAAACGACTTGCGTTAATTCGATTAACATACCTGATAAAATGGCCAGGATCAACAATTTTTTCCAATCGATTCGCGCAAAAACAAATGGCAATAAAAAACCAATGGGGATGAGAAACGCAATATTGCCGATAATATTAAGCGCCCCTATAAGAAACCCATATTCTCCTAATAGATAAGGTAGTATTGTTTTGAATGGAATATAATTAGGATCCCCTACCTGTGTTCCGCCAAAGTTCAACAAAACGGGACCCATCCTAATCATGGGCACATCTTTGAGCACCATCACCTTAACCAAGATAGCACCATATGCCAAGAGGAGAATGGAAGGCAATAAACGTTTCTTCATTTTTTACTATATGAAATCAATCTTTGCTTTTGCTACCTGCATTTCTAAGACTGTACAAGTAAAAGGATAGTATAGCAAACAAAAAGCCAATTAATACCACGATGTAATTCATTGGTTTTTCAATGGTCAGCGACATTCTTATTAGGATGGTCGTGATAATAAAGCTTGCATTTCGGAAGATGGTAAAGAAAGAAAAATGGTAGATGAAAGAAATGATCAAAAGCAGTACATCGACAAAAATCATGATTGAAAAGAAATCCGCATAAAATACAGTGTTAGGGTCGGGATAATTTTTATCAAGCTGCAATGCTTGTATCATTTCGCTGCTCCAATGATAGAGACTGCTAACACTCAGCAACAACAACACCAGAATCATACTCAGGGAAACCATTTTCTTGATATTGATAAAATCATTCAGTTCTCCCAATACTTCCGACTTTCTATTATTGTAGTAAATTTTGTAATACAGAATAGTGAAAGCAAGCATCACCAGCGACGCGCAAAGGTCGTACAGCAAACTGATGAACTCAGGATTATTGATGTTGATGGAATTCTTTAAATCTAAATCTGCAATGTCGTGGAAAAAGCTTCGAAGTGTAATTAAGGTGATTACCTCAAACTGCTTTCCTATAAATTCAGAAATAGATTTAGGAATGATGATGACCAACAGAAAGACTTCGTAAAACAGTATAAAACTAAATGGCGTATAAATTGCCTTTAAGTAGCTGTCTTGAAAATGTCGGAAATAATGAAAATTATTACCCAAGAAGATAACCAACAAGTGT
>CAZVYI010000095.1:0-5990 GCA_964631755.1 uncultured Sphingobacterium sp. | reverse complement strand
TACCAAGCACCCCAAATGAAGAACTGCATGAACATCATGACAGCCAATTGAACTTTAATCGTTGATTTCATATGCAAGATTGTCTTTCAAGATAATGATTTATTGGAAATTGATATTTAGTAATTAGTGATTACTATGATTTTAGAATAACCAATAAAATAGAGTTAGCTACTTATTCATCTTCTTGTAATGCAAACAGATTTCAGTTAAACCACATCCCTCACATTTGGGATTTCGTGCAAGGCAAGTATATCTTCCGTGTAAAATGAGCCAGTGGTGTGCGCGGTGCACCAGTTCGGATGGAATACTTTTTATCAATTGTTTTTCTGCGGCAAGTGGTGTCTTTGCTCCTCGGGTCAAACCCAACCTTGCAGAGACCCTGAATACATGGGTATCGACAGCCATGTTGGGTTGTTGATCAATAACGGAGGTGATAACATTGGCAGTTTTTCTTCCTACTCCAGGAAGTTTGATTAGTTCTTCGACAGTCATGGGCACTTCCCCACCGAATTCATCGATAAGCATTTTTGCCATGCCGATCAGGTGCTTGGTTTTATTGTTGGGGTAAGAAATACTTCTGATGAGTGGGAATAAAGTATCAAAATCAGTCGATGCCAGCGAAGCCGGATCCGGAAACTGCTGAAAAATTGCGGGGGTAGTCAGGTTGACCCTTTTATCAGTGCATTGTGCCGAAAGGATGACCGCGACCAGTAGCTGAAATGGATTGTCGTAGAGCAGTTCAGTCTCTGCCTCAGGGATGTTTTTTTGAAAATAGTCGATTATAACCTCGTACCGTTCCTTCCTTTTCATATTCAGGAAGGTAAGTTACTAAGAAACTGTAATTTATGCTTTGGAAAGTCCCTCTGAACTTGCCGAACCATAATGCATGATTCTTTCAATTACTGATGTAGAGGGACTGAATTGTATATTCTCTAAAGACTCGAAACCTTCTTTTACCTGGTTAAACTGTTCTTGAAGTTCGGGGTTGTTATTTACCTCTGAGATAAACTCGTTTGATTCTTCTGGGGTCATTTCCTTGTATAGATAACGCATCATTGCTTCACTGTTTAACATGCTCATTTTAAACCTTTTATCAATTAATAATATTGACAAAGGATACGGATAGGTAAGGGTAGGTCTTCAAGGGGGTATCTGAGAGTAGGCGGAAGCGAAACTCTAAATTAGAAATCACGCTTGAAAAATAAACGCAGATGATTTCTCTTTATTGCATGGAAATGAAGAAATATTTTATTTTTCTTTAATTAGATAAACATCCTCATTGTCACGTTTCATGAGGTACTGTTCGCGGGCCACTTTTTCCATCCATTTGGGATTGGCCTTCATCATTTCTACTTCTTTTTTGGTCTTGTCGATTTGCTCCTGATAATACTTCTTGCTGTTGTTCAAATCATTCAGCTCGCTACGGTACTGGTAATGTAGTATAAGGTTATTGTGGTCAAAAAAAACCATCCAAACCACAAAGGCGACTGTGGCGATGAGGTATTTGTTTTTGAAGGTTTTGAGGAGTTTCATGGAAGTACTAACAAAGTTAATGCAATGTTTCTAATCTTCCTTTTAAGTACCTTGCACCCTCAATGGAAAAGTCAAATTTTGTCGATCAAATAAGGGTGTTCTGTAAAAGTGGACATGGTGGTGCGGGTAGTAAGCATTTCATGCGTACCAAATTCAACCCTCAGGCGGGACCAGATGGTGGTGATGGTGGTCGCGGTGCACATATTATATTAAGAGGTAATAAAAACTTATGGACGCTCCTCCACTTGCGCTATTTCAAAAACGTCATTGCTGAAGATGGTCAGGGTGGAAACAAAAACAACATGACCGGTCGCGATGGTAAGGATATTATTATTGAAGTGCCCCTAGGCACCGTAGCATTCGACGAAGAAACTGGGGAAACAGATGGTGAAATCCTGGAAGATGGTCAGGAACTGATATGGGTCAAAGGCGGTAGAGGTGGATTGGGAAACAAAAACTTTGCTACACCAACCAACCAGGCACCCGACTACGCTCAACCTGGAGAACCTGGAAAAGAAGGATGGAAAGTCCTGGAACTGAAAGTACTTGCCGATGTTGGCTTGGTGGGTTTTCCTAACGCTGGCAAATCAACGCTGCTTTCTTCTATCACTGCGGCAAAACCTAAAATAGCCGATTACGCATTTACTACTCTGACTCCTCAACTGGGCATGGTGGAATACCGCAATGGAAGATCTTTCTGCATAGCCGACCTTCCTGGCATCATTGAAGGTGCCGCTGAAGGTCGCGGACTAGGTCATCGTTTCCTTCGTCACATTGAAAGAAATCCTGTTTTGTTATTTCTCATTCCAGCTGATAGTGCAGACCACAAAAAAGAATGGGATATCCTGGTTAATGAACTGAAAGAATACAACCCGGAACTGCTGGATAAAAAATTCATCATCGCCATCAGCAAAAGCGATATGCTGGATGATGAACTGAAATCAGCTATTGAAAAAGAACTCCCAAAGAATATTCCTCATATTTTCATTTCTTCAGTCGCTGGAAAAGGACTACAAGACTTGAAAGACCTGCTTTGGAAGGAACTGCAGTAGTCTTATCTTTAGGATATGCAAATCCTAAAGAAAACCCTCCAACAAATCGCTATCATCCTTCAGGTGATTTGGGCATTTATGCCAGGGATTCTTTTTATTGGGATTGGTTATCTCTTTTTTACTCAGTTTATCCAGGGGAAAGATATTGTGATAACAGCAATGAACTCGCGACAATCAGCGTTGTTCATGTTGATTGGTTTATTTTTCTGGGTGCTGATTACCTGGTATACTTCAAGGTTAATTGCCTATAACCACGACAGACTATTTCATATTGCAAAAGAAGGTCTCTATCATACACCAAGAATTCTGGGCTTTCTCTGTTTCACCGTCATCACCATCGCATTTGCTGTTGCTGATCATCAACTCGACAACGGACCAATCCCCTACTGGATAGCATTTTTAAATACAATTGGTTATATAGTCTTCTATCCGCTATTTGAAAAAATAAAACGAGATGCAAAACGCTCGCTTTTGCTTCAAATTCGAAATGCACTATGGGTCTCAAGTTTCACCATCGTCGTTTTACTGGTTTATTATAATGAAAAGACAACCTACCTCACACTTATACCTGTACTTCAAGTTTCCTACCTCTACCTTGTGATTACAAGAAGGAAAATTAGCGAAAGCAGCCTTGCGCATTACCCTCTTCCTGATCATGAAAAAATCAACTCGATTAGAAACAATTACAAAAGCTTTGTACTCTGGGTTTTCACTGACCCTGCTGCACATAGATCTCCGGCCAACAAAGAAGTGATGATCCAAACTGAAAAGAACATATTCTTCTGGTTCAGCATCTCTTCAATTTTTGCTATCGCTATTTATATTATAGCAGTATTCTCTTTAACTTTTTCAAAATACCTCACACCACTTCCCATCATATTACTTTCATTTGGCGTGCTGCTTGGCGCAGGAAATATCATCACCCTATTTTCCATCAAACAGAAAATCAATTTCCATTTTTTATTTCTAATGGCCTTGGTGGCAGCTGGATTCATAAATGAATCGCATTATGTAATGCTCGACGAAAAAACAAAAGAAGAAGAGTCGAAAGTTCGGCCTGCTTTAAGAAACTATTTTGCGGACTGGCTAAAGGAAAAAAAATTACTTGAAACAGATTCAACACAAGCGTCAATCCCTGTCTATTTTGTACTGGCAGATGGCGGTGCTTCGAGATCTGCTTACTGGACAGGCTCTGTATTGTCCACCATCGAAGAAGCAACAAATGGAAAATTCTCAAACCATCTTTTTGCACTCTCTGGTGCTTCAGGTGGAAGCCTTGGTAACATTGCTTTCTGGAATACCATCACAGATAAAAAAGAAAAATCAATAGCCTCACTACAAGATTATTTATCGACTGATTTTTTGAGCTTCCCTTTGGTAAGGCTATTGGGACCAGACATTATTCTTCCGTTAGTACCCTTTCATTTACTAAATGACCGCGCTGAAGCACTTGAAAGATCCTTACAATATCCTTCAAAAAAATCTTCTATTGGAAACTTCATGCAGAAGAACTTTTCTTCAACCATACCAGATCAAAAGAGTAAAATAAGTCCACCAGTAATCTGCATCAACGCCACAAGAATGCAGGATGCTGCTCCAGCAGTTGTCAGCAACATCAAATTAGAAAACTCCGTATTTGGAAACAGAATTGACATTCTTGATAATCTGGAAAAGAACAAAGACATATCCATCGCTACAGCCATTGTACTTGGTGCGAGATTTCCCTATTTTAGTCCCGCTGGCCGCCTCGGCAACGACTACTTCGTAGATGGAGGATACTTTGATAACTCAGGAGCAGGTGTTGTACATGAAATGATTCTTGATCTGCAAGAATTGATTCACGATACGCTAACCATCAATCCCAATCATCCCTTTAAAAAAATAAAGTTTCACATTGTACACATCACCAACAAAACTGAAACAATAACGGAACGCAGCAAAGTCCATCCACTGATCAATGATCTTGCTGCACCTATAAAAACAATTTTAGGTTCCTATACCAGTCAGACTGATTTTAATAATGTGCGACTGCAACGCTACTTACTGGAAATCTACAACAACAAAGACACCTATCACGATATCAATTTGTATCAACAAGGGGAAGAAGATGTTTACCCAATGAACTGGTCAATATCAAAACAATCTTTGAAAAACATCAATAAGCGATTACAATCGCATACCGACATGAAGAATTTGATTCAGTTTATACAAGCTCCCAACTGAAGCCACCATCCTTCTCATCCTTCAACTGAATCCCTGCCTGCAACAATTGATCTCTTATTTTATCGGATGTAGCATAATCTTTTTTTGCACGGGCATCTTTTCTAATATCTGCAATCAATTGCAATACTGCTCCAAGTTTTTGATCATCCTGCTTCTTCTCATCCTTGAGTCCGAATATATCTACGAGATAACTATTGAACTTCTCTTTCATCAACCTTAGCGTTGCTGTTGTCAATGCATTCATTTTGATATGACCATCTTTGATAGAATTGATGACAGGCACCAATTCAAATAAACCAGCCAAAACCTTAGCTGTGTTCAAATCATCATTCATGTCTACATCCAATTGGTTGAGCAACTCAAAACATTTTTGCTCTAAATCCGGATCACCGGCAGTTATAGTGACCTGTCCCTCAATATCTAAACGATTCAATTGCGTAAAACCTTCCCACATTCTGCGTAAACCTTTTTCAGCAGCTTGTAAAGCTTCATTACTGAAATCAAGTGTACTTCTGTAATGTGTTTGCAATATGAAAAACCTGACGGTCATCGGAGAATAGCCTTGGGTGAGTATTTCATGTCCACCACTAAACAACTCACTCAACTTAATCACGTTGTTGTAGCTCTTACCCATCTTTCTGCCATTGATGGTAATCATGTTGTTGTGCAACCAAAACCTGGCAGGCATTTTGTGATTGCATACTGCACTTTGTGCAATCTCACATTCATGATGCGGGAACTGCAAATCCATTCCACCACCATGTATATCAAACTCGTCGCCAAGGTATTTGGTGCTCATGGCAGAACACTCAATGTGCCAGCCTGGATAACCAACACCCCAGGGACTTTGCCAGCGCATGATGTGCTCGGGTGCTGCATTCTTCCATAAGGCAAAATCCATTTTACTTCTCTTCTCATCCTGTGCATCCAGCTCACGTGTAGTCTCCAGTTGATCCTCGATGATTCTTCCACTGAGAATACCATATTGCATTCCCTTGGCACCAAAGTCTTTGTGGTATTTCTCTACATCAAAATAAACAGAGCCATTGGCTACATAAGCATAGCCATCTGCAATGATTTTTTCAATCATCACAATCTGCTCTACAATATGTCCAGTTGCTGTAGGCTCAATACTAGGCTCCACATTGTTAAACTCACGCATCGCCCAATGAAACAAATTGG
>CAZVYI010000094.1:0-6036 GCA_964631755.1 uncultured Sphingobacterium sp. | reverse complement strand
ATCAAATACGAACCACTAGGTGTAATATGTAATATTTCTGCATGGAATTATCCTTATCTCGTCGGCACCAATGTATTTATACCTGCTTTACTTGCAGGGAATGCAGTACTGTACAAACCTTCTGAATATGCTACCCTGACTGGCCTGCACATTGAAAGATTATTAAAAGAAGCTGGTGTTCCTGAAAATGTATTTCAAGTTGTAGTTGGTGGTGGAGAAGTGGGACAATTATTGCTTGATCTACCACTGAACGGTTATTTTTTTACAGGCTCTTATGCAACAGGAAAAAAGATTTATGAATCTGTTGCATCAAAAATGGTTCCTTGTCAGTGCGAACTTGGTGGCAAAGACCCTTTGTATGTGGCTGATGATATTGAAAATATCAAAGCAGTTGCCCAAGGCACAGCTGATGGAGCTTTTTACAACAACGGACAAAGTTGCTGCGCTGTTGAACGCATCTATGTGCATGAAAAAATATATGATGAGTATGTAGCAGCCTTTGTTGAAGAAGTAAACAGTTGGAAGCTGGGTAACCCCAAAGAAGATGGCGTTTACTTGGGTGCGATTACACGAAAATCACAAATTGCGTTTCTTGAACAGCAAATAGCTGATGCGCTTAGAAAAGGAGCACAGGTGTTGACAGGCGGAGAAGCTATCGCAGGTAAGGGTTATTTTATACAACCAACTGTACTGACCAATGTCAATCACAGTATGCAAATCATGACCGAAGAATCTTTTGGCCCCGTTATTGGTATCATGAAAGTAAAAAATGATGCAGAAGCAATAGCACTCATGAATGACACTGCATATGGACTAACCACATCGGTCTATTCCTCCAATCAAGAAAGAGCAGAAAATATTTTAGCACAACTGGACAGTGGTACTGGCTACTGGAATTGCTGTGATAGAGTAAGCGCAGCACTACCCTGGAGTGGCAGAAAACATTCTGGTTTTGGATCCAGTTTATCCCATGCGGGCTTGCGGGCATTTACACAACCAAAGGCCTATCATTTGCGCAAACTATAATTACTTTTATTATCTTTATTCAACACATTTTGACCCTAATTAATCAATATATGAGAAGCAAAATTCTACTTACCATACTCCCAGTTTTCTTCTTTCTCTTTCATACAGAAGCCGCTATTTTTATACCAGATGTTGTAAATACTAGCAACAGTGTGATTAACATATCATCACATACTGTTGATGTACCTACTTCAAAATCAAAAGGAGCGAAAAAAATAAAGAAAACCAAAGAAGAAAAAGCTGTTAAAGTTGACAAATTGGCCAAATGGGGCTTTATATCTTCTATTGCTGGTTTTGTTAGTTTATTTTTATTACCTGTTGTGACTTTTGCATTATTCCCTCTTGCAATAGGATTAAGTATAGCTGGCTTAAATTCAATTAAAAAAAATAACACAAGAGGCAAGGGTTTTGCCATTGCTGGATTATCTCTTGGTAGTGCAGGCGTATTATTATTGTTATTTGGACTAATATTGGTCCTTTCGTTCCTTTCTGCCATGAATTAAGTTGACTCAATTAACATGTACTTTGCTTAAATGTTTTTCCGTAAATTGGAAAGACCATGCATTTGCCGTTACGTTAATTAAACTTAAAAATGAAACTTATTGCCAAAATCGCTGCAACAGGATTTTTCTCTTTCTCAATTTGTAATATTTTGGCACAACCAATTAAACTGATAACACTCGATCCTGGCCATTTCCATGCAGCCTTGGTGCAAAAATCCATGTATCCTGAAATAGATCCAATCGTACATGTATATGCAAAGTCAGGAAGCGATCTTCAACTTCATCTTCAACGGATAAACAATTACAATACAAGATCATCACAACCTACAAGCTGGATAGTAGTCGTATATACTGGCAACGACTTCTTCAATAAAATGATTCAAGAGAAAAAAGGTACTCTTCTTGTATTGGCTGGAAACAACCAACAAAAAACAGATTACATACTAGGAGCAATAGAAAATAGGTTGAATGTACTATCCGATAAACCTATGGCTATTGACTATTATGGTTTTAAGAAATTGAAAAAAGCGTTTGAAATTGCAAAACGAAAAAATGTTCAGCTGTATGATATCATGACTGAAAGATTTGAGATCACCTCTCAGTTGCAAAGGGCATTATCAATAGACACCTCCATATTTGGTGTACTTGAAAAAGGCAGCGCCACCGACCCTTCAGTCATAAAAGAAAGTGTGCATCATTTTTACAAATACGTTTCCGGGTCAATACTTACCAGACCAACTTGGTATTTTGATGATAAACAACAAGGTGCTGGTATTGTAGATGTAACAACGCATTTGGTGGATCTTATCCAATGGTCCTGTTTCCCTGAGAAAACAATTGACTATAAAAAAGATATACAAATTTTGGATGCCAGAGAATGGAACACTTTGCTAGCACAGGACGAATTTAAGACTATCACAAAATCAGAAGTTATCCCTTCTTTCTTAGCCCCGACAATCGATCAACATGGAAATTTACAAGTTAACAGCAATGGAGAATTTACTTTTTCCATCAATGGTATACATGCGAAAGTCTCGGTGACATGGAACTACAAAGCCCCAGAAGGTGCAGGAGATACACATTATTCTTTGATGAGGGGTAGTAAAGCATCCCTAATTATCAAGCAAGGGAAGGAAGAAATTTACAAGCCGACCTTATACATTGAGCAAAGAATTACAGACCCGAAATTTGAGGACAAACTTAATGCTGCTTTGGAAAAAATAAACAAACAATTTCCCGGAATCCAATTACTTAAAAACAAAAATGGCTGGCAGGTTATCGTCCCGGAGAAATATAATGATGGCCATGAAGCACATTTTGCACAAGTGATGAGCAAATACCTGGAATACCTGCAGCACAACAACATGCCTGAATGGGAAGTCCCGAATATGTTATCTAAATATTACATCACTACTTCTGCCAAGTCTTTAGCCAGCAAGAAAAAGCTTAACTTAAGATAATAAATAACAATTGCCATGTCAGAAAGAAGAAATTTCATCAAACAATCTGCTAAAGCAGGTGCAAGTATCGCATTGGCTTCAATGGGATTTACAGCAAAATCTTATGGCAATATTTTAGGAGCAAATGATCGTGTTAGAGTTGGTGTTGTAGGATTTTCAGATAGAAATAAGTATTCGCATATCCCCTGCTTCATGCACCACAACAAGGAACTGAATTTTGATATAGTTGCAGTTTCAGATATATGGAAATTAAGAAGAGAAGAAGGCGTTTCATTTTTGAAATCAAAAATGGAACACGATATCATTGGCTGCAAGAACAATGAAGAACTTTATGCCCTTAAAGATATTGATGCTGTTTTTATATCTACGGCCGACTTTCAGCATGCATTGCATACCATCGAAGCACTAAAAGCGAAAAAAGATATTTATGTTGAAAAGCCATTTGCAGAGACAATGGAAGACAACCGAGCAGCACTGAAAGCAGCAAAAGCTTCAGATAGAATCATACAAGTCGGCTCCCAACGCAGATCAGGTGCCAACTACCATGCAGCAGCAAAATATATTCAATCAGGAGAATTTGGTGACATCACCATGGTAGAACTCACATGGAACGTAAACCAACCAGGACGCTGGAGAAGACCTGATCTTGTTGCGAAATGTAAACAAGAAGACGTCGATTGGAAACGTTACCTCATGAATAGGCCTTATGAAAATTTCGATCCGCGCAAATACCTTGAATACCGGTTGTTCTGGCCGTATTCTTCTGGTATGCCCGGACAATGGATGAGCCATCAGATTGATACTGTGCATTGGTTCACCGGACTATCACATCCAAGAACTGTTGTCGCCAACGGAGGTGTATACAAATGGAAAGATGGAAGAAGCAACTGGGACACAACAACAGCTGTATTTGAGTACGGACCAACAAATGATTTATCAAAAGGCTTTCAGGTTGTTTTCATGTCGCGTATGCACAATGGCGAAGAAAATCCGAGTGAGATTTATTTCAGCAATGGAGGCGAGCTCAACTTGATCACAAATAAAGTTTCATCTAAAGGTGGGCTAACAGCATCTTTTGCTAAACAGATGAACATGAAAGACAACATGTTGCCTGAACTAAATCTGACTGACAGAGCAGTGAAAGTAGAAACTGCAGCCAATACAGGAGGTGATCCTTTGACTTCTGCTCACGTTAGAAACTGGATGGAATGTGTGAGAAGCAGAAAACAAACCAATGCTCCGGTTGAAGCGGGTTATACCCACTCCATTGCCACCATCATGTCTAATGCTGCAGCAAGGACAGGTGAAAAAGTTACTTTCGATGAAAAGACTCAAGAGGTAATGGCAGGCGGGAAGATTTTTAAGTATTAATGTCCTTGTCTGTTCATAAAGCGACAGTCTTTATGAAAAAAAAACATCTAACTTCTACAACTGCATATTCAATAAATTGATCAACATGAAAAAAATTATTTTCGCCTTATCATTTCTTTTAATTGCTAACTGCATTTCAGCTCAACGCAAAGCTTTAGTGGGGGGGACATTGGTAGATGGATATGGCGGAAAGCCCATATTAAATTCAGTGGTCATCATCAATGGAGAAACCATTGAAAAAGTAGGCCGAGTTGGAGAAGTTGATATACCAAAAGGTACACAAATTATATCGACTGAAGGCATGACCGTAATGCCAGGTTTATGGGATATGCATGTTCACATGATGATCAATGGACATTCAGATTATCCATATTGGGACAAAAAATATCCTCCACTGTTGCAAAAAATTATCATGCCTGCATCAGCACACCAATTACTCATGGCAGGTGTTACGAGTGCTCGTGATTTAGGTGGACCATTAGAAGAAAGTATTGCAGTGAGAGATGCTATCAACAGAGGTGATATTCCTGGAGCTACTATGTATGTAAGTGGACCATTTTTACAACACCGGCCCTACCCTGGTACGGAACAATTCAGATGGGGTGTTTATGGCGAAAAAGATGGAAGAGAAAAAGTACAAAAATTAGCAAAGGCAGGTGTTGATTGTATCAAATTGATTGATCAGGATGAAATGACTAAAGAGGAAGTTTTTGCTATTGTAGATGAAGCACACAAACACAATTTAAAAGTCGTTGGTCACTCTCATCGTCCAGATGAAATCAGAATTGGACTTCAGGCTGGTGTAGACAATTTTGAACATACTGGCTTATCCTCATCTCCAGCTTATCCTGATGATATTGTAAAAGCACTTGCTGAGAGAACAGCCAATATGAGCAAAGGTCCTTTGTACTGGACCCCTACCATTGAAGGATTGTACAACTATGAAGATGTTAGAGACAATCCAGAAAAATTAGACGACCCATCCTGGCATTTGGGATTACCGGATTCAGTCATCAAAGACATCAAAGAGTCTTTAAAACAACCCGGAACATTGAGCTATTTTCAGCTGACTCCAATCAGAAAGCCAACACTGGAAACCAAATTCAGACAACTGCAAAAAGCAGGAGTGGTGATGTTGATTGGAACAGATAGCGGCATTCCAATGAAATTCCATTCACAGAGCACATGGAATGAATTGGATGTTTGGGTAAGGGTATTTGGAGTTGACCCCATCCAGGCAATTAAATCAGCTACCTACTGGCCTTCGGTTTTCATGGGGGTTGATAAAAAAGTCGGGACAATAAGTGTAGGTAAACAAGCTGACATCATTGCTGTTAAAGGTGATGCTTTGAAATACATCAATCTGCTTCAAAAAGTAGATATGGTAATGAAAAAAGGAAAGATTTATAAAGGACAATAAAAAATCATTGAGAGATGAAAAGAATTTCATGGTCGCTACTTGCATTGCTCACTATTGGAATTTTAAATACCCAAGCACAGCAAACACAAAAACCACCCTTACATGGTAAGGAATGGATGGCGATTACTGGCAAGCCATTGGCTGCGACTGCCGGTGCAACCATTTTCAACAAAGGTGGAAATGCTGTTGATGCTGCATGTGCCATGCTTGCTGCTACTTGCACCATGTGGGATGTATTGAGCTGGGGTGGAGAAAC
>CAZVYI010000093.1:4765-6055 GCA_964631755.1 uncultured Sphingobacterium sp. | reverse complement strand
GAGTTCAATGTATTGGTTGGTGGAAATAGTCGTGATCTTAAAGCTGCTTCTTTTCAGTTACAGTAATAGATTGTAAATCACTTTTGCTTAACTTAAATAACCAAAACCAACCAATATGATTACAGATACAGGTGTGAATTCATCCAATGAAAATTCTACGCTTAATAATCTATTTATTGTATCGCTGACAGCCTCATTGGCAGGGTTCATATTTGGCTTTGATATGGTGGTAATTTCAGGTGCTGATAAAGATATTCAGCTGTTGTGGAACACCTCTCCCTGGTTTCATGGATTCTTCATCATGTCGATGGCTTTATGGGGAACAGTTATTGGTTCAATTTTTGGAGGCAAACCAACTGAAAAGTATGGCAGAAAGAAAATCCTATTATTAGTTGGATTGTTGTTTACTGTTTCTGCTCTTGGTTCTGCATTAGCTCAAGACCCCTATACGTTTTCTTTTTTTAGATTAATTGGCGGTATTGGTATTGGTATTTCCAGTGTAGCAGCTCCTACCTATATTTCTGAAATTTCCACACCAACTTCACGAGGTAAATTAGTAGCGATGTATCAATTCAATATTGTATTTGGTATTCTCATCGCTTATTTGTCCAATTACTTTCTTTCAGGTTTTGGTGGAGAAAATGATTGGAGATGGATGTTGGGTGTGATGACGATACCATCTTTAATTTATACGATAGGGGTATTTTTTATTCCAGAAAGTCCACGTTGGTTGGTAGCAAAAGATCAGCAATCATCTGGTGTGTCAGCTAGTGCTGGTGATTTGCTTCAGCCCAAGTATAAACGCATCATGTGGTTGGCATTTATGATTGCGTTTTTTAACCAATGGTCAGGCATCAACTTCATTTTGTATTATGCACCAAGAATACTTGCAGCTGCTGGTTTAGCAGAACAAGAATCTCTTTTGAATTCTGTTGCATTAGGTGGTACCAATCTTGTGTTTACATTTGTTGGTTTATATTTAATTGATCGTTTAGGCAGAAAGACTTTGTTGTTGGTTGGATCATTTGGATATATCATTAGTCTGGCAATGGTCGCATATGCATTTTATGCGGGGGCTACTTCAACTTTTTTGCTTGTTTTCTTGTTGATTTTTATTGCTGCACATGCAGTGGGACAAGGAGCGGTGATATGGGTTTTTATTTCAGAGATATTTCCCAATAAGGTTCGTGGATTAGGTCAGGCATTTGGTGCAAGCATCCATTGGGTATTTGCAGCGTTTATCACTTTGATTGCACCTATTTTCATTGATGATGTGAATGGTATATTTAA
>CAZVYI010000093.1:0-4665 GCA_964631755.1 uncultured Sphingobacterium sp. | reverse complement strand
TATGAAAAAGCAGATTAGTCTTTTTGCTTTAATGTTTTTTGCAGTGAATTTTCTGTTCGCTCAATCATTTGATGTTATGTTGCCTGGGTCAATGAGTGATAAACCTTTGGATGGAAGATTGTTGTTGATGTTGTCTAAGTCTACATCAGGTGAGCCTCGTTTTCAAATCAGTGATGATGAGAAAACGCAACAGGTATTTGGTATTGATGTAGACCAATGGCAGCCTGGAACAAAAAAGCGAATAGATGTTAAGGCTTTTGGTTATCCTGTGGAGACATTGAAGAAAATCGAAAATGGAACTTATCGTGTTCAGGTACTTTTACATATTTATGAAACTTTCAAAAGGACAGATGGGCATATTGTAAAATTACCTATGGATAGAGGAGAGGGACAGCATTGGAATATTGCACCTGGAAATTTACATTCTGTAGCAAAGGATATCGTATTTAAAGCAGATCCCGGCTTTACGATGAGTTTAAATCTGGATCAACGAATTCCCCCAATAAAAGAACCTGAAGATTCCAAGTATGTTAAGCATATTAAAATTCAGTCCAAGTTGCTGACAGAATTCTGGGGAAGACCTATGTATCTTGGTGCACATATTTTGTTACCTGAAGGATGGGACACTCATCCTAATGTGAAATATCCATTGGCTATTTTTCATGGACATTTTCCAGAAGATTTTGGTGGATGGAGAACAACACCTCCGGATGAAAATCTCGTACCGGATACTGTCAAGCGATTTAATTTGATAGGCTACAATAAGATTGTTCAGCAGGAAGCATATGATTTTTATAAGATGTGGACAGGACCTGAATTTCCCAGAGTGATTGCCATAGAGATCCAACATGCCAATCCTTTCTACGATGATTCCTATGCTGTAAATTCAGCTAATATTGGCCCTTATGGCGATGCAATCACCTATGAGCTGATACCAGAAATTGAAAGAAGGTTCAGGGGGATAGGTGAAGGATGGGCAAGATTTATGTATGGAGGAAGTACTGGAGGATGGGAAGCGCTCGCAGCACAAGTTTTCTATCCTGATCAATACAATGGAAGTTACGCTGCTTGTCCAGATCCGATAGATTTCCATCACTACATGACAGTGGATTTATACAATCATAATAATGCTTATTATGCAGAGGGTCCCTTTAGAAACACATTGAGGCCTGGTCACCGTAATTATCTTGGTCATGTTAATGCAATGGTGCGCGACATGAATTATCGGGAGTTGGCATTGGGTACAAAAAGCAGAAGTGGTGATCAATGGGATATTTGGGAAGCTGTTTATTCACCAGTAGGTAAAGATGGTTATCCAGCTCCTGTTTTTGACAAGAAAACAGGTGTGATTAACAAATCTGTAGTTGCTTATTGGAAAGAGCATTTCGACTTGACCCATATTATCCAAAGAGATTGGCCAAAAATTGGTGATAAACTGAAAGGGAAGATACATCTTTATGTAGGCGATATGGATAATTTTTATTTGAATAATGCTGTTTACAGTGCTGAAGATATGTTGAAGAAACTTTCTAACCCTTCATGTAATTGCGAAGTGGATTATGGTGATCGAGCAGAGCACTGCTGGAATGGTGATCATAAAAATCCAAATTACATCAGTCGACTTCGTTATCACCGTATGTTCATCCCAAAATGGAGTGAAGAAGTTAAGCAACGTGCACCTCAAGGAGCGGATCTTCAATCTTGGCGATATTAGTTTTTCTGTTTTGACTGAACAGTTTATGGATTGTAGCATTATATAGGTTGTCGTTACCATTAATGATAACTTTGTAATGGATGCACAAATCTTGGATTTACATATTTGTTTTTACGGTATTCAGTCTTAGTGCCAGTGCACAAGAACTATTTTACTCTCCTGCAGAAACCGGGGTAGATAATTTGCTTAAGTATGAAGCGGTGGGCAGAGTGGGTAAGCATATAATGATATACAGAGAGCTAAAGGGTCAGCATGTACTAAGTGTTTTTGCTAACAACATGAACCTCGTGAGAAAAGTGGAGTTATCTGTTTTACCCAAAGAAGTTTTGGCGGTTGATTTTGTGAACATGGGTACTAAAGCTAATATAATTTATCAATACTTACTGAAGAATAAGTTATTCATGGCATATGCAAGTATTGATGAGGAGGGGAAAGTTGCAAGTGATCCTATTGTACTTGATTCTGCCTTCATTGAAAATATTGGAGAGTTTCCACTATTTCAAGTCGTGGTCAATCCCACCAAGACTATGTTTATGCTTATCTATCTGCAATCAGCAAATGAACAATTGACCAAGATGAATACTGTTTTGTATGATAGCAAAATACAAAAAGTTGAGGAAGCAACACTACTGGTGTCAACTCCAGACGGGGTTGATAAATTGAGTCAATTCAAGTTGGATTATGAGGGTAATCTTGTTTTTTTACGCAATGTTCTAGGCGACGATTTAATTGTTTTATCCCGCTCTGATATTCTTGTTAAGCCCAAAGGAATTGATGAAGTAAAAAATGCTACTATTCAATTCAATAAAATCGGAATTAGGGATCTTAAAATTGCAATTGATTACAAAAACAGTCGTGTTGTAGCTGCTTCTATTTTCACTGGAGGTAAAAAGGGATATGCACAAGGAATTTTTTCATTGGTGGTGGATTTACAAACAGGGGAAGTTTCACATTGGCACCAGGAATTTTTTTCTGATAGTTTGAGAAAAGAGTTGAAAGTTAAGCACACTCCAGACAGCAGAATATTTGATGAGTATTTTTTAGATGAAATCATACCATATACCAATGGAGGGTTTGCTTTGTTGCTTGAGCATAGGACAACAGAAGGAAATCGGGGCTTGATCAATGATAATCGTTCGCTATTCAAGTCGGATCCACTGCCGCCTCGTATTGTGTACAATGGTAATACTGCCGATGGCCCACTGTTCACTACTGTAAGCACTCCATATCAGCCATTTCTAATGCCTATAGAAAGTTCGGCAAGGTCTTATATCAAAAATACTGCTGGTAATATGGTAATTTTTTCTTTGAGCAGTGACAGTGAGCTTCAAGACATTCAAGTCTTGAGAAAAGTACAAGAAGAAGATCGTACTTCACATTTGATTTCATATGCATTGATTAAAAGTGGTTCTGGTATTAAGTTCTTATACAACGAAAAAGAAAAGCCGGAAATGAGATTAAGAAGTGCAAGTTTTATACCAGGTGAGAGAGTCAAAAGAAATCCTGCGATAAAAGGTGCAATTCCCAATATGCGATTTCTGCCCAGGTATGCAACGCAAATCAGTGCCAATGAGTGTATCATACCCTGTACCAAAGCTAATTATGGTAGTTTTGCACGCATTGTTTTCTAATCTTTTCTATATTGTTTGTATCTTTCTGCCGTAATAAAATGAATACTATGGCATATGTAGCAAATGAGTCTCGTTACTCAAAAATTGCTTATCGCAGGTGTGGAAATAGTGGGTTGGTTCTTCCAGCTATATCATTAGGCTTGTGGCATAATTTCGGACATGTAGACCTAAGGTCGAATTTTGAAAACATCTTATACACTGCATTTGATTTGGGAATAACTCACTTTGATTTGGCCAACAACTATGGTCCTCCTCCAGGAAGTGCTGAATCTAACTTTGGAGCTATTCTGAAAGATGGATTTGGTCGATACAGGGATGAGATGATTATCTCGACCAAGGCAGGATTTACCATGTGGGATGGTCCTTATGGCGATTGGGGCAGCAAAAAATATTTAGTAGCCAGTTTGGATCAGAGTCTAAAGCGAATGGGTTTAGATTATGTCGATATTTTTTATCACCATCGTCCAGATCCAAATACTCCTATAGAAGAAAGTATGGGAGCTTTAGATTTAATTGTAAGACAGGGTAAGGCTTTGTATGCAGGTATTTCCAACTATCCTCCAGATTTAGCAAAGAGGGCATTTGAAATCCTTAGACAACTGGGTACACCCTGTATAATCCATCAGCCTAAGTATTCGATGTTTGACCGTACGCCTGAACAAGGTCTTTTAAATACTTTGGAAGAAAATAGGATAGGATGTATTGCTTTTTCTCCCCTTGCACAAGGCTTGCTGAGTGATAAATATCTTAAAGGTATTCCTGAGCAGTCGAGAGCGGCACGAAATCCATCCTTACCTCCTGATCAAATTACCCCTGAAATTGTCTCAAAAATTGGAAAATTGAATGATTTTGCAACAAAAAGAGGTCAAAAACTCGCAGAAATGGCTATTTCTTGGCTTTTAAAGGATCCGCGGGTAACTTCAGTTTTGATAGGCGCCAGTAAGGTGAGTCATATACTTGATGCATACAATGCACACCAGCGAGTTGACTTCTCCTCATCGGAACTTGCTGATATTGAGGCTATTTTAAGTTAGGAGTTTTAAAATTTTAGGTTGCTTATCACAATAAACTCTATGTATTGTCGTTTTTAAAGGACTGAAAACTAGATAAGTAGAATAGATTTGTTTAGTTTTTAGATTAAAAAAATCCAAAAACATAAATCATATGATGGTTTTTTGGGGTTCTTAAAAACGTGTTAAATGATAAATGCCATTAATCTTTTAACACGGTTGAAGGTCAAACCCTCCGAACTATCACATTATTTTACGACATGAAGATCCGACTCTATTTAACCCTACTGGTAATCGCACTGATTGCCTC
>CAZVYI010000092.1:0-6156 GCA_964631755.1 uncultured Sphingobacterium sp. | reverse complement strand
TACGACAGATACTACCAAATTGTAAAGTGCTTCAGAGATGAAGACTTAAGAGCAGATAGACAACCAGAGTTCACGCAGATCGACTGCGAAATGGCCTTTGTTGAGCAAGAAGATATTTTGAACATGTTTGAAAGATTGATCAAAAGAATTTTCAAAGATGTAAAGAACATAGATTATACTGATGCTGTTGAGCGTACTACGTGGGAAGATGCTATGTGGACTTACGGAAATGACAAGCCAGACATTCGTTTTGGCATGAAGATTTGTACTCTGAAAAAACCAACATCAGTATACCTGAATAAACAAGATCATGCTGCATTAATTAACGATGCAGGTTTCCCAGTTTTTGATGGTGCAGAAACAGTTTTGGCTATTGCTGTACCCGGTGGTGCAGCATTTACCAGAAAACAATTGGATGAATTAACAGAATGGGTAAAACGTCCGCAAATTGGCATGAAGGGACTCGCCTACATCCGCTACAATGAAGATGGAAGTCTAAAGAGCAGCATCGATAAATTTTACAACGAGGATAGACTAAATTTAATTGCATCAGCTGCTGAAGCAAAACAAGGCGATATCATTTTGATTCTTGCGGGTGCCGAAGAACGTACGCGTAAAGCGATGAGTGAATTGAGACTTGAAATGGGTGAGCAAATGGGACTTCGGAAAAAAGATGAGTTTAAACTTTTGTGGGTTTTAGATTTCCCATTGTTTGAATATGCAGAAGAAGAAAACAGATGGGTAGCTCGTCACCATCCTTTTACTTCACCAAAGCCTTCACAAATCCAGACGATGATTGAAAACGATCCGAAAATCAACGATGCTGCTAACTATCTCTCACATCCTTATGCACAAATCAAAGCCAACGCTTACGATATGGTGCTGAATGGTAATGAAATTGGTGGTGGGTCTATACGTATCTTCCAAAGAGAACTTCAAGAAAAGATGTTTGAAGCACTTGGTATGACACAGGAAGAAGCGTTGCATAAGTTTGGATTCTTATTGGGTGCTTTTGAATATGGTGCTCCTCCACATGGTGGTATAGCATTTGGCTTCGACAGACTCTGTTCCATTCTTGGTGGTAGTGAAAGTATTCGTGACTTTATCGCTTTCCCTAAGAACAATTCTGGAAGAGATGTAATGCTCGATGCACCTTCAACAATCGATGAAAGTCAGTTGAAAGAATTATCGATTCAATTGCAGAAAAGCAACTAAGTTTTATTGCTTAATTATTTCTTGTGATGTCTTCTCCATACCTCATGGATAGGGTCACCTTTAGAGCTTTTGCCTTTGTGGTGCCAATCACCTTCCTTGATTTCAGCATCAAAAGAAAGTGATGCCCCTACTCTGGATGCATCTCTCGAGAAAAATTCTATTTGCTCAGTGTACTGACCATTTTTAAATGTATAAGACCCACCTCCCGTTCCAAAGAATTCTCCTGTTTCTGAATTGATAGCAGCCCATTGAAATCGAGTACCAGACATAATTTTGATGGTTTTTCTTGCACCCGGGTTTATTGGCAGGATACTTCCATTTTGATGTCGACCAACGATTTGCCAATTACCAGAGAGCCCACTTTTACCATCATCCACTCGCGTCCATTCTTTAGAAATACCTTCTGCGGGCAAATGCAATTTCTTTCCCTTTAGTTTGTGGTCATAACTAAATGTCATTTTCACTTCATCCTTATTGTCTGTGTTGAACTCCACAACACCTGAAATATTTTCCTGATCGATTTTAATGGCACCACCTCTTGTCCTGATGAACTTTTTATTATCCACATGGAATGTGCTGACCACAAAATAATTATCGACAATAGTCATGTATTGAATTGCTGTATCCAAATCTCTTACCCAAGCACCATGTAAGTCCTGTGCCTGTGAAGATGAATAAAGCAAAATTGACAACAAGAGTAATTTCAATGATTTCATAAAGATGATTTTTTTACTTCGAACAATACTAATGCTATAATTTTTTAATTCTGATGTTTCTGAATCTTACTACATCACCGTGACCAAGAAAACCGATATGACCTTTAGTATTCATCAAACCAGGATGCTCTCTTCCATCGGCAGTCCCGTTTTTTGAAGCCTCCTTTATATCGCCATCAAGTATCACTTGTCCATTCAGTATTACTTTTACTTTGGATCCTTTTACAACAACAGTTTGCTCATTCCATTCACCAGTAGGCTTTAGATATCCACGTTTTGCAGGTATGACACCATAAACAGAACCATGGTACTGATATGGCTTTAGTTTTTCATAGATGGGTGACTCATTATCTAAAATCTGAAGTTCTATTCCTTCATAAGCAGCATCAACTTCAGTCGGTGTTCTAATTCCCAATCCATTGTTGGCACCAGGCGTGAGCTGAAATTCAAATCGAAATTCAAAATCACTATACTCTTCAGCAGTATAAATGTTTCCCCCTCCCAATTCTGGATGCGTAACAATAACACTGTCTTCAAGAGCATATCCTTTTTTATTGCCGATCCATTTATCCAAACTTTTCCCATCAAACAGTGCTTCAAAGCCTAGCTTTCTCTCCTCATCCGACATACTAACTGCAGAAATCACCTCATCGTAAGGCATTGCTCTGAGATAATTTTTTAAAAGTTTATTTAAACTAATACTGTCAGTACCGCCAATGAGTGGTAACGCTTTTTCCAAAACTGCTCTTGGAGTCTTTCCCCTAAGTGTATTGTCGCGCAAAGCCATACGTGCCATGATGGAAGCCGCTTGCTTTTTTAACACAGGATCATCCAGGTATTTTGCTGTTTCCATTAATGCGGCAACACTGGTCACTTTTTCTAATTGTGATAAAATATTTCTTTTTGAGACTGGATCATTTGCTTGTTCCATCTGTTCCTGAACCTTGGCCAAATACCTGGGATCTTGAAAATTTACCAAGCCAATTCTGCCCTTCTTGTCTTCACTCTTCATCTCAGGCAGTTTGAATTGCATATGTGCCAATGCTGCACTGATATGCATTTTCTGAGGCTCTACTGCTGTTAATAAAGCATTTGATAAAGTCGACTTGGCATTATCAGAACCAATAGCAGCTAAAGCCCTTGCAGCTGGTCCAACAAAAACAGGATCTTTAAGGTATTTACTTAAAGGACCAATACTGATTTCCGATCCCAAAGCTCCTAGCATTTGAATCAGATAGTCTTTTGCAAATAAAGACTTGACCTGCTTGAGCCCGTTTATCACTTGTTGAGTAGTTGAAGACAGAATAGCTGCATTTCTATTTGCATAATGAACATATGCATCTACTGTATAAGTCGCCTTCAATTTAAGCGAATCATCATCCAGCATTTTGAATAGAGTTCGCCACTCTTTGGATGTCCATGCATCCATGTTAACAAAGGCAGATTCAACGGATACAGATTGTTGATAGGGAAATGATCCAACGATTTGTTCTACAGTTTGCTGTTGCGCTTGAGCACTCAACAACAGGCATGTTAATAAAATATAGAGGTTGAACTTCTTTGACATATTTTAAAATTTTAATCAGATGGTCCAGGGTGCACGCATTGCTGGATAGATAAGTCGGTTTGCTTCATCATCACCAATAAATACTTGTTCAACAGGATCAAATTTTAGATTTCTTCCAAGTTGTAATGCAATCTTTCCTATATTGATCATTGTACAAGAACGATGGCCATTGGTTTCATTCAATGCAAATGTTTTTCTATATCGTACTGACTCCAAGAAGTCAGTCACTTGTGGCTCAGGATCAGGCATCATTGCAAGCTTGTCTTCCAAATTGGGTATGGTAGATTTGAATCCATTGAATACTTTGCCATTGGGTCCTTCTATATAAGGCACATTTGGATCTTTAGCTTCGCCATCCAACACAATCTTACAACCATCAGCATAAGTGTATACTATTTTTCTGAAGGTACCACAAGCATCGGGGTGTTGTTGTTCAGCATCGACTTCTACTGAAACAGGACTGGTATCATCTTTACCAAGGAAATATTGAATAGGGTCTAAATAATGCTGACCCATATCACCTAATCCACCACCATCATAATCCCAATACCCTCTGAATGTGCCATGCACCCTATGTGCATTGTAAGGCTTATAAGGAGCTGGGCCAAGCCATCTGTCGTAATCCAATGTTTCTGGAACAGGTTGTGCTTCGAGTTGCGTTTTTCCAACCCAATAAAATTTCCAATCAAAACCAGTATGCTTACTCACCGTTACTGTAAGTGGCCAACCCAGTAAACCCGATTCAACCAATTTCTTGATGGGCTTCACTTTGGTTTTCATTCCATAAAAATTATCCTCAAACCTGAACCAGGTATTTAAACGAAACATTCGTCCATACTGCTTAACGGCTTCTACTACCCTCTTTCCTTCTCCAATGGTTCTCGTCATGGGTTTCTCACACCAGATATCTTTACCAGCCTGCGCTGCTTCAATTGCCATAATGCCATGCCAATGTGGAGGTGTTGCAATATGTACTATATCGACTTCTGGAAGCGCAATTAATTCTCTGTGGTTATGGAAGGTTTTTACACCACCACCAATCATATTAGCCGCTTCCGCTAAATGATTTTTGTCTACGTCGCAAATTGCAACAACCCTGGTACCAGCATAAGGAATATGCCCACGCCCCATTCCACCAACACCAATGATTCCCTTTGTTAGTTGGTCACTTGGTGGAATATACCCCTTTCCCAAAACGTGACGAGGTACAATAAAAAAACCAGCGGCAATGGCAGCACTGTTACGAAGGAAGGACCTTCGACTTTTTGAGGATGATTTATGCATAAGGCAAAACTTGTTCCTTTTAAAGTTAATTCATGAGAGAGGATTTCGAACCGATTTTATTCAATATTTTTAAAGAAAGTAGGTGAGATGAAAAAACTCATTTTTATAGCAATCATTCTTGTGCTCAATTGCATATTTATTCAAGCACAAACATTCTTGGCTGGTGCAGCGCAAAAATCGATCAACCCCGACAAAGACTCGCTTTATCTGGCAGGAGGAAAACCAAACCGACCCTTCATTGATGTACATGATTCACTTTACGCCAAAGCTGTATATATAAGCAATGGGAAAGATGAAGTCATCTTACTTACATTTGATTGCATTGGACTTTTATACCCACAGCTGATTGAAATTAGACAGCATTTAAAATCCAAAGTACCAGCAATTAATTCCGATCATATTGTAATGTCATCTACCCATACCCATGCCGGTCCGGATGTTGTTGGTATTTGGGGGAAAGATTTTGCCCATTCTGGAGTCAATGAACAACATCTTCAGAAGATTGTCAACCAGGCAGTACAAGCAATTCAGGAAGCTTATCTTTCTAAAAAATCAGCCGACCTATTGTATGCAAACGGAAATTTTGGTGAAGATTGGGTGAAAAACATTTCAGAACCAAATGAAATTGACAGATCAGTCAGTGTTTTGCAACTGAAAGATAAATCAGGAAAAAATATAGCAACGCTAACCAATTTTGCATGTCACCCTACCATAATGGACGATGCCACTACATCAGCCAGTGCAGATTATCTCTGGGGGTATTATAAAACCATGGATAAACAACATGGTGGCATCAACCTGTTTTTACAGGGCGCTATAGGTGGATGGATTCAACCAGAAGATGTTCCATCTTCATTTGAAAATGCTGATAAATATGGGACTTTACTTGCAAAGTACACACTTGGACTATTAAAAAAATCAAGTAAAAATATTTCTAACTCCATCTCTTTTCAGTCAAAAACAGTTGAGTTTCCAGTCGAAAACCAAACCTTCAAAATGCTATCTAAAGCAGGGGTAATCAAACGTGAATTTGGGACGACAGTATTATCCGAAATTGCATATTTTTCAATTGGAGATTGCTCGTTTGCAACTCATCCCGGTGAGACAGTCCCTGCACTGGGCTTAGCATCTAAAGATTTGATGAAGAACAAAGGCGCCAAATTTGTAATGGGCTTATCCCAAGATGCTCTTGGCTACATTTTAAAACCAAGTTTCTTTAACCCTGAAAACAAGATTCCTCATAGTGAGTACCTCACAGGGATGAGTATTGGTCCGAAAACTATGGAAATCATTTTGCAAACATTAAAAGAACTGGCAGCGCACTAACTTGCTTTTCTTTTGAAGCTTTTTGATGATATGAAATAAAGTAAGAAT
>CAZVYI010000091.1:0-6320 GCA_964631755.1 uncultured Sphingobacterium sp. | reverse complement strand
TTCCTGGTCTTTGTTTGATCATGATGGCAGCAGAAGGTTTTCCATTTTCTTTGGACAACACATCATACTCTTGAGAATCAAACTCAACTTTTGCTACGTCTTTTAATCGAATGATATTTCCCGTTTCATCACTTTTTAAAACCAGATTTTCATAAGCTTCTGGAGTGTTTAGTTTTCCTGTGTATTTTAAAACGTATTGAAGTGATTGCGCTTGTTTACCAGAGCTTTCACCAATTTTACCTGGAGCGGCTTCTACGTTTTGTTGTTTGATCATCGCGATCACTTCTGCAGCCGATAAATTATAGTTGAGTAATTTATCAGGTTGTAACCAAACGCGCATCGCATATTCTCTGGAGCCCATGATATCGGCAAAGCCAACTCCTTCAATTCTTTTTAGTTCAGCGAGGATATTGATATCGGTGAAGTTATACAGGAATTTTTCATCCAGGTTTTTCTCGTTACTGAAAATGTTGAGGTAGAGCAACATGCTGTTTTGTACTTTCTCAACAATTACACCAGCTTTGATTACCTCTTCAGGAAGTTCGTCAAGTACCGAAGAAACCCTGTTCTGTACGTTAACAGCCGCCAGTTCAGGATCAGTGCCGGTTTTAAAAATAATTTGAATCACACTTGATCCATCATTACCAGATACAGACGACATATAAGACATCCCTGGCACACCATTGATGGCACGTTCAAGTTGAGTAACAACTGCCTTCACGCAGGTTTCTGCATTGGCGCCTGTGTATTTTGTAGTTACAGTTACTTCCGGAGGTGCAATATCTGGAAATTGTGTAATCGGCAATTGTGTGAGTCCGATGATACCCACCAGCGAAATCAATACTGAGATGACGATGGAGAGTATGGGACGTTTTATAAATGAGGATATCATTGTTCAGTAGGGTTGATTTGTTTCAAAGTCTCTTCTGCACTTAACGCATTAATTTTTACATCATCTCCGTTTTTGAGTGATGCCACACCTTCAAGAATTATTTTCTCATCAGTGTTTATGCCTTCTTTTATCACAAAGGCATGCGGTATTCGCTCTGCAATTACTACTTCACGTTGCATTAATTTGCCATTTTTATCGGCAACAAAAACAAATACTTTATCCTGAATTTCAAACGTAGAACGTTGTGGAATGATGACTGCATTGTTTACCGTTTCCTTGATCCTGATTTTTCCTTTAGATCCATTCTTGAGCAATGCTTTTGGATTGCTGAAACGTGCTCTGAATGCGATGTTTCCGCTCGATTGATCAAATTCTGTTTCAGTCACTTCAATACGACCAGTTAATTCATAAGGTGTATTATCAGCCAGAATCAATTCTACTTCATCAGCTTGTCCAGATTGTTTTCTTTTTTGGAAATGAAGGTATTCTGCCTCTGATACTTTGAAATAAGCAAAGACATCATTAGTAGAAGAGAGGGTAGTCAGCATGACACCTTCATCCACTAAACTTCCTTTTTTATTAGGAATGCGGTTGATGGTACCGCTGAATGGTGCACGAATTTCACTGTAACCTAAGTTTACTTGTGCGAGTGCGAGATCAGCTTTTACTTCCTTGATTTTGGCTTCTGCGATAGTTACTTTGGATCGCTTTAATTCAAGTTCTACTTCTGAAATAATTTTTTTGTCGACCAGCGGTTTAGTGCTGTTCACTTCAATTTGCGCTTGTTTGAGTTCTGCTTCCGCCATCCCCAATTGTGCTTGCAATTTTTCAATCTCTTGTTTCAGAATCCGGTTGTCGATGGTGAACAAGAGCTGTCCAGCTCCGACAAATGAACCTTCGTCCACATGAATTTTCTCAATAAATCCTCTGATATGTGACCGCACTTCAACGTATTGAACTGCTTGTAAATCAGCCGCATATTCTTTAAAATAGTGTGTATCAAGTTTTACAGGCGAAATAACTTTGTAAGTTTCTTTATTCGCTGTTTCGATGGAAGGCTGATTGTTGCAGGCAATTAGACTGGTTAAACTGATAACGCCCAAAATCCATGCCTTACAAGAATAGTAAGTACTGTTCATGTGAATCATTAAATGAATGAAAAATAAAATGCAAGAGGACGAAAGAGTAGAAGCTGGATTAAATCAAATCCGGAGGAGGCGCAATAATGTCTAAGCTGATTCTTTCTTTGTATTCAGTGGTCAAAGCCTTTTTTATTGTCGAACAAGGAGCTTCTAACTTGAGATGAATGGGGGTTGGCAGGTTATGCTGTTCACAAAAATCTTCTTTTACAACTTCATCGAGTAATTGACCATCGCTTTCCTCATGATCAGGAGTCTGATCAATATGGCTCAATATAATTTCATCGATGTATTCAATGAATGAATCAAGATCATCTGAGTTGCTGGCAGTCAAAAACGCTGGTGTATCGTGCTGTATATGCGGCACGAGCATCCAGGAGTTGAGGTGAAGACATACCAGAAACAAAGAAAGCCATTTTTTCATGCAGCGCAAAGGTAAGTGTTGGTAGTGAATCAAAACATTGTCTGCATTAGATTTGATCGATAGCTAGAATTATTTTTAACTATATTTTATAGACTCAGCGAGTTGAAGAATTTAGATTAACTTCAAAGTAATCCTTAAACAAAATCATGAAAAAGAATTCAGTATCACTTTTAAAAGCCAGCTTAAAAGGGTTTGCTCTTTTTTTGATGTTACAGTTTCATTTATTGGAACTCACAGCCAAACCTTTATCAGATACAACCAGTTATTTGCAGATCATCAATATTGAAACGGGTAAAATGGATACGTTGTTAAAGGTGAATTACCATATTGAAGCTCCGAACTGGCATCCGAATGGTTATTTGATCTATAACAGTTATGGTAAGTTGTATACGTTTGATTTGGATTCGAAAAAAATAGAACACCTCAATACTGGTTTTGCTCAATCCAATAACAACGACCATGGATTTTCGCCAGATGGCAAATGGTTGGCAATTAGTAATGTTGACAATAATGATCCTTCACCTAAGCCGTATAAATCAATTATTTATGTTCTGCCTATTGAAGGAGGTACACCAAGAAGAGTGACTGATGAAGTGATGTCGTTCTGGCATGGATGGAGTGCAGATGGTAAAACGCTGGCATATTGTGCGGAGCGCAATGGTAATTATGATGTGTATAGCATCAGTGTCAATGGTGGTAAGGAGACCAGATTGACAACAACAGAAGGGCTTGATGATGGTCCCGATTATTCACCCGATGGCAAATACATTTATTTCAATTCTTATCGCACCGGTCACATGCAGATCTGGCGCATGAAAGCAGATGGCTCTGATCCAGAGCAACTGACCTTTGATGAAAACTCCAATTGGTTTGCGCATCCATCGCCCGACAATAAATACATTGCTTACATCGCTTATACCTCAGATGAGAAACAAGAGCATTTGTTTGGTAAAAATGTGAAGCTGCGTTTGATGGATTTGAAGTCTAAAAAAATAAAAGACCTCACGCCAGTTTTTTACGGGGGACAAGGAACAATCAATGTGCCTTCCTGGAGCAAGGACAGCAAACAGTTTGCTTTTGTGAGTTATAAAGTGGATTGAGCGAAAACTAACTGCTGAGTTTAACTTTTTTATTTGTTTGCTTGGAGCCGACAATTGTATTTATATTTTTCTCTTCTTTCAGTTTTTTGAAATAATTTTTAAAAAACCTTCTATCTGAAGCCTTCATTGGCATTACTCCTGAACAATCAACTTCTTCGGATTCTAGTAATAATTTATTTTGCTTCATCACTAAAATATTTATTTATTAAAAACTCGGACTGATATTCATGAATAATCATTTTCCCTTTGCCTAAATCAATAGCACCTAAAGTTAATTGATAATGCTTGATTAATCTTGTTTTACTGAAAAAACTAATATTTCCTTCGAACCCATTAATTTTTGATATCCAGCAAGCGTACGCAAATAAATTACTTCCTATCCCTATATATTTTTTATTTTTTCCAATGTTTTCTGGTGAGCTTTCAACTAAATGTACGTGTAAATAATCTTCTAGAATTTCATAGCTGATCAATCCGAGAATGATAGATTTATTCTTTTTTAGCGTCAAAATTTCAACATTACGAGACTTCATTTGAAACTCTCTATACCAATTAAAGTTCCATCCATTAACTTTTCTAAGTTTATTAATTATTGATTGATTCGCGGGTATGAATATTGTTTTTAGTGTTCTTCCTGTGTTTTTATTTATTACAGAATTTGAAAATCCATCAATTAGAATATTTATCTTTCTCATCAATTTTCAAATGTTCAAATTGTTTAGAGATTGGCGTCCGTGAAAACATCATTCTGCAAAGAGAAAATCTTACATCTATCAGACTAATTCCCCATATATGAAATATGTTTTGTTCTGCTACTAATTGTGGTTTCAATAATTGTTCAAGCACAAAACAATACAGGTGCCCGCGATAGTGGGTGTAATAATTTTATTGCCCAAAGTGCAAAATGATTTTCTGGTTTTGGATTAACTTCGTCGCAGAATACATCTTATGAAAGAGGTTTTAGAATTAACTTATTGGGAGAATAGTGTCCGTAGTTACTTGATTTCATTTGCATTTATCATCGTAGGTTTCGTGGTATTGCATTTGATCAAGAATTATGTATTGAGTCGTTTGAAGAAAATTGTGAGCAGGACAGAATCCAACCTTGATGACATAGCCTTGCAGGTTGTCGAGCGTTTTGGTATACCAATATTTCGTGTACTTGTCATCTATTGGGCACTTGAACTGCTTACGTTGCATACTACCGTACAGAAGTGGTTGCGTATTGCCTATGGGGTTGTCACCCTTTATTTTTTGATTTCATTTTTGCTTGCGCTTGTTAGAAAAATATTGGAAGCACAGGTATTGAAATTAGAGAATGGAGAGACTAAACTGAGGCAGATTGGTGGTATTATGGTAGTGTTGAAAATCATTGTTTGGTCGGTAGGTTTGCTGTTGTTGTTTTCAAATCTCGGGTATAATGTTACAACCATCCTTACTGGTCTAGGTATTGGTGGTATCGCTATTGCGTTGGCTGCACAAAATATTTTGGGAGATCTTTTCAATTACTTTGTTATCTTCTTCGACCGACCATTTGAAGTGGGAGATTTTATAGTAGTCGATGATAAGAAAGGAACAGTTGAAAACATTGGTATCAAAACAACTCGTTTAAGAAGTATTTCAGGTGAACAGCTGATCATTGCCAACAGTAATCTTACCAGTTCAAGGATTCATAATTTCAAGCGACTCGAAAGCAGAAGAGTGATATTCAAGCTTGGTGTTGTGTATGGTCTCCCACTGGAAAAACTAAAAATGATCCCAGGAATCATCAAAAAAATAGTCGAACAATTTGAGTTGGTGAACTTTGACAGAGTTCATTTTGCCAGTTACGGCGACTTCAGTTTGAATTACGAAGTCGTGTTCTTTGTCAACACTGCTGATTACAATACGTATATGGATATTTTACAGCAAATCAATTTTGATATTTATGAGCAGTTTGCTGCACAGAAAATTGACTTTGCATTTCCAACACAGACTTTGGTGTTGAATAGCAAAGATGCTTCTGCCACTCAGCTGATGGCATAGTGATTCAATTGTGAAGTATTTTGTAAGTAATACTATTGATCGTAACCTCCTCTGCGCTTGGCTTTTACTTGTGTTGGCCAAGTACGGCTACCCGGACCATTTCCTTTGAGGTCTGCTTTTTCGTTTGAACTGCGTTCAGGATCTTCGCAAGCCATATAAACAAGAATAGCAGTTACAATAGCATTGTTGCGCAAATCATCAAACACAATTTTATCGTATGTATCTCTGTTGGTATGCCAGGTATAATTGAAATAAGACCAATTGAGTGCGCCTAATGAAAATGCAGGTGCACCGACTGCCACAAAAGATGCGTGATCCGATCCACCACCACCGGGCGCTCCAGGGAAACTTGTTTTGATGGAATCTTTGTATTCACCTGGTACAGCAGCTAACCAGCGTCCAACATAGTCTTTTGCTTTTGCAAAACCAGAACCACCCAAGTTGATGATTCTTCCAGTTCCATTGTCCTGGTTAAACAATGCCTGTAAATTATTCACTACTTCAGGATGATCTTCAACAAATGCACGCGATCCGTTTAATCCTTGTTCTTCACTTCCCCAATGTCCAACTAAAATAGTACGCTTAGGATTAGGATATACTTTTTTCAAAATGCGCATCGCTTCCATCATCACCATTGTTCCAGTTCCATTATCTGTTGCACCAGTACCACCATCCCATGAATCGAAGTGAGCAGAAAGCATCACATATTCATTGCTTTTTTCTGTGCCTTTGATTTCAGC
>CAZVYI010000090.1:0-6360 GCA_964631755.1 uncultured Sphingobacterium sp. | reverse complement strand
GCATTGGTCAGCCAGTTACAAGCAGATATGGGCAAGACATTGATGTATGGATTTATGATCGCGGTGCCCACTATTATTTTAGCAGGACCTTTATTTGCAACAACACTCAAGAAAATCAATACCCCTCCACTTCAAACATTTACACCACAAGCATTACCAGAAAATCAACTTCCCGGTTTCTTGAATAGCATCATCGCTTGTTTACTTCCTGTATTCATTCTTTTATCAACTACCATAAGTGAATTAAACGGAATTGAACTACATCCAATATTCAAATTCATTGCAGACCCAGGAATGATTATGCTGGCATCGCTGATTTATGCAACCTTTATGCTTGGTATAATAAGAGGACTAAAAATTGGATATATCATGCAGCAATATGCAGAAGCCATCAAAGACATTCTGCTTATCATCATGGTAGTCGCTGGTGCTGGAGCCCTAAAACAAGTTTTCGTTGAAACAGGAATAAATACATCACTGGGCACAGCAATGAACCAATGGAATTTACCACCGCTATTGCTGGGATGGCTTATTGCAGCAGTCATTAGAGTATCAATGGGATCAGCGACTGTTGCAGGATTAACGACTGCAGGAATTGTTGCCCCACTTGTACTAAGCACCAATACTGATCCTAATCTAATGGTACTCGCGGTAGGTTCAGGAAGTTTGATGTTCTCTCATGTAAACGACTCTGGATTCTGGATGTTTAAAGAATATTTCAACCTGAGTATGAAAGATACTTTCAGATCATGGAGTCTGATGGAGACGATAGTTTCATTAATGGGATTGATAGGAGTGATGGTGATTGAAGCCTGGATCAGGTGATAATAATTTATTCTACCATACAAACTAAGTCTCCGGGAATGGATCTTTGTAATTTTTAGCGTCTCCTATAGCATAAAATTCATTATCCTTAATTAAGCAAGCTTCAAGTTGAAGTGTTATTTCTATTCTGTCAATTTCCTGTCCAATAAACACTAGTTCATTCATTCTGTCGCCCCACTTCTTGGACCATTTTGATTCTATTGTTGCTTTATTGTCAACAAAAGAAGCATACCTGATTCTTTCATTATAAGGCATGCTATCCCACCAAACTCCAGCTCTTTCTATTCTTAAAGAACCGCCTGCTTGTGAAAAGTTTATTGCATCATTCGGACGAGAAGCTAGCCAAAAAAGCCCTTTTGCCCTAATCAGATTACTTGGGTAATCAACATTAAGATATTGCCAAAACCTTTCAGGATGAAAAGGCTTTTTATTTCTAAAAACAAAAGAGCTGATCCCATATTCTTCGGTTTCAGGTGTATGAGTTCCTTTCTCTAATTCTTTTTGCCAACCTGCACTGCTTTGTGCTTCTTCAAAATCGAACAACCCTGTATTTAAAATGTCCGAAGACGCAACTCTCCCAAATTCAGAATTGATTATTCGCGCTCCAGGATTAAGTTTATGCAAAACAGCCTTTAGCATGTTTAATTGATCTGCGTTTACCAAATCTGTTTTGTTCAGAATAATCACATTTGCAAATTCAACTTGATCTGTAAGAAGATTCACTATTGTTCGATAATCTCCTTCAATATCCGTTAATTTTCTATCCTGCAAAAGTTCATTGGTTCCAAAATCTTTGAAAAAGTTAAACGCATCCACTACTGTTACCATAGTATCTATATAGCTGAATCTTGACAGATCAATACCATTATTTTCATCAACAAACAAAAATGTCTGTGCTACAGGAACAGGTTCACTAATCCCAGTACTTTCAATCAGGAGATAGTCAAAACGATTTTCTTTCGCAAGCTTCTCAACCTCAATCATCAGATCTTCACGAAGTGTACAACAGATACAACCATTACTCAATTCTATTAGCTTCTCTTCAGTTCGAGACAATACATTTTGGTTTTCAACTAATTTTGCATCAACATTAACCTCACTCATGTCATTTACAATAACTGCTACTTTTAGTCCCTCTTTGTTATTTAAAACATGGTTCAATAATGTAGTTTTACCAGCACCCAAAAAACCGCTTAAAACAGTAACAGGAAGTCTGTTTTCCATAAACTTTTTTTTAATAATTATAATCAGTTATCAAATCCCAAAGAATTAATTCGCTGATGGCACAAAAACCGGAATGCTATCAAAGTCGCTTCTTTTAAAAGTTTGATTTGAAAATATTTTGAGATAAAAAAACTTCTTTAACTCACCATGATATGATCTAATTGCATCTTGATAATTGAGGTAAGAATATATATCAGTCATTGCTATTTTATTCAATGATCTTTGAACTAACATGACAGGATTTACAATACTTACCGCACTGACAATTCGATCTCTATTTAATATATCACTTTTGTATTTGACAAAATATGGTTCAAATATTTGATCATAATTATCAAATTGTGCCAGTATGTATTTATCACGCCAATTGTATGAGGTATCTGATCTATACTGGGGATATTTTTGCCCAAACTGTTCTGCAATTTGAAACCTATATTGCAGATCATCATACCGCTGCCAAATCTCTTCGTATTCATGCCGAATCGCCTGTGATAAATCGCTTTTTGAAGAAGAAGGGTATTTAGCACTTATATAAATATTTACACCAGTAGGAACTATCACTACTAAAAAAAGCCAAACAGCGAGTAGCGTTATTGCAACACTTGAGGAAGACTCAATTAAGAAGTTAGCTACAAATAAAACAAGCCCCCAAAACAATATATAACAAAAAATAATAAAAGTCCAATTCCAAATACTATAATTAATTGGAATCTTAATGACCGCTGCTGCGGAGGCAATTAAGAAAAATGCCAGCAATAAAGATATAAGTATTCTGAAAAATACCCTATAGGTGATTAATTGCATCTTTGTAATTGGAAATGATAGCAATACCGATAGTGTTCCAGTTTCTTTTTCACTTGCAACTAAATTATAACCAAGCGCTATCATAAACAATGGAAGCAGCTGAATGAAGACAAAACTTAAATCAATATTTCCAACCAATAACTTTTCTGGATTAGTTGGCTGTGCAATTAATATTTGTCTGGTTAAAGCAAAATATTTTAGATCAATAAAAAAAGGCAATAGATCACTTTGGCCTATTGAAAGTGCAGCCAATGATGTAGGCATATTATACACCAACCTTGATAATCTACTGCCTACAACATTAGGTAGCGTATCTTGATCTATGATACTTTTTAATTTTTCAAACTTTTCAGCATTTAAGGCTTTTGCATTTTCAATTGTAGTTACTTGTTCATTGATAAAAGCTTTCCCCACAAATATTGAATAGCCTCCAATGATTAGAAAGAATACTACCGCATATTTAAAAATGCTACTCCTTAATAATACTTTCAATTCTAAGCATAGAATCGATTTAAATACTTTCATTTCAAATATTCTTTTGATCATTTAATCTATTCACCAAAATAAAAATGATACCCATCCAGATTATAAAAGATAAAACAGCGATGAGACTATTTTTCAAAATATTTGAAACGGTAACCGCTTCAAATTGAAAATCAGGAATACTTTTATAAATGTCTTTACCAGCCTTCTTATCCCATTGACCTGTTAATGAAAAATCTCGTAAGTAATTATTCAGGAATTCTACCATCCGAAAACGATAAGCTTCTGCTTGTCGATCAAATTCTATTGCATTTAACATATCAGTTCCAGAAAGTGCCATTGAAATATTTCTGATCGCTAAGTATGGATTAATCAATGAAGCATAAGCAGATACTAAATTTTGTTTTTCATAAGCCTGTTTTAAATGATTAAAATGCTTATTGTAAATCATGGAAGAATACTTTTCCCCCTCTTGCATGGCAACCGCATTGAAATTTATTGGCAATTCTTCAATAGCCTTTACCTTATAGGCCAATAAAACACTATCTTTTAATCTTTCAAATCTTTTGTCAGAAGGATTATGCCCATCGATTCCATTTTCTTCATCTTTTGCAATTGCCTGTCTAAATTCAAAAGCAGATGGCGCTTTATTTAACGATACACCAAGATTCGCTGAAACTTTGGGAATCAACAAGCAAATCATAATCCATAATCCAAGTAATGAAAGCAATGCATTTTTTGATGATTTTGATACACCTGAAACATATATGGCAATGGCTGAGAAAAGAAAAAAATAAAGAAAGTAAAACAAACCAATTAATGTAAGTCTTTGATAAAAATCTCTATGAATATCAAGATCAAGATTGGATTTTCCAATAAAATAAAGAACAACAAGAGCAGGTAATACAAGAAGTATTACAGCAGCATATAAGCCGAGTATTTTCCCCCACACAACTTGCCTCAATGCAATACCCTGACTCAAAATAAGTCTTAAGGTTTTTCCCTCTTTTTCTTGTGTCACCAAATTAAATCCAAAAAAAATAATCATTAACGGAATTAAAACCTGGAGTATAAACGCCAATGACATTTCTCCAAATCTGATATTTGAAGAACTCTCCGAAGCTGCAGAAAATTTTGAATCATTCTGTCGGTGTGCCTCAAGAAAAATGCTATTCCCTACATAAGTATCTACACCAAAATCAAAGAACGAAAGAATTGATTTTGGCCTAAAAACAAAAGTTCCATAGTGTGCTGCAGAGTGAGGATTTTTCTCTTCTTGATTCAACCAAGAGGATCTTACTTCTTTTTGAGCCAATTGTCTTTCCCTTTTGATGCTTTGATAGGATGTATAGCCTCCAATAGCTGAAAGCACAATTAAAATAAGCACCAATACTGAAAGCACTTTAAATCTCGCACCTTTAACGAGTGAGCGAAATTCATTTTTTGCAATTAAACCAATGTTTTTCATACCGTTTGCAGATAAAGTTTTTCAAGCTCATTTGCTGAAATAGTATTTGCATCAATTACTGATACGAGATTCCCTTCTTTCATAATGCCTATTCGATGCGCAATTTCTTTTGCTCGAAAAATGTCGTGTGTTGCCATTAATACAGCAACACCACTTTTTGATAATTCGGCAATGATTTCACTAAACTCATTTGAGGCCTTAGGATCAAGACCACTAGTAGGTTCATCTAGAAGTAATGCCTTTGCTTGTTTTGCTAAAGCAATTGCGATTCCAACTTTTTGTCGCATCCCCTTTGAATAACCCTCAAGTCTCTGTTCGTGAGCATCATTTTGTAATCCTGCTTTTAAAAGAAATACCTTCAACTCATCATTACTATATGAAAAGCCACCAAGCGCAGCGAAAAAAGAGAGATTTTCTATTCCAGATAAAGTAGGATATAACATTACTGTTTCAGGAACATATGCCAGATATTTTTTTGATAAAACAGGATTTTCTTGAACACAAATACCATTGATTTTAGTTGAACCACTTGTTGGTGTAACAAAACCAAGAAATAAATTTATGGTGGTTGTTTTTCCTGCACCATTTTGACCCAGCAAAGCAAATACTTCCCCTGAAGATATGTTCAGGTTTAAATTATTCAATGCTACTTTACTAGCGTAGTTTTTTGAGAGATTTTCAGCAATCAGCATATCTTATTTTTTATACAATTGCAACAATGTTGCATTTATTATTTTGTGCTAAAAAAAACCCCAGAAGGGGTTTTTTAGACATTATTCAGAGAATCACTTAATAGTTAACTGAAAATCTAAAGAGACATCAGTTTCACCTTTTGTAACTGGATCATTAGCAGCTTTCACACCCGGCTTGTGTTTTAAGGTAACGTTTAACGTTCCTGTAGCGGCTGTAGTTGTAGTCCAAGTAGAATTTAAGCCAAGGGGTAGATTCTTGCTATCCTTATCCAAAATTGAAACACTAAGATTTGAAGTAGATGGGGTAAAATACAACTGGTGGTCATCTGCTTCAGCAAGAATTTCAGCAGTAATATCATCTGCTGGACTTACACTTTCATTTAGAAACTTTACTTTACCAGAATAGGTTTTATTAAGACCCAAGACTATTGGATCAAACTGAGATGGAGCATTACCTCCTTCACCATCAAGATCTTTAAAAGAGAAAGTACTCTTAACACCTTGATTGTCTGTAAGCTCAATAACAACTGTCGTAATCAACTCTTCTTCATTTGGAGGAAGAGCATCTTTTTTACAACTCGAAATCGCAATCAATAACACTAATGCAGTCAATTTTAATACTCTCATAAATTTAGATTTTGCAATAATGTTGCAAATATAAGGATATGCATCAATGTTGCAAATTTATTTTTATGGGTATAAAAAAGAAAAGGGCTGTGTGCTTTTTAAAAGTAGTTTATAACCCCAATCTACTAAAACATCACACACAACCCTTTTACATTAAGGCTTCACGGTGGGCTTGGATACCCTAACTTCTTCTACAAGTCTGCGTTCAGTGGTAACCTGAAATCGCTTGTCGTTTTT
>CAZVYI010000089.1:0-6455 GCA_964631755.1 uncultured Sphingobacterium sp. | reverse complement strand
GAAAACAATTTTCCGAAAACGCCTTGGTTCTGTCCTGAACCATCCCCAAATATGGTTTGCATTTGAACCCCATCTTCCATCATCATAAAGCTTCCCGCTTCTGCAATGGCTGTTTCATTCGGGTCTAATTCAATTTCAACATATTGCATTTCTTCACCAACAATCTTATAGTCGATTTCATGGTTGGATCTTGTACTGTATTGTTCCATTTTCAATTTTTTTAGTTGAAGACGAAGTTTTTAAGATTTAGGTTGCATCTTACCATTCCATACTGGCTTGCCTTGTAATTTTCTTGTTAGGTAAACTACACCAGTGAGCAGGAAGAAGAAAGGCCCCGTTAATCCTAGAATTGAAATCCATTTTCCTTTGAAGAACTTATTCATTGGGCGTTTTAATCGCTCTGCAATCAAATACATCGCAGGTACAATGAGCAAGGTCATAAAGAAGGCAAAGATCAATCCCCAGATGATGGTCAGTGCCAAAGGCTTCCAGAACGCTGCATTATCACCTCCGAAGAAGATGTGTGGGTTCAGGTCTGAGAACATGGTTACAAAGTTGATGTTGAAGCCAATAGCCAAAGGAATCAGCGCAAGAATTGCAGCCAATGCAGTTAATAAAACTGGTACAATACGTGTTTTACCAGCTTCGATTACAGCTTCTCTTGTTTTCATTCCTCTCGACCTGAGTTCGTCGGCAAATTCAATTACAAGGATACCGTTTTTAACAACAATTCCAGATAACCCAATAATACCGATACCTGTGGTCACCACTGCAAAAGTTGATCTGAAGATCGCATATCCCAAAAGCACACCAATCAAACTAAAGAAGATTTCAGAAAGTACAATGACTGTCCTGCTGTAGGAATTGAATTGCAGGATAAGAATCAAAAGGATGAGTCCCACTGCAATGAACAAGGCATTCTGCAAGAAAGCTGCAGTTTCAGCCAGTTGTTCTCCCTCTCCAGTCTGCGCAATGGTTACACCTTCAGGTTTTGATTTGAAAGCATCGATTTGTTTTTTAATCTCTTCGTTTACTGCTTGAGGTGTGAAACCTTGTGAAGTAAGTACGTTAGAGAAGATTGTAATTACACGTTTCTGATTTTTTCGTTTAATACTTCCGTAGGTATTGCTCAGGTCTGCTTTAACTACTGCACTGATAGGAACTTGTTTTATCTGTCCTGTAGTGAAGTCGCGGTAAGTGATGCGCATGTTGAGTAATTCCGAAAGTGTTTTTCTTTGCGATGCATCATTTCTGATGATGATTTTATATTCATCTTCGCCAATCTTCAATTTTGATATTTCCTTACCAAACAAAGCCGTCCTGATTTCAAGTCCAACCTGTCCGGTAGAAATACCTTGCATCAATGCTCTTTCACGGTCTATTTCCAAAGTGATTTCAGGGTTAGAGAAATCGATATCTATTTTCAATTCTTCAACACCTGGTATGTTTTTATCATTGAGGTAGTTTCTCAAATTGATGGCGGTGCTGGTCAGGTCTTCGAAATTATCTCCAGATATTTCAATGTTGATTGGAGATTGTGTGGGCGGACCATTGCTTTCTTGTGCAACACTGATTTCAGCAGAAGGAATTCCTTTAATCGCTTCTCTGATTCCATCCAAATAGCCAATTGTTCCTTTTCCATCTCGCTCTTCAAATGGCACAAAGTTCACTTGAATACGACCAAGTTCCGGTCTAGTACTTCTATCACCACTGTTGGGGTCACTTGCGCCCACCGCAACATTGGCAATTACACTTTCTACCAATTCATTCTTCTTTCCATTGTCGGTACCCAATACTTTATTGATTCTTGATTCCAAGACCTTGGTTACGGAATCAGTATATTTTACATCGGTACCTGCTGGTAATTTCAGATAAACATAAACAGTGTTGGGGTCACCTTGTGGAAACAAAACGACTGGTACATTGCGCATGCCAAAGAAAACAAATGAAAAGATGAGTAGTGCAAATGTGCCAATCAACATTTTAACTGGTCTCCAGCCAACGGTGGTCCATTTTAAAAGTTGTTCGTATTTATTCATCATTGCAGGTAACAACCTGTTCTGGAAGAAATTAATTGCGTCAGTCAGTACATAACTGTTCAATACCATTAATAAACTGAAGAAGATAAGAAGATTTCCTACAAATCTGTAGTTGCTCATATCACTTCCGTATCCAGCCAAATCAAAGAGCCCTCCAATGATCAACAACAACCAGAACAATGGTTTCTTGAAGACAAGTGATTTTTTTTGTACACCGTGCTCTTCATGTGCCATGAAATCTACAGCAAAAACCGGGTTCATGATGTAGGCAACAATCAAAGAAGCAGTGAGTGTAAAAATGAGCATCGTAGGTAAATAAATCATAAACTTACCGATGATGCCTGGCCAAAAGAGTAGAGGAATGAAAGGAGCGAGTGTGGTGAGTGTTCCAGCCAATACAGGAACAAAAACTTCTCCAGCTGCATATCTCGCAGCATCAACACTGCTGATTTTTCCTTTTCCTTGTGAGAAGATTCTGTGTGTATTTTCAATTACCACAATGGCATCATCTACCACAATGCCGAGCCCAAATAACAGTGCAAAGAGCACAATAAAGTTCAGGGTAACATTCGAACCGACAATAAAATCTGCTGAAGGAAGAAGAATGAATGCGAGGAACATACTTAGTGGAACTGAAAGTGCCACAAAGAATGAGTTGGTTACACCCATGAAGAACATGAGGATGATCATTACCAGTATGAATCCTATTACAATTGAATTGACAAGTTCGTCAAATGCAGCTGATGCTTTGATGCTCAGGTCACCGGTAATATTGATCTTCAAATCTTTTGGGAAAACAGAGCTCTGCATTTCTTCAACTATTTTGTTGATTTTCTCAGAGGCATTGATCAGGTTTTCACCAGAACGCTTGATGATGCTGAGCGTAACTACGTTTTTACCATTTAAACGTGCAAAGCTTTCTTTTTCTTTAACAGTATCTGTTATATTAGCGATGTCCTTTAAATATAGAGGAGCGCCATAAATATTTTTTACAATTACATTGTTCAAATCAAGTGAAGACCTGAACTGACCATTCAAGCGCAGCGCACGTTTTTGATCGCCTACTTCCAGCAAACCACCTGAGATATCTGCATTTTCTCTTTGAATTGCCTGTTCTACATCCGTGAAGCCAACTCTTGCTGCTTCCATTTTATACCGATCCATATTGATCTGGATCTCTCTTTCAGGTGAACCAACTACATCGATTCTTGTGATTTCTGAAAGCTCTTCAATTTTTTCTTTGAGTTGATCTGCAAAATCACCCAGTTTAACTTCATCATAATCACCACTGAGGTTGATGGCCATGATAGGTAACTCAGAGAGACTGATTTCCTGCACTACAGGCTCTTGGGTAAGATCAGTTGGTAAATCTTTTTTGGCTTTATCTACTGCATCTCTCATTTTTTGAAGTGCTACATCGGTTTTAACTGATGTGCTGAATTCAACAATAATGGCAGAGAAATCCTGTAAAGAGTTGGAAGTAATTTTATTGATTTTTACTCCCGTGATACCCTTCAATTGTTTTTCGATGGGTCGTGTTACCAAGCTTTCTATCTCTTTAGGTGAGTTACCTACATAAACAGTTTGAACGTATATGTTAGGAATTACTACATCCGGATATTGTTCTTTTGGTAAGGATATGAAAAGCCCAATACCCCAGATGGAAAGAATGAGCGTAATGAGGTAGACGGCCGTTTTATTTTTAATTGCCCAATCTGTTGGTCCAAATGTTTTAGCATTGTGGAGCAATTTAGTAATTGGGTTCTGATTTGATGAGTTGTCCATATTCAGTTTTTGACTTTATCTGCAATTCGATTAATTCATTTTTGAAATCAACTGACCGTCGTACAAGCCTTGATAGCCCTTGGTAATTAGTTTATCGCCTGTTGCAAGACCTCCATTTACTTCAATCAGTTCATCATAGAATTCACCTATAGTAACTGCTCTTTTTCTGGCAACAGTCTTGTTACCTTCTTGTGTAGCAACATATACGTATTTGCCTTTTTCATCTGATTGAACAGTCTCTACTGGAATTACAATAGCGTTTTTGGCTTCGTGGTCTAAGATTTTTACAATTGCAATCTGATTAGGCTTGAGATTTCTATTTCCACCTACTTTGCTTTCAGCAACAAAACTTCTTGATGTAACATTGATGGTTTCACTGATCAAGCTAATGCTGGAATTAAACGACTCGTTAAGGTCTGGAACGCTTATCACCACCGGCATTCCTTTTCTGATTTTTGAAACGTAGTTTTCTGGAACATCAACAACGGCCTTCATTGCACTTGGGTTGACAATGGTAATACCCGCCATTGGTGAACCCATGAAAGTTTCACCTACTCTGATGCTGACATCTTCAACGATTCCAGAAACCTGAGCATATACTGATGTTGTGCTCAGTTGTTCCTTTACCAGGTCGAGTTGTTTGTCGAGTGATTCTACATTGTTTTTTGCTGATAGGTATTGAACTTCAGTTCCTATTCCTTCTTTCCAAAGATTCTCCTGACGCGAGAAAATATTTTTAGCAAATGCAAGCTGGCTTTCTACTTGTTTGATATTTTGCTGGATGATGCCATCTTCCAGTTTCATGAGTAACTGACCTTTTTTCACATTATCACCTTCTTTAACATAAATGGACTTTACTTGTCCACCCATTCCTCTTGGTGTAACATATGAAACATTTTCAGTTGTAATCTTACCTTGAAGTTCAATATAGTGAGCAAAATCCTGGTTGATCAATTCAGTTACTTCAACAAGTTTTGCTTTTTCCGTAACTGTATTACCAGATAATTTTAGAATGTCAGCTTCGAGTGCCGTGATTTTTGCCGCAATTGCATCGCGCTCTTTGGTGAGCTTTTCCAGTTCTGCTTTCTTCCCAGCTAAATCTTTGTTCTCTTCTTTGTTGCCAGAGCAGGCTGCTAATAAAAACAACGTGCAGATCAATAAAAACTGTTTCATATTATAGTGTATTCTTTTTGTGATTAAAGTTTTCCAAGGGCTTTGGTGTAGGCAATTTTTGCACTGACTGCATCATACAATGCCTGAAAGTAGTTGGATTGAGCGTTTTCCAGTTCTGTTTCGGTTTGTAGTAATTCAAAACTTGACCCTAGACCTTGCTCATATTTTTTTAAGGTTGTGTTGTATACCTTTTCAGCTAAATCTACATTTCTATCTTGCACGTCAAGGGTGAGTAGAGCATTTTTAAACAGAATAGAGGATGCTGAAAGTTGTAAATCTATAGCACGTTGCAGGTTTTCAATGGTATTGCTTGTTTTCTCCAGATTAAGTCTTGCTTGTCTGATGCGTTGGCCTTTTTGACCTGCATCAAAAATCGGGATGCTCATGTTGATGCCCCAAACAGATGCTTTGAACCATTTATCCTGGAAGTTGAATAAATTAAAATCTTGCCCTAAAGCATTTCTGCTATAGTTCCAGTAAGTAGCAATTGTTGGTGTATAAGACAATTTGTTACGCTTGATATCCAGTTTTTGTAAATCTTTCACAACATTCAAGAGTTGAATCTCGTCTCTATCTGTGTACTTGAAGTTGGTCATTTCAAGTAAATCCTTTTTCACAGATTCTTCAGAAAGAGAGTCGGTTAACTGTAAACTATCTTTTTGCTCGATGGCCATTGCAAACTTTAATGAGGCATAGCCGATTTCAATTAGTTTTTCAATTTGGTTGTTGGTAGAGGTAAGGTTATTTAATGACACTTGTGTTTTATCGATATCTAACCTTTCAGCAAACCCATTTTTAAATAATTTTTCCTGATCAGATTTTAATTTTTGTAAACGTTTTATGCTTGTCTCGAGATAACTCTTTCTTTTTTCAGCAATCAAAACGCTGTAATAAGCGCGGTAAACATTACTTTTTACCGAATCATCCATTGCACGGATATTGGCTTCTGTAAGATCAACAGCTTTTTTTCTTGCAGCAATTGCAATGAATAAATCAGGTTGAAAAAGTATTTGTTGAAATTGTACACTTGCAGCTGATTGCCAAGGAACACCAAATTGGGCAGGGAAGAATTGAGGAGGATCATTTGGTTTGGTGATCGGAGAACCTGTTCCGTTCCTTACGCCATTGTCAACCAGCACTTGATAGACTGAAGGTGAAATAAAATCTGGAAGCAGCGTTACTGGAATGCTGAAGAAGTGCTGTGTGGAAATTGAACCTGTTATTTGCGGAAATGCCTGTGCGATGTATTCCTTATTTTTAGAGATTTGAAGCTCCCTGTCGATTTCAAGGTTCTTTAATTCTGTTACGTTTTTTAATGCAAGATCTACAGCTTGTTTTGCGGATAGCTTGTAGCTTTTCTGCGCCTGAAGATTACCTGTGGTAAGCAAGAGGACAGCCATCATCAGTATACCCCAACGTTTCATGCTTTTACTTTTATTGTTCATTTTTATTTCTTTC
>CAZVYI010000088.1:0-6681 GCA_964631755.1 uncultured Sphingobacterium sp. | reverse complement strand
TCCCAATTCTTCTGTATTTAACTCCTCGGTCTTTTACAATTTTAAAAATAAGATCATAGGGACTCTCATGTTCTTCCCAGCAACGCAATTCATCACCAAATACTGGATTGATGAGCTCTTTTGCGCGGTCGTCTTCAAACTTGGGACAAACATAAGCTATGGCACCTTTTGCAGGAATAACTACACCAAATGTGCGCTCACTTTGTCCCCAACGCATTCCAGTAAAATAAGAACAGGTTACAGTTCCCTCCATAAAAATGGCATCCATCTTTTGTTCAGCCATCAATTGCTGAGCTTTTGCAATTCGTTTTTTTCTTTCATCAACACTAATCGGCACAACACCATCAACCATGGGCTTCAAGCGTTCTATGCTACTGGGAATATCATATTGCTGATCATTGCTAAAGGACGAAAAAGCAAATACACCTGCACCCAATGATGCAGTACTCAAAAAATTTCTTCTGTTTTGTTTGTTGCTCATTTTGATTATCTGGTATCGTTATAAAATTATTTATTGATTGTTGGATAAGTTACTCCAAGTTGATCTAAATAAGTTGCATACTTGGACGGATCATAATAAAACTTCTTCAGTTGATCCTTGTATTGCTGCATGATGCCTTGATTCAAATGAATAGCAGGAGGATCTTTTTCCGTAATAAATGGTTTGTACTGGACATCTTTTGTTTGCACCTCTTTAAAATATTTTTTTGCTTCATTCACGACAGTTGGATTAGTAAAGCAATCCAACAAAGTTAAAGCTGTAGCTTTTGCACCTGCCAATGAACCCTTGTGTGCAATAGGAGTAGCCATGGCAATGGCATCAGCCCAGTGGTGTCCTTTTGTGCCAGGTATATTCGCTGGAAAACGCAAAACGATAGTCGGAACATTCCAGGAAATATCAGCGATATCATCAGAACCTCCACCCCATGAAAAAGCAACGGACCCTTTAATACTATCAGGGTTTGTTCTTAACCCATCTATGGGTCTGCCTTGGTTATCTTTTGCAGGTGCCTCTACCAGTTTCTGCACAGCCCTGGCCATGGCCATGTCCTTGTCATCCCACTGTGGCATGCCCACTCTTTTGATGTTGTTATACATCGCTTCGGCCAATGGCTTATTAAAATGCCCAGGCCAGGCTGTTCCCAATATTTGATAACTAACGCTTGTGTTGGTCATCATAGCTGCCCCTTGTGCAATCTTGATTCCTGCTTCATAGTTGGCTTTGATATCCTCATATGTTCTTTCCCTGAAATAATACCAGACACTGGCTTTAGAAGGTACAACATTTGGTTGATCACCACCATCCACTACTACATAATGCGAACGGTTGGTTGGTTTCAAGTGCTCACGTTTATAGTTCCATCCCACATTCATCAACTCTACAGCATCCAATGCACTCTTGCCTCTCCAGGGCGCTCCAGCAGCATGTGCAGCATCACCATCAAAATCAAAACGAACACTCACCAATCCATTTCCACCATTATCTCCATAGTCAGAAGTAAAATCACCACTGACATGTGTAAAGATGCAAGCATCAACATTTTTAAAATAGCCATCTCTGATGTACCATGCTTTTGTACCAACCAATTCCTCAGCAATACCAGGCCAAATGACAATCGTTCCTGGTATTTTTTGTTTCTCCATCATTTCCTTCATGGCAATGGCAGCATAAATAATCACTGCTTGTCCGGAATTATGCCCCTCACCATGACCTGGAGCACCATCGACAATCGGCGCCCTGTAAGCAACGCCAGGCTTTTGTGAAGCTTTGGGAATACAATCCACATCACTTCCCAATGCAATGACAGGTGAACCTGAACCCCATTTAGCCATCCATGCTGTAGGAACTCCAGAAATACCTTTCTCGACTGTAAACCCATTTTTCTCTAGCACTGAAATGATAAACGCTGATGTTTCCCATTCTTGGAAACCCAATTCAGAATAGCTGAATATCTGATCGACCATCACCTGTATATCCTTTGCATGTTTACCAACAACATCAGACAACTGAAGCTTCATGGCTTCCACCTCTTTATCCGAATATTTTTTTTGTGCCTGAGAAATTTGAAGAGCAACAAAGGAGATCAACAACAGGAAAAGCTTTTTCATAAACTTGAATTGTGTATTCAATTTACTGATTTATGCGAGAAGTGCATACACAACCCTTTACCTTTGTGCAGTGGAACTACTCAGACTTAGTAAGATTGTCAGAAATGAAGGTGATCGTAAGATATTAGACAACATCAACCTGTTGATTGAACCATTCAGCAGGACTGCCCTCATTGGTGAAACTGGCTCAGGCAAAAGTACTTTGATGAAAATTATGGCCGGCTTGGTTCAACCTTCATCAGGAGAAGCCATTTTTGAAAACAAAAGGATTGAAGGTCCGAATGAAGTATTGATACCCGGTCATAAAAAAATCGGCTACCTCTCTCAGCATTTTGAGCTACTCAACAACTATAGAGTTGAGGAACTGCTTGATATGTCCAATAAAATGGAACAACATGAAGCTAACGAAATTTACCAGCTCTGTAAAATTGAACACCTGCTAAAAAGAAAAACCAATGCCATCTCTGGTGGTGAAAGACAACGTATAGCACTTGCCAGGGTATTAGTGGGTAACCCGAAATTGTTATTGCTGGATGAACCATTTACCAACCTCGATTTATCCAACAACAAAATTATCAATGGGATTATCAATGAACTCTGCGAAAGTAAAAAAACGACAGTCGTATTGGTTTCGCACGACCCTGCTAACATTCTTTCATGGGCTAATCAAATCATCGTTCTTCAAGAAGGGCAAATGATTCAAACGGGATCACCTGAGGAGATTTATTTGAATCCTGTCAATTCGTATACAGCTGGACTACTTGGTGATTATAACTATATAAAACAAGATAGCCCACTTAGAAAAACATTGAATCTTCCTGCCAGCAGGTTCTATTTTAGAACAGAAGAATTTGCTATAGTTAAGAAAGAAAACAACAGTGCATGTGCAACTATAGAACAAAAATTATTCTTTGGCAACCATTATAAATTAAAGCTGAATATCGCTGGTACAGGTTTGGATATCATGGTTCGTCATACTTCTGTTTCAGTGGGACAAGAAATAGGCATTGAATTTAATCGTCCGAATAATTAAATATATCACAATGGTAAAGAAAATTGTATTTGTTGTATTCATTGGTATTTCAGCTCTTCTTGCATTTTTATATAAAAGCGATATCCCATTTGAAGAATTAAAAAACAAATACACCAATGAACAATCCAAATTCATTAATATACAAGGTATCAGTGTTCACTATAGAGATGAGGGAAATCAAAATGACAGTATACCCCTTGTACTGATTCATGGCACTTCTTCAAGTCTGCATACATGGGATAGCATTGTGCCCGCTATTGTTGCTAAAAAAAGAATAATAAGACTTGACCTACCTGCATTTGGCTTAACCGGACCACATCCTCAACGTGATTATTCAATCGACTTTTACAACCAATTCATCGATGCTTTTCTTAATGCAATTGGAGTTCAACAATATATCATCGCAGGCAATTCATTGGGAGGAAGTATTGCATGGAATCAAGTGCTTCGCTACCCTAATAAAGTAAAACAATTGATCCTCATCAATTCTGGTGGCTATCCCAAGAAAAATGAAAAAGGAAACATAGGCTTCAAACTTGCTTCGATGCCTGTAGTTGGAGATGTATTGTTGAATTTTACTCCACGTGGCATCATCAGAAAAAGTGTAGAAGATGTTTATTCAGACAAAACAAAGGTTTCAGAAGATCTTGTGAATCGATACTATGATTTACTGTTAAGAAAAGGAAATCGACAAGCCACACTTGATATTTTCAAGCAACGAAAATCTGGAGGCAGTGAAAAGATAAAAAATATTCAAACCCCTACCTTGATTATTTGGGGCGAAGATGATCAATTGATTGATGTAAGCAATGCTCATTTATTTCAGAAAGACATTCAAAACAGCCAGTTGTTGATTATTCCAAAAACGGGACATGTACCGATGGAAGAAAATCCAAATCCTGTCATAAATACAATAATCTCATTTATTACATTTTAACTAAAAAATATAAATCGCTATATAATGAGGACAGTTGACTCTTGTTATTTTTACAGTCAAATATCCTCCAATGAAAAACATATTTCTTATCCTTATTTTATTGAGCACGTCTTTGAATATAAATGCTCAACAACTTAAATCACTTATCAACAAGGCTAAAGAAACAACAGGTATAAGCCAAGCCAAGGTCAGTCAAACTGAAATTATTGCAGGACTTAAAGAAGCGCTTTCAAGCGGAGTCAACAAAGGTGTATCAGAACTATCATTGGAAAATGGTTTTTGGGGAAACCCATTGTATAAAATTGTTATCCCACAAGAAGCACAACGAGTTGAAAAGGCGCTTCGTGGTATAGGTTTAGGCGCAAAAGTAGATGAAGCTATGCTTAGCATGAACAGAGGTGCAGAAGATGCAATGAAAAGAGCAGCGCCAATTTTTATAGATGCCATTAGAGAAATGGAAATAAAAGATGCCATACAAATTCTGAGAGGACCTGATACCGCGGCAACTTCATATCTTAGAAATGCTACTTCCCTATCACTAACTAATGCCTTTAGACCTGTCATCCAAGAGTCTCTGGAAAATTCGGGAGCTGCAAAACACTGGACTAACCTAATGACCTCTTATAATAAAATAAGCTTTCAGAAGGTGAATACAGATTTAGCTGGTTATGTAACTGAAAAAGCATTACAAGCTGCTTTCAGACAGATTGCTGAGCAGGAAAAACAAATCAGAATTGATCCTGCTGCAAGAACTACAGCATTATTGAAAAAAGTTTTTGAATCCAAATAAGCAGAAAAACTATTTACTGGTTTTTCGCGTTTTCAAATCAAAGCTTGTTCCTTCTTGCATCATTAAAAAAGGTTTATAAACGCGACCCCATTCTGCAATTTGCTGTTTCCAATTGGATTGATCATAAATCATAACATAAGATTTACCTACGACTCCAATTTTATTTCCTTCAACTATTGCTGCAGTTGATTCATCTATTGCAATCCCCAATAAATTGGGCTTCGACTCTAGCACTGGGACTAAATCAAACTGTCTGTTTCTGACCAGCACATGCTGATCAATTGATGTGTTCTTCATAAAGGCGAGTCCGGGTGGATAAGTATGCAAAACATTTGGCGCCTTTCGTTGCTCCCAACCTGTAATCATTATATCCCCCATGATGGTTGCACCTGCAGATGTACCCATAATAATTCCACCACGGTTCAACAATGCAAATAGTTCTTGGTGGACAGCTGTTCCAAGAAATGCATTAGCAATATTAGCCTGATCACCACCGCCAATAAAAACTCCTTTTGCTTTGCGAATACGATCAATAAAAACAGGATCATTTGCCTTTTGTTTGTCGCGCGTATGAACAGTGGTAAGATTGGTGAAACCGCGACTGGTAAATTTTACCAAGTGTTCTCCCGCTTGAATCCATGGTTCATCATCTGTGGCAGTCGGAATGTAAACAATAGGCTGATCCTTACCACCAATCTCTTTTGCAAAAAGATTATACATGGTATCTAAAATATCTCCACCACCAATAATGATGAGTTTACCCTTAAATGGAAAAACTTCTTGCTGTGCTATTGAAGGTTGTGCAATCAACAAGAGCAGCAAGAAGTTTATAAAACAATGCAATTTTAGCATACAGCGAATTTAGACCCTATCAGTACTTTGCAGACTGACCAGGCTTTGGAGTAGTTTTTTTGATGAAGTCCCTCAAGCTTTGATTACTTGTTTCAAGATCAGGTCTGCGCAAATACATCATGTGACCGCTTCTGTATCCTTCCCAACTCATTCTGTCTTTTAACTTTCCACTAGGATCCATCTGCCACAAATTATATTGCGCATTGAAATAGTCGCATGCGCCGTCGTAGTAACCCGACTGCACCAATACATGTAAAAATGGATTTTCAGCCATTGCTAATCTTAAATTTTCTCCAGTTTTATCACCAGATCTGTCCCAGGGTTGAACGGGACCAAATACATAATATTTCAAATCGGTTTTGTACTTCAACTCTTCTCTGATATACATATTGATTGCAGGCGTAAATGAATGTTCCCATGAAATCAATTCTGCATTAAAGTCTGGTTGTTCACCTGCATCTTTTTTATCAATCCCTTTATATCTGGAATCTAAGCGACCAACCGTATACCCTTCATCCCTCAACAATTCTTTCCAGAACAAACCCAATGCAACATCAAGGTTGTTTTGTAAAATCACTTGCTCAGATATACCTGAATACCTTGCCATTTTCTTGGCGATCTCTTTTTTCTTACTCTCCTCTAAAAAACCTCCTCGGGTCATAGCAGGCATCAATTCATCAATGGTAAACTTCTCTACCTCAGGTAACATGTCTGTAAGATCTTTTGCTTGCAAATCTGCTGGTAGTTGCTTGTGGTACCAGGCAGTCGCGGCATAATAAGGCAAACGCAAAGCTGCATTCATCACTGTGCCTCTCTCAATACCCAATGTTGTTGGTGAAACCAAGATGACCCCATTGACAAACATCCAATGTGTATTTTGCAATTCAAGTGCTAAACCAGAAACTCTACCAGTACCATAGCTTTCACCAATTAAGTATTTTGGAGAAGCCCAACGGTTCA
>CAZVYI010000087.1:0-6738 GCA_964631755.1 uncultured Sphingobacterium sp. | reverse complement strand
TCAAAGCAGATGCAGCAGCAGATTCTTATTCAAAGGCTATTGCGTTTTTAAAAGCACATTAAAAAATCTACTCCCATCCACCGCCTAAAGATCGGTAGAGATTAACCATGGCATTTAATCTTTGCTGGTACAATGCAGATACCTGTAGCTCTGCATCGAACAAACTGTTTTCCTGTATCAGCACTTCAAGGTATGAAGTATAGCCATAATCGTATCGCGCTTTACTTAATCCGTATGCTTTAGAAGCTGCATCGGTTTGCTCTTTTCTTCTTGCAAATTCTTCAGCAAAAGTACTGTTCTGCACAAGTGCATTGTTGACATCTGCAAAAGCCCTGATTACAGTTTGTTCATATTGCAATTGTGCCTGTTCAGTTCTCTTTTGTTCAACCAAAACCCTATTCTTGTTTTGGTTAAATTGGAAAATCGGTCCGGTGATACCTGCAAATCCATTGGCAACAAATCCTCCATTTAGCATGGAACTAAGTTGTGGACTAGCAAAGCCTAGTAATCCAGTTAATGATAATGTAGGAAACATAGAAGCTTTAGCAATTCCAATGCGTTGAAACTGGGCTTTTAAAGATTGCTCTGCGGCAATGATATCTGGTCTTCTTTCTAATAATTGAGAAGGTAAGCCGACTGGAATAGCAGGTTGAATAGCTTGAGAAAACAATGATTGTCCCCTAGCAATCGATTGTGGCATTCTTGCCATCAACACATTCAATGTATTTTCAACTTGTACAATTTGCCTTTTGATATTTGGAATCAAAGCAGCAACTAAAGCTTCCTGTTGAACAGCTTGCAACTTATCTAACTCAGCCACATACCCTTTTTCAAATCTTTCATTGATGATTCGGCTTGACTCTTTTCTGCTTTCAACAGTACGTTTAGCTATTAACAATCGATTGTCCAAATCACACAATAAAAAATAGGCACTGGCAGCTTCAGCCACCAAGCTTACTTTTAATGCATTTTGTACCGACTCTTGCGCTAACAATTGTGCTCTGGCTGCTTCAGTCGATCTTTTCAATCTTCCCCATAAATCCAATTCCCAGTTCAATACACCAAATGCTTTGTTCACGCCAGAATTAAATCCACCTGCAACCTTGATTGCATTAGGATCTGCCTTGCCCCCGCCTGTCTGTACCGAATAGCCAAAAGATGGTAATGTGTTTACCCGAATGATATCCAATTGAAACCTGGCTTCATCCACCCTGGCAGCAGCAGTTGCTAAGTCTTTGTTGTTTTGCAAAGTGGTTTTGATGATATTTTGCAAGGTAGTATCCCCAAACAAATCAAACCATTTTACCAAGCTTGTTGAATCAGCCTGAATACCTGTTCCAAAATCTTTGGGCAGGTTTTGCTGAGGTGTTGCGTATTGTGGACCAACAACGCAGCTGTTATAAACAACTGCAGTTACAATTAATATGACTATTGAATAAAACGATTTACGCATGATGAGTTGAATTTGAAGTTGATGCATCTTTCACAACCGGTTGTACTTTCTTTCTTCCTTCTATTAAAACAAATAAAGCTGGAATCAATAATACCCCTACGATGGTGGCGACAACCATTCCACTGAATACAGTTGTTCCCATTACTCTTCTAGCCTCGGATCCTGCTCCAGTAGCTGTCAACAACGGCACAACACCAAGAATAAATGCAAGGGAAGTCATCAAGATAGGCCTGAACCTCAACTTGGCTCCTTCAATGGCAGCTTGCAATGCAGGTATGCCTTCTTCGTCCATTTTGAGTTTCGCAAACTCGACAATAAGGATAGCATTCTTTGCATTCAAACCAATCAACATCACCAATCCAATCTGTGCAAAAATGTTATTGACATAAGTAGCTGCAAACAATCCGCCAATGTATAATCCCAATAATGCACCCATCACTGCCCAAGGTGTTCCTAACAATACGCTAAATGGCAATTTCCAACTTTCATATTGAGCAGCAAGAATCAAAAACACAAATACCAAAGCCATTAAAAACGCAGTAGAAGATTTTCCGCCAGCTTCTTTTTCCTGGTAGGATAAATTACTCCATTGGTACCCCATGTCTGATGGTAATGTTTCTTTTGCCACTTCTTCTAAGGCATTCAAAGCATCTGCAGAACTATATCCTGGCGCAGGTGCACCTGAAATTTCAGCTGCACGGTAAATATTAAAGTGATTGGTGAATAATGGTCCAGATGTATCCTTCACTTTCACTAAAGTAGAAAGATTAACCATTTGGCCTTTGTTATCTCTTACAAAGAACATTGCTAAATCTTCTGGCTTACTTCTGTATTGTGCATCAGCTTGTACATAGGTTCGGTACTGTCGGCCAAACGCATTGAAATTATTGACAAAACTACCTCCTAACAAAGCAGAAATACTTCCATTGACTTCCAACAAACTCATGTTGAGTTTTTCTACTTTATCCTCATCCACTTGAATACTTTTTTGAGGAGTATTGGAACGATAGAACGTAGTGATTCTTCCAATCTCTGGACGCTTGGATGCAGCAGCAATAAAACTCTTGGTTTGTTCAGCCAGGTACTGTGGCGAATTTCCACCACGGTCTTGTAACATCAAACTGAAACCTGCTGAACTACCTAAACCTGGAATAGGGGGAGGACCAAAAGCAAATGCCGTTCCATCTGTCACTTGTTTGGCCATTATACCATTTGCTTTTTTAATCAATTCTGAAGCCTTGTGTTCACGCTCTTCCCATGGCTCTAATACCATGAAAGCTGTTGCGGTATTTGGATTTGCGGTACCCGACAAGATATCGTACCCGTTAATGATTGCAACCGACTCAATGCCTTCGATCTTTGATAATAGTTTTTGTACTTTGGAGCTGACTGCCTCTGTCCTGTTCAACGATGCTGCATCAGGCAGTTGTATCGCCATCAAGAAATATCCTTCGTCTTCTTCAGGAAGGAATCCTGATTTAACTGACTTACCCAAAACACCTGTTGTGAAAACAATCACCAAAAGAATACCAATTGTAAATACAAGTTTTCTTGCAGCAAATCCAGCGACTTTGGTATAACCGAAAGTCAGCTTATCAAACATGCGGTTAAATGCAGCAAAGAATCTGGCCAATGCACCTTTTTTCTGTGTTGGTGGTTTCAATAAAATAGCTGCAAGCGCTGGACTCAATGTCAATGCGTTAAAAGCAGAGAACGCAACAGATATTGCAATAGTAATTGCAAACTGTTGATACAACCTACCTGTTATGCCACCTGATAAAGCGACCGGTATAAATACAGCACAAAGAATGACTGCAATTGCAACAACAGGTCCACCTACTTCTTTCATTGCTTTCTTGGTGGCTTCTTTAGGCGACAATCCATGTTCGAGATGATGCATCACCGCTTCAACAACAACAATGGCATCGTCTACCACCAATCCAATGGCCAACACCATACCCAACAACGAAAGCGTGTTGATTGAAAATCCCAACAGTGGGAAAATCATAAATGTTCCAATCAAGGAAACAGGAACAGTCAGCAATGGAATTAAAGTTGCTCTCCAATCTTGAAGGAATAAGAACACCACCAAGATTACCAACACTACAGCTTCAAACAAAGTATGTAGGATTTCGTCGATACCTGCTGTAATTGCTTCTGTAGTATCCAATGAGAATTTATATTCGAGCCCCTGTGGAAACCTGGCTTTGATTTCATCCATTTTCTTTCTCACCTGATTTGCCACCTCAATTCCATTAGAACCAGGTATCTGATAAACAGCAATAGTGGAACTTGGAAAACCATCCATGTAACTGCTTACATTATAGGTTTGTAATCCCAATTCCACACGAGCAACATCTTTCAATCTTACCTGCGCTCCATTGCTGTTCGATTTCAACACAATATTTCCAAACTCTTGTTCAGAAACCAAGCGCGATTGCAACAATGCTGTGTAAGTATTTCGAACATCCGCTCCAGCTGGCTGATCACCAAAAGTTCCACCCGGCATAATGTTGTTTTGCTCACGCATTGCACGGGTTACATCATTCACAGTTATATTCAATGCAGCTAATCGATCAGGCTTTAACCAAACACGCATGGCATATTCCGCACCACCCATCACTGCTACATCACCAACACCTTTGATTCTTTTTAATTCATCCAATACATTGATGAATGCATAGTTATTGATAAACGAAGCATCATACACACCAGTCTTTGCATACATGGATACAAGCACCAACGGAAACGTAAGTGATTTTTTTACGTTCACCCCGATATTCTTTACCTCAGCAGGCAAGAAGGGTGTTGCTGAGGCTACTTTGTTTTGTGTGAGCATGTTCACCTTATCCAAGTCGGTTCCTACATCAAAAGAAACCTGTATTGAAGTTGTACCGTTATTTGCATTGATCGACTTCATGTACAACATTCCTTCTACACCATTGATTTGCTGTTCTAATGGAGTTGCTACTGCTTCTTCCATGTTCACCGCATTGGCGCCATTGTATAAGGCAGTCACCTGGACCATAGGTGGCGTTATCTCTGGATATTTTGAAACTGGGATACCCAGCATGGTCAATCCTCCCAGAATAACAATCAAAATAGAAATGACGATGGCGAAGATGGGCCTTCTAATAAAAAACTCACTCATGCAGAAATTTTATGGAGTTGTAATTACTTAATATCAGTTGAATCAGCATTCCAGGATAGTTGCTTGGAACGCACTTGCATTGCTGGTTTTAACATCATACTACCTACTATAGCCACCTTTTCTCCAGGCTTTAAACCATCCTTTACAATCCAGTTGCTGCCAACCCGTAGTCCAACTTCGACCAACCTGGGTTTAATTTTACTGCTATCGTCGACTATAAATACCTGGTACTTGCTTTGGAGCTGATTGATGGTTTGTTGTGGTACAACAATTGCATCTGGATAAAGATCTTTTTGTATGCGAACTTTCACAAATTGACCGGGTCTCAACAATTGGCTTGAATTGGGAAACAAAGCCTGTACCAACAAAGACCCTGTAGTGGGATCAATTTGTCGGTTTGTAAAATTGATTGAACCTTTTTGCTCATACTCGGTACCATCACTCAGCAAAAGTGTGATTGGCAACTGATTTGTAACCATAAATTTTCCTGTCCCTTTACTTCTTCTTGCATACTCCAAATATTCATCTTCACTGATGGTGAATCTCACCCTGATCTGGTCAACAGCTGAAACCATATTTAAAGGCTCCCCCAAGTTCAGCTTCCCAACGTGATCACCTACCTGCAATTTGCTGATGCCAATAATACCACTGATGGGAGACTCAATTGTTGCATCGCCTAAATCAATTTTTGCATTTTTTAGGGCTGCAAAAGCAATTTCCACTTCACTTTTGGCAGCTTCATAAGCAGCTTTGGCAGCATCTAATTCACGCTGACTCAATGCCTTCATAGTCGCCAATGGCTCAACACGATCAAGATCAGCTTTCGCCTTCACCATCATCGTAGTCGCCTGTGCATGTCTCGCTTCGGCCAATTCAACCTTATTTCTTAAGGTCGCGTCGTCTAAAGTGTACAGCAATTGTCCTTTAGCAACGAAGCTTCCTTCTGTAAAATGAATACCAATAATTGTTCCATCCACTTGAGGTTGTATTGCAACATCTGCTTTGCCATAGGTTTCGCCTACGTATTCGCCATAAACTGGCACTGATTTCTGAATTACTGAAACTGTCATTACTTCAGGAGCCACTTGCTCCTTCTGTTGCGTTTGCTCTTTACAAGAAAGTAGGTGTAGAGTAATAAATGCAAGAGCAGTTAGTCCCTTGTTGGTTGCTATCATGAGAGTCCTTTTGTTGGTTAATCTTTGTAAAGACTAAAGATAAACTAATAGTCATAAATTCCCATAACTTAGATAGCGTGAAATCATAATTATATCAACCTACAGCACTAATCCACAAAAATGAAAAAAATTAGACTTTATACCCTTGGTGTTTTTATTCTTTTTATAAATACCCAGGTTCTATCACAAGGAAAACTCGAATCACTATCTATTTCCAATGCTGTTTATTATGAATTGATTGGCAGATATGATATTGCAAGATTGAATCATATATTAAATGTTGAAATTCCAGCTGCGACAGGCACAAAAGAAAATTATACCCCTGCAAAAAATGCAGTAAAACTATACAGGATTACTTACCCATCGGTCATCCCTGAACAAAACAACAGACCTACTATGGCATCAGGGCTAATCGCTATTCCGGAAGTGGCCGAGAAACACCTTCCAGTCATCTCGTACCAGCATGGAACGGCTATGGAAAAAGAGCTGGTGCCTTCGTTTCCGGAAAAATCTTTTGAAACCAGATTGATGATTGCTCAATTCGCAGCACAAGGATATGTAGTCTTTGGTGCTGATTACTTTGGATTGGGGCTGTCCAAAGAAAAAGATGGATACATGGTGATTGGCAGTCAACAACAAGCTTGCATCGACATGTATGAAGTAACAAAGTTGATCTTACCTAAAATTGGCATCACACCAACTTCCTTTTTTCTAACGGGATGGTCGCAAGGCGGAGTAGTAACAATGACTTTTTTAGAAAGATTGGAAAGAAGCAATACAAAAGTAACTGCTGCTGCTACTGTAGCTGCGCAATGCGATGGATATGTCATGCTCAATGGCTTCATGAGCTTCCCCAGGAAGATTGATGGTAGCTGGGTTTCAGCTATGTTCATGCTGACTGTATTTTCGTTTGAGGAGTATTATCAAATACCCGGACTCGCACAGGGATTTTTCAATCC